>JAUSNM010000027.1 GCA_030645535.1 Gallionella sp. | reverse complement strand
CGAGGGGTAGAAAATCGATCTTTAATTTTTCTGGGTCGGCCGCTATCGGCAGCATTCCGATTCCTGGTGTATTTTCGTCCCCGAAAATTCCATCTCGATATCGTTTGATGGGAGAACATCCTAAAGCTAAGTGATTGCCGTGATGGTAAGGACCAAGGATCAGATTTGCCAGCCATAATTCAAAATCATCGAGGGTCATCGCAGCATTGCCTTCAGAGTCGTACTCCCCTTTTTCTTGAGGGTTTGAAAATGTCGTGCCGTCAAGACCATGAATCTGAGCGAGCAATGTACCCAAAATTCTCTCGATATGAGCTCCGTAGTTTGGCTTCTTTACCTTTCGAAATTTCATTTCAAAACCATGCTCATTACATGCGTTTTTGAGCATGTTCCCACGGAATTCCTTCGCATTATCCGCTTGAATAATCCTCGGTTTTCCTTGGCATGGCCAGGGATAATTAACTCCTAGGCGCGCAAGAAATGTGTCTTTAGGAAGGATCGCATTCGAGATACATATTCCAGTGCCTAGCGCTCCAGGAGGGTCGAACGACACATACCAACCAACCACGGTTCTAGAAAACACATCCATTGCGAGTGTAATCCACGGACGGCCGATAGGAATCCTGTCACGTTCGTCTACAAGAATAACGTCAACTAGGGTATGGTCAATTTGCCAAATTGCATGCAGCCTGTCTATCCCCGGCATTGATCCACGCTCTGCGCGATAATCAAGCGCTGCATTGCGACCATTCCGCCGCCTTTCACGTTCCTCTGGCAGGATTTCATCAATTCTTCGCAGCAATGTACTTTTGCACGGAGCTGTATAATTGCTAAGCCGACACCTCCGCTTGATTTCCTTCAGTGCTAAGGTTGGACTACGTTTCAGCTTTGTCAGATACTCATTTGCAATCACATTTTTGACAATGGCTTCAATGAGAGGATCTAGATTCTTGTTGCCAGCATCGTTTCGCTTCTTGCGAAGCAGGCATGTAACAGTGCCGCTTAATGCTAAACGATCCAACCACCGGTACATGGTTGCTACCGAGACCAGTTGCTCTGTGGCAACCTTCAGCACATCCTGTGCTGTACGCTGCGTATTTTCCAAAAGGGGTTGCAGAACTTTATAACGTTCTATTGCAACATCCCAGTCTTCATCAGAAATTGCCGACAAATCGATTTTCCGACCTTGCGCGTGTTTGGCGCAGGACTCAGAAATTTCACTGAATTTAATTGATTGGTCGAGACCTGTATCTATGCTTCTTGCAATTACACTTTCCGATGTCTCAAACCGCTTAACGCAGAAGACTGTATCACCCACATGAATGATCGAGCCAGGGCCAACGTTAAGCGTTGTTGGAATTGGATTTAGCGCTGCAGAAATAACTTCGTTTTTTCCGTTTCCCATATCGGCGATACCATAGTCAAAGGTTTTGTTAAATCGACACCAATAAACTCCATATTGAGTAAGTTCCATATCCACGGAATCAACTCGGCCTGCAACTGCTCGTTTTGCGTCATGGCTTGCAGAAGATCTCTCGGCGTCGTCCTTTTCAACTTATGAAGCGTTTCAATAACGAGATGCTGTCGTGCCGCAATGAGATCTTGCCGTTCAGGCAGATGCCTGTTGTAATAGTCGAGAAGAAACCGAACGTTCGCAAGATACGGAGTTCGAATTTCTTTTTCCGTGACCAAATGGAAACGGCAACCGAATTCCTTCGCCCAACCGATGGCACTTCTTAGTTTCGGTTTAAGCTCTAGCCAATCGCGCATAAGTATCGCTCTCGGCTTGACCTCGAAAATGGTTGTGCGAAGATGCGGATCATCACACATTGCTGAATAAGAATATTTTACAATCGCATCGGGCGTGTAACGATGTCGCTTACCGGATGAGTCAGTCCATGTAATGGAGAGTGGTTGTGCAACATAGCGTTCGACCCGTTTATCGTACTCAAGTAAGGTCAAAAAATCTTGCTCAAGGGAACTTTCAGCGTCCTGCGCCTTTGTTCCCTTGGATGATGGGACATAGCCGGTTACGCTATAACGACTTGGTCGAATCTTTCTGGCAGGCATATTCTTACCTCCAACCAATTCGCGAAGCCAAGGTTCGAGATAAACATCCACCGTGTCTGAAACAAAAATTTCCTTGTCCATTCTCAAATATAAACATACTCATTCTCACTTATCAAGATATTTCGGACAAGGAAAGCGGGCGATATGATCTGCCGATTGCATTAGGGATACTGGCCGCAACCGGACAAATTCCTTCCGATAAACTTGCAAACTATGAATACGCCGGCGAGCTCGCGCTGACAGGTGAACTGCGCTCAATACGCGGCGCACTGGCGATGACGTATCGCGCCGCCAACAGCGGGCGCGCATTCATCCTGCCCGCTGTGAATGCAGCGGAAGCCGCACTGGTGGAAGACGCAGTGGTTTATCCGGCCAGGACGCTGTTACAGGTCGCAGCCCATCTGGCGGGTCGTGAACCTATAAAACCTCACATCAGCCAGCCGCAAACCATCGCGCCTCACTACCCCGACATGAGTGAGGTGAAAGGGCAGGAACAGGTCAAGCGCGCGCTGGAAATCGCGGCAGCCGGTGGCCATAGCGTACTGATGATAGGACCGCCCGGCACCGGCAAATCCATGTTGGCGCAGCGTTTCCCCGGCATTCTGCCGCAGATGACGCAACAGGAGGCGCTGGAAAGCGCGGCCTTGCAATCACTGGATGGCAGCTTTGATGTGAGCCGGTGGAAAACACGCCCGTATCGCGCACCTCACCATACCGCATCCGGCGTGGCACTGGTCGGTGGCGGCAGCAATCCGCGTCCCGGTGAAATCTCCATGGCCTTGCATGGTGTATTGTTTCTGGATGAATTGCCTGAGTTTGATCGCGGGGTCCTTGAGGTATTGCGCGAGCCTCTGGAATCGGGCCACATCACCATCTCGCGCGCCGTCCGGCGTGCCGAGTTCCCCGCACAATTTCAACTGATCGCCGCGATGAATCCCTGCCCGTGCGGTTATTTTGGTCACTACAACGGCAAGTGCCACTGCACGCCGGATCAGATTGCACGCTATCGCGGCAAGATTTCCGGCGCGCTGCTGGACCGCATCGATATTCAGATTGAAGTGCCCGCCGTGGCACAACAGGATTTGCTCAGACAAGCCGATGGCGAAAACAGTGCCGCGATTCAAGCACGCGTCGAGGCGGCAAGGCGGCAACAACTGGCAAGACAGAACAAACCCAACGCGCAACTCTCCGTCATTGAGGTTGACTCATTCTGCGCGCCTGACGCGCCGGGCGAGGCGCTGCTAAGACAGGCTATCACGCGTCTGGATCTCTCGGCGCGCGCCTATCATCGCGTACTCAAAATGGCGCGCACCATCGCCGACCTGGCCGGCAGCGAGGCCATTCAGACTATGCACATCGCCGAAGCAGTTCAGTACCGGCGCATGGACAAACAATTTTGATAAAGGAAGCCGTATGTTTGAACAGAAGCTGATCACCAGTATGAAAAACTTCAACCAGCTGATTCATGTCTTGCTGGCGCTGGCATTGGGCATTGCCTGTGTGATGGTGATCTGGGATTTCGGGGTGAGGGCCAGCGATGCCTGGAATGCGGGGAATGCAATGAGCGGATTCTTTCATGCACTCGGCTCCTTGTTTATCCTGTGGACGCTCTCCACGCTGATCTCGGCGGAGATGAACTACTTGCTGACGGGACGCACTTCCGTGCGCGTGTTCGTCGAGGTCGCGATGATTTCAGTGATCCGCGAAATGATCGTGCAGCCGGTGCAAGTCATCAGCACCTCCGGCGGACATGACGAGAGCTTCAGCCCGCTCCACTACGGGCTGTTGCTGGCGGCGCTGCTGGTGATCGGTGTCGTCTACAGGCTGGTGAGCGATTCCGAGCCAAACGAAGCCGTGGCAACAACTAAGGTAAAGAAGTAGTCGCAACGCACCCTTGCACTGATTTGGCGCGAATTCAGACGCAAATCCAGCGGCTTACAGCGCCGCCTGCCTCATGATAAAATACCCGACTAATTTTTAAGCAGCTGACCATGACTCAACACCCAATCGAAAAAATCATCCAGCAACGCATCCTGATTCTGGACGGTGCGATGGGCACGATGATCCAGCGACACAAGCTGACCGAGGCGCATTATCGCGGCACCGAGTTGGCAGGCAGTTACGCCGGCGCTCGCCGCACGTTCGCCGACCATCCCATCGATGTCAAAGGCAATAACGACCTGCTGCTGCTGACCCAGCCGCATGTCATCGGCGGCATCCATCGCGAATACTTGGCGGCGGGTGCGGACATACTGGAAACCTGCACCTTCAACTCCAACTCGGTGTCCATGTCTGACTACGGCATGGAACATCTGGTGTATGAGCTGAACGTGGCCGGAGCGAGACTGGCGCGCGATTTATGCGACGAATTTTCGACTGTTGATAAGCCACGCTTTGTCGCAGGCGTGTTGGGGCCTACAGGCCGCACCGCCTCGATTTCGCCGGACGTGAACGATCCCGCCGCGCGCAATGTCACGTTCGACGAACTGGTGACAAGCTACACCGAGTCGATACACGGACTGCTGGATGGCGGCGCCGACATCCTGATGGTCGAAACCATTTTCGACACGCTTAATGCCAAGGCTGCGCTGTTCGCGATCGACAAGTATTTCGAGCAGCATGGCGTGCGAGTTCCGATCATGATTTCCGGCACGATCACCGATGCTTCCGGGCGCACCCTCTCGGGGCAAACTACCGAGGCATTCTGGAACTCGCTCTCGCATGCCCGCCCGCTGTCCATCGGCCTGAACTGCGCGCTGGGTGCGGAGCTGATGCGTCCCTATGTGGAAGAATTGTCGCGCGTGGCTTCCTGCTATGTCAGTGCACACCCGAATGCCGGCTTACCCAATCCGTTGTCCGACACCGGCTACGACGAAGTGCCGGAGACCACCGCGCGCCTGGTGAAGGAATTCGCCACCAGCGGTTTTCTCAATATTGCGGGTGGCTGCTGCGGCACGTCGCCTGCGCATATCAAAGCCATCGCCGAGGCATTGAAAGATGTGCCGCCGCGCCGCCTGCCCGACCTTGAGCACCGCTGTCGCTTATCCGGTCTTGAACCGTTCAACATCGGCGATGACACGCTGTTCGTCAACGTCGGCGAGCGCGCCAATGTCACCGGCTCGGCCAAGTTCAAGCGTCTGATTCTGGAAGGTCATTACGACGAGGCGCTGGAAGTCGCCAAGCAGCAGGTGGAAACCGGCGCGCAGGTGATCGACGTGAACATGGACGAGGCGATGCTGGACGGCGAAGCCGCGATGGTCAGGTTCCTCAATCTGATCGCCTCGGAGCCTGATATTTCCAAGGTGCCGCTGATGATCGATTCTTCCAAGTGGAACATCATCGAGGCGGGTCTCAAATGCGTGCAGGGCAAGTGTATCGTCAATTCGATCTCGCTCAAAGAGGGCGAAGAGAATTTCATCAAGTACGCCACGCTGGTGCGCCGTTACGGTGCGGCGGCGGTGGTGATGGCGTTCGATGAGCAAGGTCAGGCGGACACTTACGCGCGCAAGACGGAAATCTGCAAACGCAGCTATGACATTCTGGTCAATCAGGTCGGCTTTCCGCCTGAAGACATCATCTTCGATCCGAACATCTTCGCGATCGCGACCGGCATCGAGGAGCACAACAACTACGCGGTGGACTTCATCGAGGCCTGCGCCTGGATCAGGAAGAATCTGCCTTACGCGAAGATTTCCGGCGGCGTGTCGAATGTTTCATTCAGCTTCCGTGGCAACGAGCCGGTAAGGGAAGCGATTCACACCGTGTTCCTGTACCACGCGATTCAGGCCGGCATGAACATGGGCATCGTCAATGCGGGCCAGTTGGGCGTATATGAAGAAATCCCCAGGGAGCTGCGCGACGCGGTAGAAGACGTGGTGCTCAACCGCAACCCGGAAGCCGGCGAAAGACTGGTCAAAATCGCCGAGACCGTAAAGGGCGGCGGTAAGGAGCTGGTCGAAGATCTGGAATGGCGCAAAGGTACGGTGCAGGAGCGCCTGACTCACGCGCTGGTGCGCGGCATCACCACCTTCATCGTCGAAGACACCGAGGAGGCGCGCCTGGAGGCGAAGCTGCCGGTCGAAGTGATCGAAGGCCCGCTGATGACCGGCATGAACGTGGTCGGCGACCTGTTCGGCGCGGGCAAGATGTTTTTGCCGCAGGTGGTGAAATCAGCACGCGTGATGAAACAGGCCGTGGCGCATCTGATCCCCTACATCGAAGCGGAGAAACTGCGCTCGGGTGATACCAGTACCAAGGGCCGAATCCTGATGGCGACGGTCAAGGGCGACGTGCACGACATCGGCAAGAACATCGTCACTGTGGTGTTGCAGTGCAACAACTTCGAAGTGGTGAACATGGGCGTGATGGTGCCTTGCCAGAAGATCCTCGACACCGCACGCGAGCACAATGTCGACATCATCGGCCTGTCCGGACTGATCACGCCATCTCTTGAAGAAATGGCGCATGTGGCGAAAGAGATGGAACGTCAGGGCTTCAAGATTCCGCTGTTGATCGGCGGGGCGACCACTTCCCGCGTGCACACCGCAGTGAAGATCGAACAGAATTATCCATCCGGCACCACTGTTTATGTCACCGACGCTTCGCGTGCGGTGGGCGTGTGCAGCAACCTGCTCTCCGACACGCTGCGCGATGACTATGTTGCGTCGATTAAAACCGACTACGCAGCCGCGCGCGAGCAGCATGAATCCCGCCAATCGAAGGCCGTGTACGTCTCGCTTGAAGCTGCGCGTGCTCATGGTTTTAAAACGGACTGGAGCAACTACACCCCGCCGAAACCAAAGGCGCTCGGCGTGAAGGAGCTGCATGACTACAGCTTGTCCGAGATTGCCGGATACATCGACTGGACGCCGTTCTTCCAGGCGTGGGAGCTGGCCGGACGCTACCCTAAGATTTTGCAGGATGAAGTGGTGGGCATCGAGGCGTCCAAGTTGTTTGTCGATGCGAAGGCGATGCTTAAACAAATCATCAGCGAGAAATGGCTCACAGCGAACGCCGTGTATGGTCTGTTCCCGGCCAACACGGTGGCTATTGGTGCAGGACAGGGCGATGACATCGAGATCTACACCGACGAGACGCGCTCGAGCCTGCAAATGACCTGGCACAACCTGCGACAGCAGACCAAGAAGCCGGACGCGATCCCGAACTACTGTCTGGCCGATTTCATCGCGCCAAAAGATTCGGGCGTGGCCGATTATATCGGCGGGTTCGCTGTGACCACCGGCATCGGCATCGACGCGCATGTGGCTGAATTTGAAAAGAATAACGACGATTACAGCGCGATCATGTTGAAAGCGCTGGCCGACCGTCTGGCCGAAGCCTTTGCCGAACTGCTGCATGCACGTGTGCGCCGCGAGTTCTGGGGCTATGCTGCCGATGAAGGCCTGGACAACGATGCGCTGATCGCGGAGAAGTATCGCGGCATTCGTCCGGCACCGGGCTACCCTGCCTGCCCTGAGCACAGCGAAAAAGGCCCGTTGTTTGAAATGCTGGATGCGCCCCGCCGTGCCGGCATTACGATCACCGACAGCTTTGCGATGCTGCCGACCGCAGCGGTCAGCGGGTTTTACTTCTCGCACCCGGACGCGCAATATTTCGCTACCGGCAAGATTGCCCGCGACCAGGTCGCAAGTTACGCCGAACGTAAGGGCTGGGATATTGAAACAGCCGAGCGCTGGCTGGCACCGGTGTTGAGCTACTGATAGAAAATTATCGGATTGCCAGACGCAACAGATTGAAAGATACTGCCATGGCTGATAAAGAGTGGGGTTAGTTGCCACATTATTCAATTTGACAGGATGCCAAATGAAATTTGAATGGGATAGCAAAAAAGCGGCGACTAACTTGAAAAAACACGGCGTATCATTTGATTCTGTAACGAGCGCCTTTGAAGATGAATTGTCAGCAACGTTTCCCGATCCAGACCATTCCATAAGCGAGGCTCGGCTAATAACTTACGGCGTGGGAATTGATGGGAAATTGCTGGTAATTGCTCACGCCGAACTCGATGACACAATTCGCATCATCAGTGCCAGATTCGCAACCACCCATGAGAGGACGCGCTATGAAAGCTAAAAAACTGAATGCACAAGAAGATGACCTGCGCCCTGAATATGAATTTGATTTTTCCAAGGCAGAGCGCGGGCGTTATGCAAATCGCCTGAAGACGGAAGGCTCAAACCTTGTACTCATCGAGCCGGAATTGGCAAAGTCATTTCCCGACTCGGCGTCAGTCAATGAAGCCTTGCGCACCATCATTGAGTTTGCGCAGCGCTCGGCTGATCTGACGCAACATTCGGGCGCAAGTGGCACCAAGCGGCGCGCTGCTTAATAAATCGAACCAAGAAACTATTGGGAATTCATTGGGGATGGCATCGGCTTTACTGGCCTGAAGTTGATGAAGACATCAGCGTGGGAGGCATGCTGTATGGCGCTCCGGCACCTAGGCAGATGGCGCTTCAGTAGCGCAAAATAGAATAAATAATGATTCAAATTAATATGTTAGGAATAGGCATGAAACGCATCAATTTTTTACCGATGGCAGTGCTGCTGGCTGCTTTTTCAACCACCGCGTGCTCTGAACAAGCCGCATCACCAAAACCAACAATGGAGAAGAGCAACATGAGTGAACTGATCAAGACTGACATCAAGCTGGGCGAAGGCAAAGAGGCCACACCAGGACAAAACGTATCCGTACATTACACAGGCTGGCTGTATGACGAAGCGGCAGCCGACCACAAAGGCAAGAAATTCGACAGCTCACGCGATCGCGGCCAGCCTTTCGAATTCCCGCTCGGTGCAGGGCATGTGATCAAGGGTTGGGACGTGGGTGTGGAAGGCATGAAGATAGGCGGCCAGCGCACGCTGACTATTCCATCAGCGATGGGCTACGGCTCGCGCGGCGCGGGTGGTGTGATTCCGGCGAATGCAACACTGGTGTTCGACGTGGAATTGCTGGGCGTAAACTAATAATTGCTCCGTGCCTTTGGTTCGGCACGGATGTACAATTGCCCCAAGATGTTTGTCAGGGGTATCCAAATGCAAGTCGCCAAACAACAGGTTGAAACATTGCTCCAGACGCTGTCTGATGATTGCTCATTGGAAGATATTCAATATCATCTTTATGTGATTGAGAAGATAAGAAACGGGGTGTTGCGCGCGGATACCGATGGCGCAATTTCTCATGAGGCGGTTGAAAGCCGCTTGAGCAAGTGGGTACGCGAGTAACCTGGTCACCCGAGGCAGTTGAGGATGCAGAGGCAATTGCCGCCTACATCGCTAAAGATTCGCCATATTACGCGTCATCGGTAGTCAAGAAAATTTTGGCTATCGGTGCCGCTCTTGACCAGTTTCCGCATATTGGTTCAATTGTCCCTGAAATAAGCGATCCGACAATCCGTGAACGTTTTGTTTACAGCTATCGCATCATTTATCGTGTTTTTGACAATGAAATCCTGATTGTTGCGGTAATTCATGGCAGGCGTCTTCTCGATCCAGTGATCAACCGATTCGAATAATTAACGGATAAAAGGCAATGTTTCAGCGTTTCACCAAACCGGCATAACCGCAATAACAGGAGGTTCGGATGTTCCAGATTCGTGTTCATGGACGTGGTGGTCAGGGCGTGGTGACTGCCGCAGAGATGTTGTCGGTCGCTTCATTCGAGGAGGGGCGCCATGCGCAGGCCTTTCCCAGCTTCGGCTCGGAGCGCACCGGAGCTCCTGTGGTTGCATTCTGCCGCATCTCCGATAAAGAGATCCGTTTGCGCGAACCGATCATGGAACCGGATGCGATCATCATTCAGGATCCCACCCTGTTGCATCAGATCGATGTGTTCGCCGGGTTGAAGCTTGACGGTTACGTGCTGCTCAATTCGCGTCACAGCATTGAAGAGCTCGGCCTGGGCGAACTCGTCAAGGGCCGCCAGGCTGAACGGTTCTGCACGCTGCCGGCAACCGAACTTGGCCTCAAGCATGTCGGTCGTCCTATCCCCAATGTGCCGCTGCTGGCCGGATTTGCCGCGCTGTCGGGCATCATCCGTCTGGAATCGGTGATCAAGGCGATCAACGAAAAATTCTCCGGAAAAGTAGCTGCGGGCAATGTCGCCGCCGCGACAGAAGCCTATAATCTGGTCAAAGAAATGATGACCGGGGGCGCTCATGCTTAAACAGACCGAAGGTTCCAAGGCCGTCGCCGAGGCTATTTCACTGTGCCGTCCAGAGGTGATCTGCGCCTATCCGATTTCGCCGCAGACGCACATCGTCGAAGCGCTGGGTGAGATGGTCAAAGCCGGCCGCCTGACCCCCTGCGAATTCATCAATGTCGAGAGCGAGTTCGCAGCGATGTCGGTCGCCATCGGCGCATCTGCTGCGGGGGCACGCGCCTATACCGCAACCGCATCGCAAGGCCTGCTGTTCATGGCCGAGGCGGTGTATAACGCATCGGGTTTGGGGCTGCCCATCGTGATGACGGTGGCGAATCGGGCCATCGGCGCGCCGATCAACATCTGGAACGACCACTCCGACTCGCTCTCGCAGCGCGATTCCGGCTGGATGCAACTGTTCGCCGAGACCAATCAGGAAGCGGTCGATCTGCACATTCAGGCGTTCCGTCTGGCTGAGGAACTCTCCATGCCCATTATGGTATGCATGGACGGTTTTATCCTGACGCACGCTTTCGAGCGCGTGGATATTCCGTCGCAACAACAGGTCGATGCTTATCTGCCACCATTTGAACCGCGCCAAGTGCTCGACCCTGCCGAACCGGTCTCCATCGGCGCGATGGTAGGTCCAGAAGCCTTCATGGAAGTGCGCTACCTGGCGCATGCCAAACAGATGCAGGCGATTGAGCGCATTCCGCAACTGGCCGCCGAATTCAAACAGGCATTCGGGCGCGACAGCGGTGGCTTGATCCGCACCTATTGCACCGAAGATGCAGAAACCATCATCATCGCGATGGGCTCGGTGCTCGGCACAATCAAGGATACCGTGGACGAGATGCGCCTGGAGGGTCACAAGATCGGCGTGCTCGGCATCATCAGTTACCGCCCCTTCCCGTTGGCACAGGTGCGCGCAGCCCTGATTAACAGCAAACGATTCCTGGTGCTGGAAAAAAGCCTCGCGGTCGGCATGGGCGGCATCGTTGCGACCGACGTGCGCATGGCGGTGACCGGAACCGGCCTGAAAGGCTTTACCGCGATTGCAGGTCTGGGCGGGCGGCCTATCACGAAGGCCTCGCTGCACAAGCTGTTCCGTGAGGCTGAAGGTGAAGCGCTGCCGCCAGTCACGTTTCTCGATTTGGACTGGGAGGCGGTCAACAAACAACTGGAACGCGAGCGTCAAACCCGTCGCTCCGGTCCTGTCGCCGAAAATATCCTGCACGACAAGGGGATAGTTTCGGCCAAGTTTGGTTAAGGAGTCATCATGGGATTTCAACCAGTAAAATTCTATCAGACCGGCACGTTTACGGTCGGCAACCGTCTGCTGGCACCCATGGATCGCAGCGTGCAGGCAGGCCAGACGCGCAGCAACTCGATCAACTCCGGTCACCGTGCCTGTCAGGGCTGCGGCGAGGCGCTGGGTGCGCGTTATGCGATTGATGCGGCGATGGCGGAGAGCAACAATCAGCTGATCGCGGTGAATGCCACCGGCTGTCTCGAAGTCTTCTCAACGCCTTATCCTGAATCATCCTGGCAGGTGCCATGGATCCATTCACTGTTTGGCAATGCGCCGGCGGTCGCCACCGGCGTCGCGGCGGCGATGAAGGTGAAGGGAAAAACAGACGTGCGCGTGGTGGCCCAGGGCGGCGACGGCAGCACCACAGACATCGGCTTCGGCTGTCTGTCCGGCATGTTCGAGCGCAACGACGACGTTCTGTACATCTGCTATGACAACGAGGCTTACATGAACACCGGCGTGCAGCGCTCGAGTGCCACGCCGCCTGCCGCACGCACCGCGACCACGATGCCGGTAGGTCCTGAACCCGGCAACGTGTTCGGGCAGGGCAAGAACCTGCCTGAAATCGCGATGGCGCACGGCATTCCCTACGTTGCCACGGCGACGGTCGCCGATCTGCGCGATCTCGAATACAAGGTCAGGAAAGCAATGAAGATGCACGGCGCCCGTTACATCCATCTGTTCGTGCCCTGTCCGCTGGGCTGGGGTACAGCATCCAGCGACACCATCCTGATGGCGCGACTGGCCAAGGAGAGCGGCATGTTCCCGGTGTTCGAGGCCGAGCATGGAGAAGTCACCGGCGTGCTGAAGATACGCCGCCAGGTTCCGGTGGAAGAATATATGAAGCCGCAAAAGCGCTTCGCGCATCTGTTCGGCACGCACGCACGCCCCGATATGGTGGCGCGCATTCAGGCAATCGCCGACCGCAACATCCGCAAGTATGGCTTGCTGGAAGATGAAGGAAACTGACATGTCCAAGCCATTTGCAATCACCCTGAAGCCCGGCACGTCGCTTGCCAACCTGACCGGGACCTGGCGCACCGAGCGCCCGGTGTATATCAACCGCCTGCCGCCGTGCAACAACGCCTGTCCTGCCGGTGAAAATATCCAGGGCTGGCTGTTTCACGCCGAATCGGGCGACTACGAGCAGGCCTGGCGCGTGCTGGTGCAGGACAATCCGCTGCCGGCCGTGATGGGGCGCGTGTGCTATCACCCCTGCGAAGGCGCGTGCAATCGCGGACAACTGGACGAGTCGGTCGGCATCAACTCGGTGGAACGCTTCCTGGGCGACGAGGCCATCAAGCAGGGCTGGAAATTCGACGCGCCCGCCACCTCTACTGGCAAGAAGGTGTTGGTCGTAGGCGCCGGGCCCTCCGGACTTTCAGCCGCCTATCATCTGGCGCGCAAGGGGCATCGCGTCGAAATACAGGAAGCAGGTCCGCTGGCGGGCGGCATGATGCGCTTCGGTATCCCGAAGTATCGCTTGCCCCGCGAGGTGCTGGATGCCGAGGTTGCGCGCATCCTCGATCTGGGCGTTCGGCTTACGCTCAACACAAAAGTTGCGAATATCGAGCAGAGCATGAAACAGGGCGGTTTCGACGCGGCCTTTTTAGCGGTCGGCGCGCATATCGCCAAACGCGCGTTCATCCCCGCAGGGGATGCGGCGCATATCGTCGATGCGGTGTCGGTGCTGCGCTCGATGGAAGGTGAGGACAAGCCGATGCTGGGTCGCCGCGTGGTGGTGTATGGCGGCGGCAACACCGCCATCGACGTGGCGCGCACCGCCAAACGTCTGGGCGCGACTGAGGCGATCATCGTCTATCGCCGCACCCGCGAGAAGATGCCTGCACATGATTTCGAGGTGGAAGAGGCATTGCAGGAAGGCGTGATGATCAAGTGGCTGTCGACCATCAAACAGGCCGAGGAGGGCAGTCTTACCGTTGAAAAAATGGTGCTGGACGACAAGGGTGTGCCGCAGCCGACCGGCGAATTCGAGACGATGGAGGCTGACTCGCTGGTATTAGCGCTCGGACAGGACGTGGATCTGTCGCTGCTCGAAGGGGTGGCCGGGCTCGAAATCAGCAACGGTACGGTGCAGGTATCGCCCGACATGATGACAGGCTTCCCCGGCATCTTCGCCGGCGGCGACATGGTGCCCTCCGAGCGCACCGTCACCGTAGCGGTCGGGCACGGCAAGAAGGCTGCGCGCAACATCGATGCCTGGCTGCGTGGCGCAACGTATCAGCCCGTAGCGAAACACGAGATTGCCACTTTCGACAAGCTCAACCCGTGGTATTACTCCGACGCCGACAAGACCGTGCGTCCGATGCTGGACATGATCCGCCGCCAGACCAGCTTTGACGAGGTGCAAGGGGGGTTGGACGAGACCAACGCCTTGTTCGAGGCACGCCGCTGTCTTTCCTGCGGAAACTGCTTCGAGTGCGACAATTGTTACGGCGTGTGTCCGGACAATGCGGTGATCAAGCTGGGTCCGGGTAAAGGTTTTCAGTTCAATTACGATTACTGCAAGGGCTGCGGCCTGTGTGTGGCCGAGTGTCCGTGCGGCGCGATCAAAATGGTGCCTGAAGAGACCTGATGGGACTTGTTTCTCAACCGCTGCTGGTAACCGCATTGATGCTCGCCGTTTCCAACCTGTTCATGACCTTCGCGTGGTATGGTCACCTGAAAAATATGGCGGCATCGCCCTGGTATGTGGCTGCGCTGGTCAGCTGGGGCATCGCGCTATTCGAGTATCTGATTCAGGTTCCTGCCAATCGCATCGGCTATACCGAACTCAACTTAGGTCAGCTCAAGATATTGCAGGAAGTCATCACGCTGCTGGTGTTCGTGCCGTTTGCAGTGATGTACATGAACCAGCCGTTAAAATGGGATTACCTGTACGCCGCGCTGTGTATGATGGGCGCGGTGTATTTTATTTTTAGAACTTAAATCTTTCCCTCTCCTGCCCTGCCGGGCACCCTCTCCCGCTTGCGGGAGAGGGGACGGGGAGAGGGTGTAGTAGAAATGGACAAGAAATGCATATTCACATCCTCGGCATCTGCGGCACATTCATGGGCGGCATCGCGGCAATCGCCAAACAATCGGGTTTTCGCGTCACGGGCTGCGATGCCAACGTCTATCCGCCGATGAGCACGCAACTTGAAGCGCAAGGCATAGAACTTATTTCCGGCTTCGGCGCGGAACAGCTTGAGCTCAACCCGGATATGTATGTCATCGGCAACGTGGTCACACGCGGCAATGCGCTGATGGAGGAGATACTCAACCGCAACCTGCCTTATGTTTCCGGCCCGCAATGGCTGGCAGACACGCTGCTGCGAGACAAGTGGGTGCTGGGCGTGGCGGGCACACACGGCAAGACCACGACGGCCTCGATGCTGGCCTGGATACTGGAACATGCGGGACTCAATCCGGGCTTCCTGATCGGCGGTGTGCCGCAGAATTTCGACATTTCGGCGCGCATTACCGAGTCGCCGTTTTTCGTCATCGAGGCCGATGAATACGACACCGCGTTCTTCGACAAACGCTCAAAGTTCGTGCATTACCACCCGCGCACCGCGATCCTGAACAATCTGGAGTTCGATCACGCCGATATTTTTGCCGACCTGAATGCGATCGAAACCCAGTTCCATCACCTGGTGCGCACCGTGCCGGGCAACGGACTGATCGTCAGCAATGGCCGCGAGGAATCACTGGATCGCGTATTGGCGCGCGGCTGCTGGACGCCTGTGGAATGTTTCGGGAGCGAGAGGGGTTGGCAGATCGATGCGGACAATCGCGTGACCTTGAACGGCGAACTGCAAGGCACGCTGAACTGGGAGTTGCTGGGCGAACACAACCGGATGAATGCGCTGGCAGCCCTGTCTGCCGCGCGCCATGCCGGTGTGCCGGTCGCATTAGGCCTGGCAGCTTTATCTGAATTCAAAAATGTGAAACGCCGCATGGAAGTGCGTGGTGTGGTGAACGGCATTACCGTTTATGACGATTTCGCCCATCACCCCACGGCGATCGATACCACCGTGGCCGGGCTGCGCCATAAGGTGGGGCAGGCCAAAATTCACGCAGTTCTTGAACCGCGTTCCAATACGATGAAGTTGGGGGTGATGAAAGATGCACTGCCCGGCAGTCTGAAAAACGCAGACCGGGTGTTCTGCTATTCAGGCAACCTAGGCTGGGATGCGCTGGGCGCGCTGGCCCCTATGGGTGACAAGGCAATTGTCATCGACGATCTCGACGCGCTGATCGAAGCCATTGCAGCCGCCGCACGACCCGGCGATCACATCCTGGTGATGAGCAACGGCGGATTCGGCGGGATACACGACAAACTGCTCAAGCGATTGTCATAACTTGTAGTTCGTTCGCGCAGTAGTACTTCATCAAAGTTCGAACACGTGGCCGCGTTGCAGCATCTGCGGCTTGAATTGGGCAGCGGCCAGCAAGACTTCAAGCATGGTCTCCTGCTCGTACCCTGCTTCCATGTGTACGATAAACAGTTCCGCCGGACGATCAAGCTGCGACAATCCTTGCGCCAGCAAACTCGCCGTTGTGTGACCCGAGCGCTGTGCGCCGGCAGCATTCGCGTTACGGAAAGTGTTTTCGATCAGCAGGTATTTCAGGTTGTCGATGCGATTCAAGGCCTGCCAGAATTCCGCACAATAAGTGGTGTCGGCGCTGTACACCAGACTGGCTGTGCCGCAGTCGATGCAGTAACCGACACAGGGGATAGCATGACGCGCGGGGAGCGCCGTGATGCGCCTGCCACCCAGCGCCACCGTTTCGCCTGTCTGTATCGGACGAAAACGAATGTAGGGATTTTCAGGCGTGGGCAGCGCGGTATAGTCCGGCCAAAGACCGCCGTTGAACATATGTTCCATAAGGAGGGTGATGGTCTGCGGCAGTGCATAGACGGTGAGTGGCACATTGCGAAAACTACCTGCGGCGTCACTCAGCATCGGCAACAAGGCGCAGTGATCGAGATGTGCATGGGTGAGAAATACGGTCTCGATCGCGATAGATTGCGCAAGAGTCAGGTCGCCCGCGCCGGTTCCCACATCGATCAGGATGTCATCGTCTACCCGGTAGCAGGTAGTACGCAATTCGCCTGTGATGCTGCTGCTACAACCAAGAGTTGTGATGCGCATACGATCTTCCCTTTCATGGCAGTTTACGCCGGGATGGCCGCTGAACCATTGCAACACAGCGGCGTAGTGGCAGGATGGTCATATCAAAAAATGTGACACAGCCCGCATTGATTCTTCATTTGGAAAAATTCGTTCCCAGCCGCATGCTTTGCGTTGTAGAGCGTAATACCTAAGCTTCCCTGTCCTCAAGCCCCAGTTCCTGGATCTTGCGCGTCAGGGTATTGCGGCCGATACCGAGCAGGGTGGCGGCTTCGATGCGCCGTCCGTTGGTGTGATGCAAGGCTTGCAGGATCAGGGTGCGTTCAAACTGTGCAACGAAGCTTTCCATGATGCCTTCATCACCGCGCTGCAAGGCTGTCTCAACCTGATTTGCCAGTGCAGAACTCCAGTCCGTTGCTGCCGAAATTTCTACAACACAGCGCCACTCCGGGGGCAAATCGGCGATCTCGATCATTTGCGAAGGCGTCATCACGGTCAGCCAATGACACAAGTTCTCCAGTTGCCGCACGTTGCCGGGAAAATCCTGCGCACTTAAATGGTGCAACGTCGCCTCGCTGAATTGTTTCTGCTCGACCGCCAGATCGACGGCGCTTTTTTGCAGAAAATATTTTGCCAGCAGCGGAATGTCTTCACGTCGTTCACGCAACGGCGGCAGGCGTAGCCGTATCACGTTCAGCCTGTGAAATAAATCTTCACGGAACAAACCCAGCTTGACGCGTTCTTCGAGGTTTTGATGGGTTGCCGTAATGATGCGCACGTTGGCCTTGATAGGCTGGTGTCCGCCGACACGGTAGAAGTTGCCATCTGACAGTACACGCAGCAAGCGGGTCTGCAACTCGGACGGCATGTCGCCGATTTCATCGAGAAACAGCGTGCCGCCTTCGGCTTGTTCGAAGCGTCCGTGGCGCGTCGCGGCAGCCCCGGTGAATGCGCCGCGCTCATGCCCGAACAGTTCAGACTCCAGCAGGTCTTTCGGAATGGCGGCAGTGTTAATGGCGATGAACGGCTTGTCAGCGCGCGGACTATGGCGGTGCAAGGCGCGCGCCACCAGCTCCTTTCCGGTCCCGGATTCGCCGTTGATAAGCACCGTTGCATGGGATTGCGACAAACGGCCTATGGCGCGAAAAACATCCTGCATGGCAGTTGCATGACCGAGAATGTCTGCCGCGACTTCCAGTTGTCCCACATCGCTGGATTTGCGCCGACTCTGTTCCAATGCGCGGCGGATCAAATCCACCGCATGGTTGATGTCGAACGGCTTGGGCAGATATTCAAACGCACCGCCCTGAAACGCGGAGACGGCGCTTTCCAGATCGGAATAGGCGGTCATGATGATGGCCGGAATGAGCGGATGACGCTGATGCAGTGTTTGCAAAAAATCCAGCCCGGAACGGCCCGGCATCCGTATATCGCTCACCACCACTTGCGGCTGATGGTGACTCAAGGCGCGCAGTGCATCATCCGCCGAGGCAAAGCTCTCGAATTCGATGTCTGCACGGGCCAGCGACTTTTCCAGCACCCAGCGTATCGAGCGGTCATCGTCAATTATCCAGACTGGTTTCATAGGGTTATCGATCTATAACTATATTGTTTTTGAAAAAGCTTGTGGCTGGTAGCTTGTAGCAAGGCTTGGCTGCCCGCTACGGGCCACTAGCTACAAGCTAGCCTGCAACGGCAACATCACGGTGAAGCGTGTACAGCCGGGTTCACTGTCAAACTCTATCGTACCGTGATGCTGGCTGATAAAGTCCTGAGCCAGCGTCAGCCCCAGTCCATGTCCATCGGCCCGTCCTGACACCAGCGGATAAAATATCTTGTCGCGCAGTTCCGGTGCAATGCCCGGCCCGTTGTCGATAATCTGTACCATCACGGCCAGCCGATGGCGTTGCTTGAACAGCGTAACTTGTCTGGCGATGCGGGTGCGCAGCATAATTTTTCCGTGTCCATGCATCGCCTGTGCGGCATTGCGCACGATGTTGAGTATCACCTGGATCAACTGCTCCTTGTCGCCGATCAGTGCTGGCAGGCTGATGTCGTAATCGCGCTGTATTTTCAGCCCTTCAGGCATCTCGGCCAGCACAACCGAACGCACGCGTTCCAGCACTTCGTGTATGTTGAGCGCGCTGTGCCGGGTGTTTCCTTGCGGGGTGAGCAGTTTTTCCATAAGCGAGCGCAGCCGGTCAGCTTCCTGAATGATGACTTGGGTATATTCGCGCAGAGCCGGTTTATCCAGCTCCTGTTCAAGCAATTGCGCAGCCCCGCGTATGCCACCCAGCGGATTCTTGATTTCATGTGCAAGATTGCGCAGCAGCAGGCGATTGGCCTGAGTCTGATCCAGCATCTGTTCTTCCCGTGCCAGCTTCAGCGGTCTGTCCACAGGATGAAATTCCAGCAACAGCCGGCCAGTTTGCAACGGCGTGACGGTGCAACGAACGTGCAGCTTGTTGTGGGTATGCGTCACCAGCATCAGATCATGCTCGATATAGCTGGCGCCGTTTTCCAATGCGCGCTGCATCGCACTGGCGAGCTGGCCGTTATCGGTGAACACCAGCTGTAACGGATTTCCGAGCAGATTTTTTCCGCTCACCTCAAACAGATTCTCCGCAGCAGGATTCAGATAGATGACACGCAACTGATCATCCAGCAAGATGACTGCGGTAGCTAAGTGGTCGAGGGTAAGATAGATGAGGTCAGGCATGGCAGTATCTAAGCAACAATCATGCCCGGTTTTGATTATTTCAGTTTGGATATTTCGGTTTTAAGTGCGGCGATGTTTCCCTGGTGCAAATCGACTTGTTTGGTCAGATCTTTGATCCTCTTGTCATCCCTCGGACGATGTTCTTCTCCCACTTGCAGGCTTTGTTTGGCAGTGCTCAGCAAGCCCTCTTCTGTGCTTAGTTCATCCCCAAGGATTTTTCGACGCGATCCATCTCTTCCTTTTTGAGTTTCTTCATTTATTTTAGGAAAGTCATGCGGAGACGCGCTGGCGCGCGGGCGCTCCGAAGTTGCCTGTGCAGGTGCCGTCAGTACGACGCGTTTCCCGCCCTTGATTGGTGCGCTGGAATAGGTCACATGCCCGTCGGCGTCAACTGATTTGTATATATCGGCCAGTGCCAGCGAGGGGATCAGGCACAACAGCAAGTATCCAAGTTTCATAATCGTTCTCCTGCGAAAAGGCTGAATGAGTATAGGGCAAGCCTCTGTCCGTGACAAACTTTTCGTGGCGGCGCCCCGACACTTTCTGAACGAAAAAAAACGGGGCACAAGGCCCCGTTTCTCTTCACCACCTAATAATTACAACTTAGATGCTGTAATACATTTCAAACTCAAGCGGATGGGTCGTCATGCGCAGACGCGTGACTTCTTCCATCTTCAATGTGATGTATGCATCCAGGAAGTCGTTAGAGAACACTCCGCCACGGGTCAGGAACTCGCGATCCTTATCCAGTGCATTCAACGCTTCGTCCAGAGAGGAGCAGACGGTTGGGATCTTTGCATCTTCTTCTGGTGGCAAGTCATACAGATTCTTGTCAGCCGGGTCGCCAGGGTGAATCTTGTTGGCGATACCATCCAGACCCGCCATCATCAGTGCCGCGAAGCACAGGTATGGGTTCGCAGTCGGATCCGGGAAACGTGTCTCGATACGACGACCCTTGTCGCTGGCGACGTGAGGAATACGAATCGAAGCGGAACGATTCTTGGCAGAATACGCAAGCTTGGTCGGTGCCTCGTAGTGAGGAACCAGGCGCTTGTAGGAGTTGGTGCCAGGATTGGTAATCGCGTTCAGTGCCTTGGCGTGCTTGATGATACCGCCGATGTAGTACAGCGCGGTTTCGGACAGGCCTGCGTAGCCGTTGCCTGCGAACAGGTTCTTGCCATCTTTCCAGATCGACTGATGCACGTGCATGCCGGAACCGTTGTCGCCAACGATAGGTTTAGGCATGAAAGTCGCCGTCTTGCCATGCTGATGCGCAACGTTGTGCACAACGTATTTCAGGTATTGGGTTTCATCGGCGCGACGCACCAGTGTATTGAACTTGGTGCCGATTTCGCATTGACCGGCCGTCGCTACTTCGTGGTGATGCACTTCGACTTCGATGCCGATGTCTTCAAGGATCAGACACATCGCGGCGCGAATGTCGTTCAGGCTGTCGACAGGAGGAACCGGGAAGTAACCGCCCTTGACCACTGGACGGTGGCCGGTATTGCCGCCATCGTACTTTTCATCGGAAGACCAGGCTGCTTCTTCGGAGTTGATTTTGACCGAACAACCGGACATGTCGATCTTCCAGTTTACCGAATCAAAGATGAAGAATTCCGGTTCAGGACCGAAGTAGGCGGTATCGCCCACGCCGGAGGATTGCAGATAGGCTTCTGCGCGCTTCGCGATGGAGCGTGGATCGCGGTCGTAGCCCTTGCCGTCGGTCGGTTCGATCACGTCGCAGGTGATATTCAGCGTCACGTCTTCTGTGAACGGATCGAGGTAAGTCGTCGCAGGATCCGGCATCAACAGCATGTCGGAGGCTTGAATGCCCTTCCAGCCGGCGATCGAAGAACCATCGAATGCATGACCTTCTTCAAACTTGTCCATACCGACGTATTTCGCAGGCACACCGACGTGCTGTTCTTTGCCGCGTGTATCGGTAAAACGGAAATCCACGAACTTAACGTCGTGGTCTTTAATCATTTGCAACACATCATTTGCCGACAACGACATATCTATCTCCCAAAGTATCAATCAAACAGTGAATTTCAACAAAAATTCCAGATGCAGAAGGCGTGACTACCCTGTCTGCGTACCAAGGCGGCATTGTGCCATAAGCCTGTGAAGTAACACAAAAATAAATCGCACCAAATAGGGGCGCGGATGGCGCGTTCGTGCACTATTGTTGTGCGTGATTGCTGTGTATGTGAATAGTGCGGAACAAGGGGTCATCGCGAACCAGCTCGTCACAGCGTGCCTGCAACGCACGGGCTCGATCGTGCGCATCGGCCGGCAAATACAACTCTACATCCACACTGCCTTCGAGATAATGAAACACCACGCGATTATTCAGCAGGCTGGCATCATCCAGTCGCTCGGCAAGCTGTGCCAGCAGATTGGGTCTGCCGGGCAACTTGGCATTGTGACCGGCTTGCATATCGTCTTCCGGATCAATGTGTACCATCACATCCAGCACGTGGTGGTTCTTCAGTACCGCATTGCGCGCCGATTCGGCGATGTAATGCCCTTCTGAAACGCTGATCTTCGGATCGACCAGAATGTGCGCATCGACCAGCGCGTTGTCCGCCATCTTGCGGGTGCGCAAGTCATGCAGGCCCCGCACCCCGTGGGTGTTCAGCAAGGTTTGCCGAATGGCTTCAACTTCTTCGGCATTGAGGCCGGTATCGATGAGTTCTGACAGCGCTTCCAGCGCCAGCTTGCCGCCCATATGCGAGATCATCACCCCCACCACAGCAGCTGCGACCAGGTCCAGAAATGTGTACCCCAGCAAATTACCGATAATTCCGACCACCACGACCAGTGACGAGGCTGCGTCAGAACGGGCGTGCCATGCGTTGGCCACCAGCATCTGCGAGCGTACCCGAAGGGCCACTGCCAGCATGTAGCGAAACATGCCTTCTTTGGCGATCAACGCAAAAATGGCGATGGCAAGACCCAGCGGACTCACCGCCTGTAACGTGCCGGGATGTTGCAGGCGCATCGCCGCAGCTACCAGCAAGCCGACACCCAATGCCGCCAGAAAAACACCCAGTATCAGGGTGGCTGCGGTTTCAACTCTTGCATGACCATAAGGATGGTTGGCATCCGCATGACGATTGCCGTGCCGGTTGGCGTACAGCACCAGCACATCAGACAGTAAATCCGACAACGAATGCAGACCATCGGCCATCAAAGCCTGTGAATGCGCGAAAAATCCACCTATGACCTGAAATATCGTTAACAACAAATTGATAAAGATGCTTACCCAGGTGCTTTTTTGCGCAGCAGCAAAACGTTCGGGATGGGCGGGTTCAAAAACTTCTTTGCCGACAGATGAATGTTGCGTGTGATTTTTCATTTCGATTGGGCTAGTATGCGACTCTGATGCGCAGCATAACATTTGTGCATGATTCGTTAAAGAATACACAAAATCAAAATACGGAACGTTACAGGAAAAACATCATGGGAAATATCACCGCCATTCTGCAAGCTGGTCAACAACGCGCCAAGGATAAAAATCTGCCTTATGAAGGCGCTCTGTATCCCGATGAGGCTTATGAAATTTTGCAATCCGCGCCCGGTGCCCGACTGGTGGACGTGCGTTGTCGTGCCGAGCTGGACTGGGTAGGACGCATCCCGGCGGCGGCCGAGATTGAATGGATGAGTTATCCCGGCATGAAACCGAATCCAAACTTTATTGCCTCGCTCGAGCAACAAGTGGACAAGGAGGCCTTGCTGCTATTCATCTGCCGCAGCGGCGCGCGCTCCAATGCCGCAGCCATCGCGGCCACCGCGGCCGGTTATCGCGATTGTTACAATGTGCTGGAGGGTTTCGAAGGCGATAAGGATGTCAGCGAGCATCGCAATACTGTGGATGGCTGGCGTGTAGCCGGTTTGCCCTGGGTGCAAAGTTGATCCGGGAATACCTGCTGTCAAAAAAATCCTGACGAATCCGGCTGGAATGATACCCGCCCGGCATCACTCGCTGATTACTGCGGCTTCTTGTCGCAAGCAATATTCCACAGCGCTGCTTCGGCGCTGTCAGGCTGAATAATCATCCATTTATCGGGTGTATGGTCGCTGTAAATAATTTCTCCCGCTCCCATGTTGTCTGCGTGAGCTGACCGGGCGATTATTCTGGATTTTTTGTTATGACAGGAATATTCACGTTGAATCTTCATCGATAAATAGCTGATGTTGCCCAGGGTGCGCGGGGCTTTCAAATCAAACAATCCCCACATTGTGTTGTGCTTGCCATGCTGTATATTGGCGGCATCAACGTAGGCAGTTTGGGTAGCGTTTTCTCCGATGCTTTGCCATTCGGCAGAAGCATTTGCAGCCAGCAACGTAAGGATGAGTGTCAGCAGGTGCTTTTTCATAAGTAAAATCAGATAGTTGTGCTTCAGGTGGCTGTGCTCAGCATGGGGAACAGGCCACGCAAGCCGGCGGCCATCATTTCGACAGCCATCGCGGCAAGGATGAATCCCCCAACGCGCTCGACAACATCCAGCGTGGATTGATGAATTTTCTTTTCCGCCTCACAGGCCATATGGAAAGTGATCCAGCATGCGGCTCCTACGATCAGGATAGGTGCGACGACATGGATCAGGTCTGTATAACGATGCCACGCGCTGTTACCCATGACATAGCTGAATGCTGCCGGACCTGCCAGCAGTGGGATTGCCAGAGGCACGATGGCTGCTTCCCGAACCCCGTTTTCGGTATTAACCAAGGGAGCGCCCTTGAAGGTTGATTCCTTGCCAAGCACCATTGCGATTGCCAGTAACAAAACAATAACGCCACCACCTACCTGCATCGCACCGAGTGATACACCGAGCAGTCCCAGAATAGGCATGCCCATAAACGTTGCCACCAGCAACGCTAACGTGACGCTTGTGCCTATCGTCCTTGCAAAGCGAAGCTTGCCGGGCAGATCAAGACCTTCAGTGGCGGCGAGAAAAATAGGAACCATGGATACGGGCCCCACCAGCACCAAAAGCGCTATGGTCTTCTTGAGGGTCAGAGCCGAAATTGAAAGCATTATTTAATCCTGATTATTGAGTAGCTAAAAAACGCTTGTTAAGTGTAATCGATGGTCAACGGCGCATGGTCGGAAAATCGTTGCTCTTTGTAAATGCTGGCCGACTGCGCCCGCAGAGCCACGCCTGGCGTGGCAATTTGATAATCGATGCGCCAGCCGACATCTTTCGCCCAGGCCTGACCTCGATTTGACCACCAGGTGTAGGCTTCGAGTTCAGGATGGACACGGCGAAACACATCGACGAAACCTGCTTCATCGAACAAATGGGTCAGCCAGGCGCGCTCTTCAGGCAAAAATCCGGAATTTTTCTTGTTGCCGCGCCAGTTTTTCAGATCGATCTCTTTATGTGCAATGTTCCAGTCACCGCACACCACCACTTCGCGGCCGCTGGCACGCAGTTCGCGCAGGTGCGGCAGGAATGCACTCATAAAATCAAACTTGACCTGTTGACGTTCCTCGCCGCTGGAACCGGATGGCAGGTACAGCGATACCACGCTGTAACCTGCAAAGTCCGCGCATAAATAACGCCCTTCCGCGTCAAATTCGGCTATACCCAGCCCAACCGTGACTTGTTTTGGCAATTCGCGGCAATAGATACCTACTCCGCTGTAGCCTTTCTTTTCGGCATAATGAAAATAGCCGTGGTAACCATGTGGCCTGAGCATTTGTTCAGTCATGTCGGCGGCTTGCGCCTTGAGTTCCTGCAAACAAATAACGTCTGCATTTTGCAGCGCAAGCCACTCATAAAAACCTTTGCTGGCGGCGGAACGGATACCGTTCAAATTAACAGAGATGATGCGCACAAAATTTCCAATGCAATGAAGGAGGGCACGCGATTATAATGTTTCTCTCTGTCATATCCCACTCGGGTATCCACCATGTTCAATTTCAGACAAGATTTCATTCGTTTCGCCGTTCAGAAGCAAGCGCTGCGCTTCGGCGCATTTCAAACCAAGGCCGGGCGCATGTCCCCTTATTTTTTCAATGCCGGGTTGTTCAATGACGGCGACTCAATGCGAAATTTGTCGCAGTTTTATGCACAGGCCATCCTGGCGGCAGAAATTCCGTTTGACATGATTTTCGGCCCCGCCTATAAAGGCATACCGTTGGCCACGGGCGTCGCCATCGCGCTGGCAGAACAAGGCCGTAATGTGCCCTATTGCTACAACCGCAAGGAAGCCAAGGATCACGGCGAAGGCGGCACAACGGTAGGCGCTGCGTTGCAAGGCAGGGTGCTGATCATTGACGATGTCATTTCTGCGGGTACATCGGTGCGTGAGTCGATCGAACTAATCCGCGCGGCGGGTGCTGAGCCCTGTGCGGTCGTGATCGCGCTGGACCGCATGGAGCGGGGATTGGGTGATCTATCCGCAGTACAGGAAGTCAGGGAAAACTATGGTATTCCGGTGGTGGCGATTGCCACGCTGAATGACTTGCTTGGCTTCTTGCAGGATGAAGCCGAAATGCTGGAAAACTTGAGCGCGGTACGCGCGTATCGGGATCTTTTTGGAGTGGAAAATGACTAATAAAACTACTAGCCATTCCACTAAGTCACCAAGGAACGGTGACCAAGTGGCCTGTTATAAACCAATTCTGTTGATCACGCTTCTGGCAGGTGTTGTCTTCAGCTTGCCGGCTGCTGCCAAGATGTACAAATGGGTGGATGACAAGGGCACGACCCACTATGGTGAGACCATTCCGCCTGAATATGCGAACAAAGATCGCCAGCTGCTCAATAAAGCCGGGGTGGTCGTAAAAACCCAGGACATTCTGACGCCGGAGGAGCGGCGCGCTCAGGAAGCGGAGTCGGTAAAAATCCGCGCCGGTGAGGCCGCCATCAGGGATCAGCGGCTGCATGACAAGTCGCTGACGGATACGTACAGCAGCGTCGATGAAATTGAACTGTCCCGCAGCCGTAATCTGCAGCAAGTCGATGCGCGCATCAACAGCATCAATTCCCAGATCAAGACGGCCGGCGACAATTTGCTCGGTTTGCAAAAGGATGCGGATAATCGAAGCAAATCCGGGGCTAAAGTGCCCGCCTCCCTGCATGAAGACATCAAGGCCGCGCAGGATAAACTGAGTCACTTGAAGCAGGATCTGGAGAAATACAAGGCCGAAAAGCAGGCCGTAGATGCGCGTTACAATGCGGATAAGGCGCGTTACAAGGAATTGACCGGTAAATAACTACAACGGTTCGAACTGGCCGGTCGTGCTGTTGTATCCCATCAATTGGCCCTGTTTGATATCGAAATACCAGCCGTGAATTCTGAGCGTCTTCGCAGCGACGCGTTGCGCGATCCACTGATAGGTGAGTAAATTTTCCAGCGAAACGAGAATGGCGCGCTGCTCGCATGCACGCTGGCGCTCATCAAGGCTGGCATCGGCATAGTCTCGTTCAACACTCACCCGTGCGGACTCAGCCAGTTTCATCCAGTCATCAATAAAAGAATCCGGGTTGGAGGTGCCGCCTGTTTGCATCAGCGTTTGAATCCCGCCGCAGTGCTCATGGCCCAGCACCACGATGTGCTCCACCCCCAGGTTGCATACGCCATATTCGAGCGCCGCAGTGGTTCCGTGGTGACCGATGCGCTCCTCATTCGGCGGGACAAGGTTGGCCACGTTGCGCACCACGAACAGTTCACCCGGTGCACAATTGAAAATGATGGCGGGATCAACCCTTGAATCGCAACATCCTATGATCAAAAATTTCGGTTTTTGACCTTCAGAAAACAGGCGCAAATACTCGATATCATCGCTTGGAAAATGATTGTCGCGAAACCGTAAAAATCCTTCAATCAGCGGCTGTGGCCAGTTCGTGTTTTGCTTTGATATCTGTCCGGGCGCGGCGAGCGCTGCGCCCTGCTGACGGACGGATTCGCCCGCAGTTGCCGTCAGTTCGACTGGCGCAGATTCACAAATTTCAGGGGAATCCCTCATGCAGCCATCAAACGTTGCAGTGCTTCATGATATTTGTCCGCCGTCTTTTGCAACACGTCTTGCGGAACATGAGGTGCCGGAGCCTGCTTGTTCCAACCTGAGGTTTCCAGCCAGTCGCGCACGAATTGCTTGTCAAAACTGGGCGGATTGCTACCTACTTTATAGGCTTCGGCAGGCCAAAAGCGTGATGAATCCGGTGTCAGCGCTTCGTCAATCAGATACAGTTGACCCGCTTCATCCACGCCGAATTCAAACTTGGTATCGGCGATGATGATGCCCTTGGTTGCAGCGTAGTTGGCGGCTTCTACATACAAAGCCACGGTTGCATCGCGAACTTCAGTCGCACGGGCTTCACCCAGCAACGCTACGGCCTGTGCAAAAGAAATATTCTCGTCGTGATCGCCTACCGCAGCCTTGGTAGACGGGGTAAACAACGGCTGCGGCAGCTTTTCGGCCTCAAGCAGGCCGGCAGGCAAAGCGAGTCCGCAGATCGTGCCGGTTTTCTGATAATCCTTCCAGCCTGAGCCTACCAGATAGCCGCGCACGATCGCTTCTATCGGCAGGGGCTTGAGTTTTCGGGTGACAAAGGAGCGACCGCGCACCTGCGCTTGTTCCGCTGCCCCGCTCACCACTGATTCAGGTGCAATACCAGTCAGGTGATTAGGAATGATGTGGCGCAATTTATCAAACCAGAAATTCGACAACGTCGTGAGCACTTCGCCCTTGCCGGGAATCGGGTCAGGCAAAATGGAATCGAATGCCGACAACCGGTCGGTCTGTACGATTAGCAGATGTTGCGCATCGACTTCATAGAGATCACGCACTTTGCCGCGATGCAACAGGGGCAAGCTGGTTATTGTGGATTCGTGCAGTGCAGACATGGCGCTTCCTTGGTAAAACAATCAACAATCGATAATTATCAATTATCAATTATCAATTATCAATTGATGGTTATGGCAATTCGGGCAAAACGGTCTGGGCAATCGCAACCGCCTGTTTTTTTCGATATTCGGTAAGGCGAAGGGCTAGTTGTGCATCGTTCAGGGCCAGCATGGAAATGGCAAACAGGCCTGCATTGGCAGCTCCCGCTTCACCAATTGCAAACGTGGCAACCGGAATGCCTTTGGGCATCTGCACGATGGATAAAAGTGAATCCATGCCTTTGAGATACTTAGACGGAATCGGCACGCCCAAAACAGGCAACGTGGTCTTGCCGGCAATCACGCCCGCCAGATGCGCGGCGCCGCCGGCGCCGGCGATAAAGCATTGTACGCCTTGCTCACTGATTTCCTTGATGTAATCGAATAACAAGTCGGGAGAACGGTGTGCGGAAATGACACGTGCATCGTAAGCCACACCGAAATCTTTCAGCTGTTGTGCGGCCAGGCTCATGATTTCCCAATCATTGCTGCTGCCCATGATGATGGATACGAGCGGTTTTGACATGGTGACTCCAAATATTAGACGTGAAAATGCCCCCATATACGGGGGCATAGCAGGGTATTACGCGCCCTTGTGGTATCCCACCAGGCGATCGACTTCGTTCTTTGATCCCATGATGACCGGCACGCGCTGATGCAAGCCAGTAGGCTGCAGTTCCATGATGCGTTCACGACCTGTAGAACATACGCCGCCCGCTTGTTCGACGATGAATGACATCGGGTTAGCTTCGTACATCAGGCGCAGCTTGCCTGCTTTGCCGGCTTCCTTGTTGTCGAACGGATACATGAAGATACCGCCGCGTGTCAGGATGCGGTGAATTTCAGCAACCATGGAAGCGACCCAACGCATGTTGAAATTCTTCTCGCGGCCGCCGTCCTTACCCTGGATGCATTCTTCAACGTAACGCTGAACCGGCTCTTCCCAGTAACGACGGTTGGACATGTTGATCGCGAATTCTTGCGTATCGACGGGAATCTGCATGTCCGGATGGGTCAGGAAGAAGTCGCCTACGTCGCGATCCAGCGTGAAGCCGTTTACGCCGTGGCCGGTGGTGATCACCATCATGGTGTTCGGGCCGTAAAGTGCATAACCTGCGCAAACCTGCTTGGTGCCAGGCTGCATGAAGTCGGCTGCAGTCGGATTGGTCACACCTTCAGGGCAACGCAGGATGGAGAAAATCGTACCGACCGAGATATTCACGTCGATGTTGGATGAGCCATCCAATGGATCGAAAGTGATCAGGTATTTGCCGCGTGGATATTGCTTCGGAATTTCGTAGATGTCTTCCATCTCTTCGGAAGCCATTGCCGCCAAGTGACCACTCCATTCGTTAGCTGCAATGAAAATTTCATTGGTGATGATGTCGAGCTTTTTTTGTGTTTCGCCCTGGATGTTTTCGCTGCCTGCGCTGCCCAGCACGCCGATCAGCGCGCCCTTGTTCACGTCATGAGCAATCTGCTTGCATGCAGAAACGATATCGCTCAGTAATCCGGTAAAATCGCCGCTGGCGTTAGGAATGTGGCGTTGTTCTTCAATGATGAATTGAATCAGACTCTTACTCATGCTTGCTCCTCAGTTATAAATGCTAAATTTTAGACCCGTAATTCTACCGTTTTCTGCCCTGCTCTGCTGATCAACTTATTTCGTTAAAGATATAAACAGAGCGGGTAGTTTTTCCGGCAACTGCGCGACTTTGTCGATAATCGTATACTGCTTGCCGAAAATATCCTTCACGTATTCATCCGCCTTCGGATCAAGGTTGATGCAATACGCATAGATGCCCTGGCCGTCCAGCTCCTTGACCGCCTGTCTTGCATCTTCAATCAGGATGCGCCCGTCCTTGCTGTCGATATCGGCCGGCTCGCCATCGGTAAGGATCAGCATCAGCTTTTTGTCAGCCTGCTGTTTGCCCAGATAGTGCGCTGCGTGACGCATCGCCGCTCCCATCCGCGTGGAATAGCTGGCCTCCATCGCCGCCAATCTGCCCTTCACTTCGTCATCCCACTTTTCGCTAAAACCCTTGATGTGCATGTAGCGCACGTCGTGACGCGTGTTGGAATGAAAGCCTGCGATGGCGAACGGATCGCCCAGTTGCTGTACCGCCCAGGCCAGCAGTGACACGGCTTCCTGACTGAGTTCCAGTATCGTCTGCTCGCTGCCTGCGGCTTTTTCGTTGAGCGATTCAGACAAGTCCAGCAGCACCGTCACTGCGATGTTGCGCCCGTCATTTCTATGGCTCATGTTGATGCGCGGATCAGGTGCTGAGCCGCCCTTGTAGTCGATCAGGGAGCGCAATGCCACATCCAGATCCAGTTCACTGCCTTCTTCCTGGTAGCGAATACGCACTTTGTCCTGCGGCTTGAGCAGTTCGAGCATCTTCTTCAGTTGTTTGGCGAGCCCGGCATGTTTGGCCAGCAGCTTGTCGATGTCGGCCGAATTGACTTGCGGATGCAGGCTTTCATACACGCTGACCCAGTCAGGACGATAGCTTTGACTGTTGTAATCCCATTCGTGGTAATGGCGTGGCGGCAAGCCCTTCAGCTCTTCTCCAGGCTCGATCTTGCGCTCTTCGTCGAAGGCTTCTTCCTCGTCGCCTTGTTCGATGAAACGCCACATCTGGCGGTTGTCGTCGCGGTAATCAATCACCGTATCCGTGAAATACGTCTTGGCAAAATTGTCGCTGGGCAGGCGCGTTCTGGCGATAAAGGAAATCGCAAGATCGACTATTTTCTGAGTGCTGGAGTCTCCCTGTCGCACCAGATCATTAAATCGTTCAGTAAATTCAATCAAATACAAATTTTTGTACGGATGGTGCTGATCCAGAATCGCGCGCGACAACATCGCCAGACGGTGACGCACGCTGGACTCCTGCTCGACATCGCAGGCATCCTCAAGCGGCACCGGATGCAAGGCCAGAAAGATGCGACGCAAGCCGGGATATTCCTTCATCGCCAGATATTCCACCCGGCTGTCTTCGAGAAATTCCACCGCCATGCGCTGGAACGGACTCAGGTTGTCGGCGATGACAGCTTGTGTCCAGCGACGATGCGCGGCGATATGCGTCAATGCTGCACGATAACGGTCCAATCCGGAAATGCCCTTGTCATCCTGGTACACATCCGGCAGGCGTATGCCGAGCTTGTCGTAATAGGGAACAGGCTGGCGCAGTTCATCAAAGGCGCTGGAGTAGGGGATCAGCAGATCCTCATCCTGCCATAAGCCGCGCAGAAACATATCCAGTTTGCGTTCATTATCCACCAGTAAGGTGCCATGCCGCTCGCGCTGCAACACCGCACGACTGTCCGCCGATTGCAGACTGAAATAATCAACCTGACGTTCGGGATGGTCATTGTAGAAACGCACCCCGTAGTCCACCCAGTTTTTTAAACCAGCCAAAGACAGTTGGCTAAGCAGTACCGGGATTTGCTTGAAGAATTCAGGCAAACCGGGGCTGGGGAAGGTCTGGTGGATGCCGTGTATCGAGCCCGTGGTGCGCTCCATGAAATCCAGCACCAGCTCAATATAATCCCGCATAAGCTGGTGCGAATGCAGGCGGCGGGCAACGGTCGGCAAAGACTGCAGGAAGGGCACGATCGCCTTGCTGTTCGGCGACTTTGACATCCTTTGAATCGCCACCATAACCTCTGGCAAGGCATCTTCACCCCATGCTTTTGCGACAGCCGGCCACTCTTCCAGAAAAATCAGGATAGGTTCGGCGCCACGTCCCATTTTCCCCAGGCTGCGCGCATAGCTGATATAAGCATCCATGCCCTGATTGCTGAGTACCGTCCAGGCCTCACGCATGCAGTCGGCAAACACCGGCTCGACGCGGGGAAACCTGCAATCGAGTCGCTGCCAGTAGAGTTCGAATTCCTTGGGTATGGTTGTGATTTCCATGATCTTTCAGTGCACGCGTGAAATATTAGGAAAACACCGCATCAATGGCATGATCCAGCGTATCGCGTATGTCTGCGTCGTCGGTGATCGGGCGCACCAGTGCCATGCGGCAAGCGGCCTTCGGATCGACTCCGCCCTTGATCAGCGTGGCTGCGTACACCAGCAAACGCGTCGAGATGCCTTCATCCAGGCCGTGACCCTTCAGGTTGCGCGCGGCTCTGCCGATCTTCACCAGTTTTGCGGTCAATTCGCAGTCCATACCGGTTTCTTTACTCAGAATCTCGGTCTCGACTGAAGCCGTCGGATAATCAAAATCGAATGCGGTAAAACGTTGTTTGGTGGACTGCTTCAAGTCCTTCAGCAGGCTCTGGTAGCCGGGGTTGTAGGAAATAACCAGCTGAAAATCAGGATGCGCATGAATCAGCTCACCTTTTTTATCCAGCGGCAGTGTGCGCCTGTGGTCGGTCAGCGGATGAATCACTACGGTGGTGTCCTGGCGCGCTTCGACGATCTCATCCAGATAGCAGATCGCACCGATGCGTGCGGCGGTCGTCAGCGGGCCATCCAGCCAACGCGTGCCATTGGCGTCGAGCAGATAACGCCCGACCAGATCACTTGCCGTCATGTCTTCGTTACACGCCACGGTGATCAGCGGCTTGTTCAATTTCCACGCCATGTATTCGACGAAGCGCGATTTTCCGCAACCCGTAGGACCTTTCACCATCACCGGCAAACGGGCTGCATAAGCTGCTTCATACAGCATTACCTCGTCGCCCTGTGCCTGATAGAACGGCTCGTTATGCACCTTGTATTGATCAATGTTTGTCATGATTACTCCGTTGTTCGTCATGTAACCGCTCGTGCCGAACGGTTTTTGTTTCTGGAAAAAAACGCCCCCATCGAGTGGGGGCGCTTTTTCACCAATAAGACTTAAGCTTACTTGTGTGAGCCCAACTTGTCGCGCCAGCCCGGGAATATCTTGTCCGCATCTTTCGGGAATGACTCGAAGGCACGCGCAAATTCCTTGTGTTCCTTCGCCCACTGGATCGGATCAGCACCGGCCTTCCAGCATTCGTAGGCTTGACGCAACGAAATAGCACCTGCTGCCGGAGAGTCGATGTGGCCGTATGAACCGCCGCCCGCTGTGTTGATTACGTTGCCATGACCCAGGTTTTCGAAGAAGCCTGGCAGACGCAGTGCATTCATACCGCCAGAAACGATAGGCGCAGTCGGCTTCATGCCATACCATTCCTGGAAGTAGACTGGACCTTGGCAGCTGTCGCGCTCGATCATGTAAGCGATAACTTTGTCGTCGCCTTCGCCTTCCATCTTGCCGTAGCCCATGGTCCCTACGTGGATGCCGGAAGCACCTTGCAGACGGCTCATTTTAGCCAACACAAACGCGGTGTAACCACGCTTGGCGGAAGGAGAAGTCACCATACCGTGACCGGCGCGGTGGTAGTGCAGGAATTGATCCGCATACTGACGACGTGCGGTAGTGATCATACCTGGACCGCCTACGAAGCCATCAACCAGGAAGGCCAGCTTGTCTGCATCAGGGCCAAAAATTTCCAGCGCCATGTCAGCACGAGCACACATCTCAAAGTGGTCATCGGCCGTGATGTTCATCGAGAACAACTTGGCATCGCCAGTTTCATCCTGTGCACGCTTCATGGAGTCGTAGACCAGCGGCAGCACTTTCTTCAATGGACAGAACACTTGATTGCCTTGTGGCTCATCGTTCTTGATGAAGTCACCACCCAACCAGAACTGGTAAGCCGCTTTTGCGAATGGCTCAGGACGCAGACCCAGCTTGGGCTTGATGATCGTGCCGGAAATATAGCCGCCGTTTTCAATCGGGCGACCCAGAATGCGCCACAGATCCGCAATACCTTTGGACGGGCCATCGAACAGTTGAATGGCGCGAGGCGGGACGTAAAAGTCGATCATCTTGGCATGCTTGATGTCGCCCATACCCTGGTTGTTACCGATTGCGCAGGTCAGGAACGATACCAACATCATGCGGCCATCGATCACATTGCGGTCGAACAGTTCCAGAGGGAATGCGATACGCATATCCTCGGTGGCTTCGTCAATTTGATAGACCAGCGCATCTACGCCCTTGGTGAAATCATCAGTCGTCGAAACTTCAACGTTGGTGCCGGTAGAAGATTCAGCGGCAAAGTGCGCTGCAGCTTCCAGATAACCGTGGCCTGCACTCGGCGCCATTTTGTAGGCAACCAGAATATGCTTGCCGCCCTTGATCAGTTCTGCTTCATCAAGATCCAGATTTGCATAACGATTAGATTGATCCATGTTTACCTCTCCTGTGTATTAACGATAATTTTTACTGCCTGCCAACGAGCGACAACCTGTAACAGGTCGCAACTATAGGGCCGTTGCCTTATAAGCGATAGTCAATTATTTTTATTGAAACCATAAGGAATGCTTATGGATGTGTATAATCACGAAACTACTATCCCGGCCTCCCGACCATGCTCCACTTTACGTTGCGTCAATTACAGGTATTCGAGAAAGTCGCCAGCCATTTGAACTACTCGCGCGCAGCCGAAGAACTATACCTGTCGCAACCGGCTGTGTCCATGCAAATCAAGCAGTTAGAAGTGCATATCGGACTGCCGCTATTCGAGCAAATGGGCAAGAAAATTTTCCTCACCGAAGCCGGACATGAGTTATTTCACTACGCCCGCCTCATCGCCCAACAACTGACTGAAATGGAAGCGGTGTTCGACGAGATGAAAGGTCTGGGACGTGGCAAGTTGACCCTGTCTGTGGTCAATACTGCCAACTATTTCACCCCGCAATTGCTGGCCAAATTCTGTCAGCGCCACCCAAATATCAACGTGATACTGCAAGTCGCCAACCGCGATGCCGTGCTCACACAGCTGGCCGACAACAGCACTGATCTTGCCATCATGGGTCAACCGCCAGAAGGGCAGGATATCAATGCAGAATCCTTCATGGACAACCCGCTGGTGGTCATCGCCGCTCCCGGCCATCCGTTAGCCACACTCCCTCACATCAAATTTGCCCAGCTTGCCCGTGAAACCTTTTTGTCGCGGGAAAAGGGCTCGGGTACGCGCAGTGCGATGGAGCGCGTGTTCGCGCAGCACGCTGTTCAACCACGCATCAGCATGGAAATGGAAACCAACGAAGCGATCAAGCAAGCGGTGCAGGCGGGCATGGGGCTGGGCATTCTGTCGCTGCACAGCATTGAACTGGAACTGGAGACGCATCGCCTGGTGGTGCTCGATGTCGAACATTTTCCGCTGCTGCGCCACTGGTTCGTCGCGCATCGCAGCAATAAGCGCTTGTCCAGTGCCGCGCTGGCTTTCAAAGAGTTCCTGTTGACGGAAGCAGTGAGCAACAAGTAATGAGTTTCGATTACAGCGCCGCCAAAACGCGTCGTCAGGAATGAGCTTTCGCCGGAAGCATTTCCCATTCATAACATAAGCCATTAGACTTGCGCCATTCGATATGTATGGTTTGCTATGAGCAAAGAAACTCCATTCACACAACAGTCCGTTCAACGCAAGCTGACGCTGGATTCCATTCTGCACTGGCTGGTTGATGACGGGGCGGTGATGCCTGCCGATGCCGAGAAGCTGATCCGTGGGCACAAGTCGGAACGTGTGCATCCGCTGGTGGTAATTGGCGAACAAAATTGGCACAGCCTCGTGCCTCCGGGCAAGTTACTGACGGTGGAGAGCCTCACCGACTGGTTGGCGGCACGGATCGGCATGCCGTATTTTCATGTCGATCCCCTCAAGCTGAATTTTGCCGGTATTGCAAATATCGTTTCAAAATCCTACGCCGAACGTCTGAAGATCATGCCGTTGAATGTTAGCGACGGGGAGGTGACCATCGCCACCGCCGAGCCGTTTCTGACCGACTGGGTGGTTGAGTTAGAGCGCATTCTTAATCTGAAAGTGACGCTGGTTTTAGCCAGCCCGCTCGACATCAATCACTATTTGCCGGAAATATACAGCCTGGCCAATTCGGTGCAGGGTGCCGCAAGGACCGGGCAGTCCGCCGGTGTGCAGAACTTCGAACAATTGGTGGAGTTGGGCAAGAACAAAAATCTGGATGCCAACGAGCAACATGTGGTGACGCTGGTGGATTGGTTGTTCAAGTATGCGTTCGAACAACGCGCCAGCGACATTCATCTGGAGCCGCGTCGCGACATCGGCATGGTGCGCTTCCGTATCGATGGTGTGTTGCATCAGGTCTATCAACTGCCGGCCTCCGTGCTCAATGCCATTACCAACCGTATCAAGCTGTTGGGCCGTATGGATATGGTGGAGAAACGCAGGCCGCAGGACGGGCGCATCAAGACGGTGAGCAGCCAGGGCGAGGAAATCGAATTGCGCCTGTCCACGATGCCGACGGCTTTTGGCGAGAAGTTGGTGATGCGTATCTTTGATCCGGAAATATTGATGAAGAACTTTGCCGATCTTGGCTTTTCGCGCGAGCAGACTGCGTTGTGGCGTGAGTGGACGCGTCAGCCTAACGGCATCATTCTGGTGACCGGGCCGACCGGTTCGGGTAAGACCACCACGCTGTATTCCACGCTGAAGCAAATCGCTACTCCTGAAGTGAATGTCTGCACGGTAGAAGATCCGATCGAGATGATCGAGCCGGCCTTCAATCAGATGCAGGTGCAACGCAATATCGGGCTTAACTTTGCCGATGGCGTGCGCACCTTGTTGCGGCAAGACCCGGACATCATCATGGTGGGTGAGATACGCGACGCGGAAACGGCTGAAATCGCCGTGCAGGCCGCGCTGACCGGGCATCTGGTGTTGTCATCTCTGCATACCAATGATGCCCCGTCTGCTATTACTCGCTTGCTGGAGTTGGGCGTGCCGGCCTATTTACTGAACTCCACGCTGCTGGGGGTTATGGGGCAGCGGCTGGCGCGTACGCTCTGCCCGCATTGCAAAGCACCCGGCGAAATCAGTGATGAGTTGTGGCGGGAACTGGTTGGCAATTGGCCGGTTGCCAAGCCTGCGCAGGTAAATGTTGCTGTAGGTTGTCTGGAATGCCGCATGACCGGCTACCGTGGACGTACCGGCATCTATGAGATGTTGTCGCTCAGCGCTAAAATGAAACAGCTGGTAGTCAAAGATGCAGAGCTTGCCAAGATCAAGTCATTGGCGCGGGATGAAGGCATGAAACCGTTGCGTTTGAGCGGGGCCGAAAAAGTTGCGGCAGGTCTGACGACTGCAGAAGAAATAATCAAGATTGCCCCGCCGCTGGATTAGCATCCATCTTAAGACCGATGATGAAACGCGGAATACAATTCTTGCAAAAGCTTGACGGATATACCCGATTGGCAATTATCCTCAGCCTGTCCTTGCTTGTTCATCTGGCCATCATCTATGGCGTTCCGTGGTCGCCGGTCGGCGAAAAGAACATTGCCCGCTCCGCAAACATGCAGCAAGGGCAGCATCGTTTGACGGTAACACTCACCCCGACTCCTCGTGCTGCTGCACCACAAGCCATAGAAAAAACCGATGTGATGGAAGTTGCTGACGTTGATACCGAAACAAATATGGCTGGTGACAGCGGGCTTTCTACAACGGATACGCTCATATCGACGGCGTTAGATTCTCGCTATTTCACGCTTGCCGAACTGGACCAGCACCCCGCCATTGCCCGGGACATTTCCGATAATCCGCCAGAGCTGCTTGAATATTCGCAGGGGGGTGAAATCGTATTGCGCCTGTGGATTGATAAAACAGGCAACGTGGTAAATGTCGATACGGTTTCGTCGAACTTGCCCCCGGTGTTTGTCGACAGCGCACGCGCCGGCTTTTTGCAGGCGGTATTCCTGCCCGGGCGTAAAAATGGCAACACCGTGGCAACCGTAATGGACATCGTTGTCAGCTACGAACCGGCTGCAGTTAACCGGACGCCGAAAAGCATACACGGACAGCCCCGCTAACGTGAAACTCGCGTAGCGTACGTTTGCATGGCTTCGCCCCCCTCGCTGCGCTCTCCCCGCTTGCGGGAGAGGATTGAGGATTGAGGAGAGGGTAGCGGGCATGGCGTGTTTGCAAGTTATTACACACAGCGGAATATCCCTGCGGGAATCACTCTTCATTATCAGGTGAGGTCATTTTTTCATGCCCGTTAGTGCGGGTTTGTATGCCGTTTATCCGGATTTCCATTCACCTGGTCGACTTGCAGTGGAAACTTTAAAATAAACACTTACTATGCATGCCAAAGGAGATCGCAATGAAAAAGCTACGAGGCTTCACCCTGGTCGAACTGATGGTTGTGATCGCTGTGATCGGCATACTGGCGGCCGTTGCGATCCCCAACTACAGCAATTATGTGATACGCGGCAAGCTGGTAGAGGCGACATCGACGCTGTCTGACGCGCGCATCAAGATGGAGCAGTTTTATCAGGACAATCGAACTTATGTGCCAACAGTGGCGCAACTTGGTTCGAATACAAACGGCTGTCCTGTTGCCATCCCTATGGCTACAACAAATTTCACGTATGCCTGCGCAGCTACAGCCAATACTTACACGCTCACCGCCACAGGCATCAGCAGTTTGTCTGCATATAGCTATACGATCAATGAATCGAACGTAAAAGCCTCCAACACGGCGTGGGGGAACAGCGCCACGTGCTGGGTAACCAGCAAGGGAGGCGGATGTTGATGCATAAATCCCGGGGCTTTTCGCTGATCGAATTGATGGCGACCGTCGTTATCATGGGTATCCTGGCGGCGGTGGCGATACCCAGCTTTCAGACATGGGTGAGTAACTCGCAGATCCGCACTGCCGCCGAATCGATTGCCAACGGGTTGCAAAAGGCTCGCGCAGAGGCTGTGACGCGCAATACTCGAACAACATTCGTGCTGGGAACTGACTCATCGTGGACGGTCAGCGTGGTGACGCCCGCCTCGGTAATCGAACAGCGCCTGGCCAGCGAAGGCTCGAAAAATGTGACACGTACGGTATTGCCCGTTGGCGCAACGACCATTACGTTCAATAATTTCGGACTGGTTGTGACGAATGTGGACGGCTCAGTCCCTTTTACACGGGTGGATCTTGCTGCAACAGGCGGCACACAGAGTTTACGGGTTACGATAGGTTCAGGCGGCAACGCCAGAATGTGTGACCCTGCTTTGCCATCTTCCAATCCGCGCGGCTGCTAAACGGAGAAAATCATGCATAAAAATCTGCCTCCAAAATCTTCCCAGCAAGGCGTGGTGTTGCTCGAGGCGCTGATCGCAATTCTGATTTTTTCGATGGGCGTGCTCGCCATCGTGGGATTGCAGGCGGCCATGATTAAAAACACGGTTGACTCTGAGTTTCGCACCGATGCAAGTTACATCGCTCAGCAACGAATAGGGCTGATGTGGACGGATACGGCCAATCTCGCCAGCTACGTTCAGGCGGCAACCGCGATCCCCGATTTGCCCGGCGGCACCATCGCGACGACGCAGTCGGGAAATCAATACACGGTCACGGTGACCTGGCAACAACCGGGTCAGGCGCCGCATAATCTCACCACTACTGCCAGCATCGTCGGGGGCTAACGCTGTGAATTCAAAAAATGCATCCATACATCAGACTGGATTTTCCCTGATTGAACTGATGGTCGGTCTGACCATTGGTATGCTTGTCTCTGTGGTCATCTTGCAGGTGCTATCCGTGTTTGAGGCCCAAAAGCGCACTACCACGGGCACAGCCGATGCTCAAACCAACGGCAGCATTGCACTGTTCAACATAGGGCGAGAGTTGCAACAGGCAGGCTATCCGCTGATGCCGGTCACCAATTCGGCGCTCGAATGCACAACGGTGACGGTCGGCGGCATCGCAGGCACCATTGCACGCCTCTCGCCCGTCACTATCGCCGATGGCGTTGCGACAACCGGCGTGAGCGCCAGCGATACCATTACCCTGCGCTACGGGGACACGGCGATGGGCGGCGTACCCACCCAGACGACCGGCATACCCACTGCATCGGCCGGTACTGCCGCGCCGGCCAGGGATGTGGCCGTGCTGAATAATTTTGGCTGCAATACCAACGATGCCATTCTGATCACCAACGGCACCAGTTGCGCGATCTCAACCATGGTCGCCTTGCCGGCGGGTACGACCTCCATCACCTTTGCGGATGCAACGGATGCAAATACCCTCGTTACCGCAGCCACCGCAGCCCCGACATCCAGCGGCACCAATCTGGCCTGTTTGGGAGCATGGCATGAAGTTACCTATCGTGCAAACAGCGGCAATCTGGAACGGCAGGATGGCACGGCCGCAGCCTTTGTGCCCGGTGTTACAGGTGTGGTGAACATTCAGGCGCAATACGGAATTTCCGCTGCCGCCAACTCGAACCAGGTCGTCCAGTGGGTGGATGCCACAGGCACGTGGGCCGCGCCGACGCTGGCCGACCGCAATCGGATCAAGGCGATACGCATCGCCGTCGTGGCGCGCAACGCAAAAATGGAAGTGTCGAACGTGACCTCTGCATGCAGTTCCACAACCGCTGCCGCACCTACCGGTCTGTGCGCATGGCCGGGCACTGTCGCTTCGCCTGCACCAACGATCGATCTGAGCCAGTCTGATTCAAACTGGCAACGCTACCGCTATCGCGTTTTTGAAAATATTATTCCGCTGCGCAACATGATCTGGTCCAAGGGCACGTTATGAAAATATCAGCCAAATGTGGCTTCAGGCAGGCGCGTCATGCCAAACAGCGCGGCGTGTCGCTGTTTTTCGCACTGATCGCGCTGCTGGTGATCTCGCTCGCTGCGGTAGCCTTGATACGCTCGGTCGACACCAGCACGCTGATTGCGGGCAATCTGGCTTTCAAGCAGTCAACCACGAGCTCGGGGGATGCCGGAATTGAGGCGGCTGTTGCCTGGCTGGTTGCGACTGAGGCTGGGAACGCGGCGATCAATGTGCTGAACAATACGGCGCATCCGTTCAACAGCACGGGTGGTTCAGGCGGCTTTTTGAATGCGGGCTATTACTCGAGTACCGATCCCGCTGTCAGTTTGACTGACGGCACCGGAATTCAGTGGAGTAACGCCGACAGCGTGCTGGTCGGCACTGACGCCAGCGCGAACACCACCCGCTATGTCATCCAGCGAATGTGCCGCACTCCAAATGTGGCGATTCAAAATGCGAACTGTCTGTTCAGCGGCGCTACGATAGACAAGAACGGCCAGAGCATCCCGCTGCCACAGGATGTTTGCGTGGGTTCGGGTTGCCCTGTCGCGGGTCAGGCGCCACAGCTCCGCATCACCTCCAGAACCACAGGCCCCAGGAATTCCGTCAGCTACGTGCAGGCATTTGTATACTAGGAGACAGACCATGAAAACCCATCTGAAGAACCTCATCGCCGCACTGCTGTACTTCGTGCTGCTGCCTGTGCCTGCATTCGCCGCGTCGGTTGCATTGGCGACAGCCCCTTTGGCGACATCCTCCACCTCATTAGTGATACCCAACGTATTCCTGATGATGGATGACTCGGGCAGTATGGGCTGGGCCTATTTACCAGACACCACAAAATCTTTTTCCGGGAGCTACGGCTACGCCAGCAGCCAGTGCAACGGTGTTTACTATGACCCAAGTCTCACTTACGCTCCTCCGGTCAGTTCCACCGGAACCAGTTACCCCAATTCCAGCTTTACCGCGGCCTGGAACGACGGCTACAACACCGGTTCAGGCACCACCAACCTGAGCACCAGCTTCATCGACATAGACAGCGACAGTACCAACAACAGTGGCTTTTCTGCCCAAGCCGCCTTTTACTATACATATTCCGGCACGCAGACCACTAACGCACAAAAGGATTACTTCAACACGGCCAGTACTTTTTATCAGGAATGCAATAGCGCCATCGGTTCCACACCTGGCAGTGGAGTGTTCACTAAGGTGATTGTCGGTGCAAGCGAACAGACCAACTTCGCCAACTGGTACAGCTATTACCACACCCGCATCAATATGATGAAGACCGCGACCGGACTGGCCTTCAAGCCTATCGGTACCAACTACCGGGTCGGCTTCGCCACCATGAACAACAACGGCGGGACTGATTTTATCAACGCCGCCCCTTTTGACGCCGCCAACAAGTTGGCCTGGTACAACAAACTCTACGCCACGAGCGCTGGCAGTTCGACCCCGTTGCTGGGGGCGCTGGCCGACATCGGGAAAGTCTATGCCAACAAGCTGGCCAGCAAAAACGGCGTCGCAGTGGTTGATCCTGTGCAATATTCCTGCCAGCAGAATTTCACCATACTCACAACAGATGGTTACTGGAACAGCCAGACAGGCGATACCAAGTTAGATGGCAGCACCGCCGTTGGCAACCAGGATGGCACAGCCGGGCGCCCGATGTATGACGGTGCAACCGTCGGCTCCACATGGACAAATACATATACGCGCAACGTTTATACATCGACCGGATCCAAGATATCTGGAGGTGGAGGCTCGAATTGTTCCGGCTCCAATAAACGCCTATTGGTACGGCAGCAGACTGGTTCTTGCACCGTAGCGACTGCCGGTGCAACTTGTATGCCTCCCAGTTGGTCTGCCACCGCAAATAACTATGTGGCACCATATACTTCGGCCTCAAGTACTTGCACAGCAACAGTAACACTCCCCTCTCCTAGCACAACTTCCCCCGCGCTACAGAGTAGCGTGCAAAGCACCAGCGGCGGAACCAGCAACACGCTGGCCGACGTCTCGATGTATTACTACCAGACCGATTTACGCACCGGCACTTTTGGCAGCACGGTCACAGGGACATTGAATAACTGCACCGGCGCTCTCGGCACGGATGTATGCCAGAACAACGTGTTCATCAGCACGTTGGACAATAATACCCAGCAGCATATGACCACCTTCACCCTGGGGTTGGGTGCAAAAGGCAGAATGGTGTACTCGTCCAGCTACCTTAGCGACAGCACCGGAGATTATGTCGCAGTCAACCTGGGGAGCACCGCCTCTTCAACGATATGTCCATGGCAGGCGGCCGGCACAGTTTGCAATTGGCCGATTCCAAGCGTTTCCGGCACACCGGAAAATATCGATGATTTATGGCATGCGGCAGTCGATGGTCGAGGGGCCTATTTTAATGCCACTAACCCCAGTTCGTTGTCTGCCAGTCTTTCCAATGCCCTCGCCGGCATCAACTCGCGTAAAGGTGCGGCAGCCGCTGCCGCCACCAGTACCTTGAATCCTGTCGCCGGCAACAACTTTGCCTACGTTGCCAGCTACACCACGGTTGCGTGGAAAGGCAATCTTGAAGCTCGCGGTATCAACGTGGATACCGGTGTGGTCAGCTCCAATGCCACATGGTGCGTGGAAAATACAACAGCTGACACTTGCGCAGCGCCGGGCAGCGTGGTTGCCGATTCCAGCGGCTCCACCACTATTTATAACTGCGTTACGCCCAATTCTGTCATCTGCACCGGGGGAACCCAGGTCGGCACGGATTGTTACGTACCGGTAGCCACCGCCTGTACAGGTACAATGTTCAGCAAGGTGTCTGATCTGACCGACACACGGACGATCGTAACAGCCAATGCCGCTGGCAACGCGCTAATCAACTTTGATGCGGCGTATGCAACCGCAAATTCGACCTATTTTGATGCTGCGCGTATCAGCTCGCTGAGCCAATGGTCTTCACTGACGCCTCCGCAACAAACGGCGGCAGCTGGAACCAATCTGGTCAATTTTCTGCGCGGACAAAACGGGTATGAGGATCGCTCCAGCAATCTGTTGGACAACCGGTTGTACCGTTACCGTGAGGCCGTGTTGGGCGATGCACTGGAATCGCAGCCAGCCTTTCTGGGTGCGCCGGTATTCAGCTACACCTATCCCGGCTACAGCGCTTTTTTTACAGCGCAAGCTTCCCGCGCAGGGACTGTCTACATGGGTGCCAACGATGGCATGATGCATGCCTTTGCAGCAGATACCGGGATTGAGCGCTGGGCTTATGTGCCGAGTATGGTGATTCCGAACATGTGGAAGCTGGCAGACAAGAACTATGGCACGCTGCATGCCAACTTTGTCAACGGCAGCGCGGTCACCACGGATGTCTGTACCGCTAACTGCAATAATGCCAATTATGCAGCGACAGTAACCACGGCTGACGATCCAGTATGGAAAACCATCCTGGTTGGCGGCCTTAACGGGGGGGGGCGTGGCTATTATGCGCTGGATATCACCAATCCTTCTGCACCTGCTTTGCTGTGGGAATTCACCCCTGCATCCGACAGCGATGTCGGCTACAGTTACGGCGTTCCTGTTGTTACCCGTAAGACAGATGGCACCTGGGTGGTGTTGGTGACGTCAGGTTATGACAACGGGACGTTAAGTTCTAATCCCAGCGTCAGTAATTCACCCGCCGGCAGCGGTGTAGGCTACCTGTATGTACTGAACGCGGGAACGGGTGCCATTGTCAGCAAAATTTCAACTGGCGTGGGTACTGCCGCTACGCCAAGCGGGCTGGCTAAAATTGCGGGCTGGAATAACGAACCCTCAGGCAATCTGTCGGGTTTTGTGTATGGTGGCGATCTGCTGGGCAATCTCTGGCGTTTCGATATCAACAGCACGGTTGTCGCTGCTGTCGGCACGGGCGATGTTCTGAAATTCGCCACCCTGTTTTCAGATGTTGCCGGCACATTACCTCAGCCGATCATGACGACGCCGGTACTGGGCAATATTGTAGGCAAACGTGCAGTGTTCATCGGCACCGGTAAATATCTGGAAACTGCGGATCTTTCCACAACCCAGACACAAACGGAATATGCGATTCTGGATGACAACGCGATGACCACACTGGTGAATCCGCGCAATTCTCTGGTCAGTCAGACTCTAGCCAGCACGGGCGCCACCAGAACGGTTACCAATAACATGGTGAACTTTTACACCGGCCGTGGCTGGTATGTCGACTTTCCGGATAGCGGAGAAAGAGTCAACATCGATGCAAAATTGATACAGGGTACGCTGGTTGTCCCGACTATCGTCCCCTCCAACACAGTATGTTCGCCTGGTGGTTACAGCTGGCTTAACTATTTCAATTATGCAACAGGTGGAGCAGTGAACGCTCAGGTCGGCGCTCCGCCCGCGCTTGCATCCTCAAAATACGATGCGACGATCGTCGGAATCAATGTTGTCTATATCGGTGGACAACCGAAAGTAGGCGTCGTCACCTCCAATAACCCGACTCCGGTTCTAAATGAAAGCGTTGTTTTTTCAAGTAACGCCGCCAACTTTTCCGGCAAAAGGGTGTTGTGGCGCGAATTGATCCCGTAGCCCGACTTCAACAAACGTCTTACCCACAACCCCGGCAAGCCGGGGTTTTTTAATTCGCCACACAATATATGCTTCGCCTGCCGGACTTCAAACTTGAGTGCGCACAATAAAAAAGCGACCCGAAGGTCGCTTTTTTATTGCTCAAACAGACAACGCTTACTTGATGATCGCGTTCAGCTCGCCACGAGCGTAACGGTTTGCCATGGCTTCCAGTGAGATCGGCTTGATCTTGCCGGCCTGGCCAGCGCAACCGAAGGCTTCGTAACGCGCCTTGCAGATGCCCTTCATCGCCTTGGTTGTTTCTGCCATGAACTTGCGTGGATCGAAGTCCTTGGTGTTTTGCGCCAGGTAACGACGAGTCGCGCCTGTGGATGCCATGCGCAGGTCGGTATCGATATTGACTTTACGCACGCCGTTCTTGATGCCTTCGACGATTTCTTCAACCGGAACGCCATAGGTTTCGCCCATCGTGCCGCCGAATTCGTTGATGATCTTCAGCCATTCCTGTGGCACGCTCGATGAACCGTGCATCACGAGGTGGGTGTTAGGCAGACGTGCGTGAATTTCACGGATACGGTCGATACGCAGAACAGCACCGGTAGGGGGGCGGGTGAATTTGTACGCGCCGTGTGAAGTGCCGATGGCAATAGCCAGTGCATCCACGCCGGTCAGGCGCACGAATTCAGCTGCTTCTTCAGGATCTGTCAGCAACTGGTCGTGGCTCAATACGCCTACGGCGCCCTGACCATCTTCCTGCTCGCCCTCGCCAGTCTCCAAAGAACCCAGACAACCCAATTCACCTTCGACAGACACACCGACCGCATGCGACATTTCAACCACGCGACGGGAGATATTGACGTTGTATTCAAATGAAGCAGGTGTCTTGGCATCAGTCATCAACGAGCCATCCATCATCACGCTGGAGAAGCCGGAGCGGATCGCGTTGATACAAACAGCTTCGGATGCGCCGTGATCCTGGTGCATGACGACCGGAATGTGCGGATACATTTCAACTGCTGCTTCGATCAAATGACGCAGGAACGGTTCGCCCGCATATTTACGCGCGCCGGCAGAACCTTGCATGATGACCGGACTGTTGGTTTCGTCAGCCGCTTCCATGATCGCCTTGACCTGTTCCAGGTTGTTGACGTTGAATGCTGGCAAACCGTAGCTGTGTTCAGCTGCGTGATCGAGAAGTTGACGCAATGATACTAATGCCATTTTTATCTCCTGATTAATTAGATTACAAACTCGTACCGCGCTGCCCAGCGGGCAGGGCAGATCAAATACTATTTTTGTGGTGTTCGCCGATACGCACGATTTTCATCGTGTTGGTATGACCCGACTGACCAACGGCTTCGCCAACGGTCACTACGATCAGATCGCCGTCATGAACATAACCCATCTCCAGCAGCTTTTGCTCGGCATCGATCAGTTCCTGCGCCGGATTTTTTGTGTTACGGCTTGGGAACAACACCGGATGCACACCGCTGAACAACGTCACCTTGGTCAATGTTTCCTGGACAGGCGTCAACGCAAAGATAGGTACCCCGGCATTTACGCGTGACATCCACAAGGCCGTTGAACCGGATTGCGTCAGTGCCACAATCGCCTTCACCTTGAAGTGTGAGGCGGCATACAGCGCAGACATCGCGATGGATTGGTCGATGCGGGTAAACTTATGCAGCACTGCACGCTGATCAATCGCATGGTCTTCGAACTGGTGTTCCGCATTCAGGCAAATGCGCGCCATCGCTTCGATCGTCTCAACGGGATAGTCGCCTACAGCGGTTTCAGCAGACAACATCACTGCATCGGTGCCATCCAGTACCGCATTCGCCACGTCGGATACTTCGGCGCGGGTCGGGATCGGGTTGGTGATCATCGATTCCATCATTTGCGTCGCCGTGATTACAAGGCGATTCTTGGCGCGCGCCATCTTGATCATGCGCTTTTGCAATCCGGGTACGGCGGCATCGCCGACTTCCACGCTCAAATCTCCACGTGCGACCATGATGGCATCGGACGCATCGATGATGTCAGCCAACGCCGGAATGGCTTCTGCACGTTCGATTTTGGCCATCAACAGGCTCTGACCACCCGCTTCGTGCATCAACTTGCGCGCAAAACGCATGTCGTCGCCGCTGCGGGGGAAAGAAATCGCCAGATAGTCAGCCTTGATCAGCGCAGCTGTCTTGATGTCTTCCATGTCCTTGTCGGTCAGCGCAGGTGCCGTCAAACCTCCGCCCTTGCGATTGATACCCTTGTTGTTGGATAACACACCGCCGCGCACAACCTTGCAAATGACACGGGATCCCTGAACTTCAAGCACGTCGAATTCCAGCATGCCGTCATTGAGCAACAAGACCGAACCCGTGCTGACGTCGTTAGGCAATTCCTTGTAGTCAAGCCCTACGCATTGTTGATTACCCAGGCCTTCAAGTTCTGCATCGAGGACAAACGTATCGCCTTTATTCAGAATGATCTTGTCATTCTCAAATTTGCCTACGCGAATTTTTGGCCCCTGTAAATCGGCCAGAATACCCACGGTGCGTCCGACGGCTTTCGCCGCTGCACGCACGACTTCTGCACGTTTAACGTGATCAGCAGCCGAACCATGTGAGAAATTCATACGCACCAGATCGACTCCGGCACGGATCATGTTCTCAAGGACTTTTTGATCGCTGGAGGCTGGCCCCAGCGTTGCAACTATTTTGGTTCTACGCAGCATGTGATTCCTAATTAGTTGTTTTTAGCGCGTTCTTCGAGAATCGCTACCGCCGGCAAAGTTTTGCCTTCGAGGAATTCCAGAAATGCACCGCCTGCGGTTGAGATGTATGAAACCTTGTCGAAGATGTCGTACTTCTGGATTGCTGCAATCGTGTCGCCGCCACCAGCCAGTGTAAAGGCTTTTGTTTCAGCGATTGCTTTTGCAATAGCCTTGGTGCCTTCGCCGAACTGATCATATTCAAACACGCCGACCGGACCGTTCCAGACGACTGTTCCTGCATTCATGATGATGTCGACGATTTCTTGCGCGGACTTAGGGCCGATATCGAAAATCATTTCGTCATCCGCAACATCGTTGGCCGACTTCAGGATTGCAGGTGTATTTTCATTTCCCGGCAGGAAGGGAGCAGCCAGACCGACCACGACATCAGTCGCGATTGGAATGATAGCGCCTCTTTGTTTCATTTTTTCGATCAACGCTTGCGCGGTTGGAACCAGATCGTTCTCGCACAGCGACTTGCCGACCGGATGACCAGTGGCCTTCAGGAAGGTATTGGCGATACCGCCGCCGACAACCAGTTGCTCGCATTTTTCAGACAAGGATTCCAGTACGGTCAGCTTGGTTGAAACCTTGGAGCCGCCAACGATGGCAACCATTGGACGGGCAGGGGAGAGCAACGCCTTGGTTAGCGCTTCCAACTCTTGAGTCAACAAGATGCCGGCAGCGGCGACAGGTGCGAACTTTGCCACGCCGTGAGTCGACGCCTCGGCACGGTGAGCGGTACCAAATGCATCCATGACGAACACATCGCACAGCGCCGCATATTTCTTCGCCAGTTCGTCGGTGCTCTTCTTCTCGCCCTTATTGAAGCGGCAGTTTTCCAGCAATACCAGTTCACCTTCTGCGACATCAAATCCGCCATTTGTCCAGTCTTTGATCAGACGAACCGGCTTCGCAAGCTTGTTGGCGATCACATCGGCAACTGGCTTGAGTGAATTTTCTTCGGAGTATTCGCCTTCAACCGGGCGACCCAGGTGAGAGGTTACCATCACGCGCGCACCCGCTTTGATGGCGGCATTGATCGTTGACATGGAGGCGGTGATGCGGGCATCGGATGTAACTTTACCGTCTTTGACAGGCACATTCAAATCAGAACGGATCAGGACGCGTTTGCCCTTGAGATCCAGATCAGTCATCTTAATTACGGACATTATTTTCCCTTTGCATAGAACTATAAAGGCAAAAGGGCTGGCACCCGGCCAGCCCTTTTTCAAACGTATTACTTGGCGATGTGACGAACCATGCGCATCAGGTTGCAGGTATAGCCGTATTCATTGTCGTACCAGGCCACTACCTTGACGAAGGTAGGATCGAGTGCGATACCGGCTTCGGCATCGAATACGGACGGGCAGGTGTAACCACGGAAATCAGTGGAAACCACTTTTTCTGTGGTGAAGCCCAGCACGCCCTTCAGCGGACCGTTCTCAGATGCCGCCTTCATTGCTGCGACGATTTCTGCGTAGGAGGCTTCCTTGTTCAGTTCAACGGTCAGATCAACCACTGACACGTCAGAAGTCGGTACGCGGAAAGCCATGCCGGTCAACTTGCCCTTCAGCGCAGGCAACACAACACCTACCGCCTTGGCAGCACCCGTCGAAGAAGGAATGATGTTTTCCAGAATGCCGCGACCACCACGCCAGTCCTTCATGGAAGGGCCGTCAACGGTTTTTTGAGTGGCCGTTGCTGCATGTACTGTCGTCATCAGGCCGCGCTTGATACCCCAGTTGTCATTCAACACCTTTGCCACAGGAGCCAGCGCGTTGGTTGTGCAGGACGCAGCGGATACGATCGCTTCGCCCTTGTATGTTTCATGGTTAACGCCGTACACGAACATCGGTGTAGTGTCCTTGCAAGGAGCAGACATAACCACTTTTTTCGCGCCAGCTTGAATGTGCTTCTGGCAGCTTTCATCATCGAGGAAGAAGCCGGTACATTCGATAACGATGTCCACGCCAACGTCGCTCCACTTCAGGTTTGCAGGATCGCGTTCTGCTGTCAGACGGATATTTTTGCCGTTTACCACCAGATTGCTGCCGCTAACGCTGACGTCGCCGTTGAAACGGCCATGCACGGAGTCATACTTCAGCATGTAGGCCAGATAGTCAGGCTCGAGCAAGTCGTTGATTGCAACGATTTCAATTTCAGGAAAGTCCTTGGTTGCAGCGCGGAATACCATACGGCCGATACGACCAAAACCATTGATGCCAACTTTAATTGCCATGTTTTTTTCTCCCGTTATAGTTATTAAAATAAATTTACTAAGGCATTAACCACCGCTCAGGCTATGTTGACCGCAATCGAACCTAGCCTTCGCTAAAACGTGGTTTCGTCCTAATTAAGGCCAAAACCTTTTTAACCGTTACGTTTTAGTTCGGCAGCACGTTGAACAATATCAACGTGCTGCCTCACTGAAACGTCGTCAAGTTACAGAACACTTTTTAACCACTTTTTAGTTTCGGCATTACCAGATGTAATGCCTCACAGAAACGTAGTTTCGTCCTAATTAAGCTAAAACCTTTTTCACTGTCGAAACCACGTTTTCAACAGTGAAACCGAAGTGCTTGAACAGTTCAGGAGCAGGAGCTGATTCGCCGAAGCAATCCATACCCACTACCGCGCCGTCCAGTCCGACATACTTGTACCAGCTGCCTGTCACGCCGGCTTCTACCGCGACGCGTTTCATGCCGCGTGGCAATACGCTGTCCCTGTAGGCCTGGTCTTGCTTGTCAAATACGTTGGTCGAAGGCATGGACACCACGCGCACGTTGATGCCCTCTGCTGCCAGAGCCGCTTGCGATTTCATCGCCAGATCAACTTCTGAACCCGTTGCGATAATCACAGCTTGTGGCTTGCCGCCTGCTGCTTCGGACAGAATGTAGGCACCCTTGCGGATGTTGGCGATTTGCGCCGCATCACGTTTCTGGAATTGCAGGTTCTGGCGACTGAAGATCAGGCTGGAAGGACCATCGTTGCGTTCAACTGCTGCAACCCAGCACACGATCGATTCAACCGTGTCGCATGGACGCCATGTTTCCATGTTAGGAATATGACGCAGGGTGGCTGTTTGCTCAACAGGCTGGTGAGTCGGGCCGTCTTCGCCCAGACCGATGGAGTCATGGGTGTAAACGAAAATTACGCGCTGCTTCATCAATGCTGCCATGCGCAAGGCATTGCGTGCATATTCCGAGAACATCAGGAAGGTGCCGCCGAATGGCAGTAAACCGCCATGCAACGCCATACCGTTCATGATGTGCGACATGCCGAACTCGCGCACGCCGTAGCTGATGTAGTTACCTGTAGTCTTGCCGTGAACGTGCTTGCAACCTGTCCAGTTGGTCAGATTGGAACCGGTCAGATCGGCTGAGCCGCCCAAAAATTCAGGCAAGGCTGGTGCCAGTGCGTTGATCGCGTTTTGCGAAGCCTTGCGCGTGGCGATGGTTTCGCCCTTTGCGTCTGTCTGTGCAATCGCGGCAGCTGCGTGTGCCGCCCAGCCAGATGGCAGCTCACTCTTTGTACGACGCGTGAACTCTGCGGCTTCAGCAGGGAACGCTGCGCTATATTCAGCGAACTTGTTGTTCCACAACTTTTCCAGGCCCGCGCCTTTGGTGCGAGCATCCCATGCTTCATATACATGTTTAGGGATTTCAAAAGGAGGGTAGTTCCAGCCGATGTGCGCGCGGGTCGCCGCTACTTCAGCATCGCCCAGGGCCGCGCCATGAACGTCGTGAGTGCCTTCCTTGTTAGGAGAGCCGGCACCGATGATGGTCTTGCAACAGATCAGGGTAGGTTTGTCGGTTACAGCGTGACCGGCACGGATCGCGGCATCGATTGCCTCAGCATCATGTCCTTGTACATTTGCAACGACATGCCAACCATATGCTTCAAAGCGTTTTGCGGTGTCGTCAGTGAACCAGCCGTTGGTGTGACCGTCGATCGAGATTTCGTTGTCATCCCAGAATGCCATCAACTTGCCCAAACCCCAGGTGCCGGCCAATGCGCAGGCTTCATGGGAAATACCTTCCATCATGCAGCCATCGCCCATGAACACGTAGGTGTTATGGTCAACGATTTCATGGCCTGGCTTGTTGAATTCTGCTGCCAGCAATTTCTCTGCCATCGCCATACCAACGGCATTGGTGATGCCCTGGCCGAGCGGACCACCGGTCGTTTCTACGCCGGCGGTGTAACCGTATTCAGGATGACCCGGTGTCTTGGAATGCATTTGACGGAAACGCTTCAATTCTTCAATTGGCAAATCGTAACCTGACAGATGCAGCAACGCATAAACCAACATCGAACCATGACCGTTAGACATCATGAAACGATCACGACCAGGCCACTTAGGGTTTGCCGGATTGTGGCGCAGATGGTGATTCCACAACACGTCAGCGATCTCTGCCATGCCCATAGGCGCGCCCGGATGGCCGGAGTTGGCTTTTTGCACTGCATCTACTGCCAGCATGCGGATTGCGCCGGTTATATCATTGAATTTTGGTTGTGTAATGCTACGATTTGCTGTCATTTACTGACTCCTCGGAAATATCCCATAGTGATGGGTTTATGTTTAACGCCTAATTTTAATAGGCGGAATTATGCCGCACACCCCGCAATACATCAACAATCTTGCCAATTTAATGTCAAGACTTCTGTTGATAAACCGGAAAAATGTGCTGATAAACCGCGCTATGATTCATTGTCACCAGTCTTTTTGGCGACTTTTATACCCAATTGTTTAAGCTTGCGATGCAGGTGGGTGCGTTCCAAACCTATTTTTTCTGCCACACGCGACACGTTGCCGTCTTCCATTTGCAAATGGTAGTCAAAATAAATTGCATCAAAATGTTCGCGCGCTTCGCGCAATGGCAAATCCAATGGCAGAGGGAAATGCCTGGTTGCTCCACCGATTTCAACGGTTAAGTTTTGTACAGTATCCACAACGAGCGGATGTGGCCTTGCGGCCCCCTCCTTGAGCGCTTTTGCTACGGTATTCAGCAATTTCTGCATCGAAATTGGCTTTTCAAGAAAATCCACCGCACCGATACGCGTGGCCTCGACGGCTGTCTCTATCGTGCCATGACCTGACATCATCACCACGGGCATCGTCAGCAAATCCTGTTCTACCCACTCCTTCAGTAGTGTCACGCCATCGGTGTCCGGCATCCAGATATCCAGCAACACCAAATCAGGTTCGCTTTCGTGCCGGAATTTACGCGCCTGTTCGGCGTTTTCGGCAAGCTGAACCTGATAGCCCTCATCAAATAATATTTCCGCCAGCAATTCACGTATGCCAACTTCATCATCCACTACCAGAATCTGTTTGCTCATACTTGTTCCTCAATATCTTGTAATTCGCGCAGCGAGACCTTATCACTCTCCCCCGTTTTCGGGGGATAACCAGCGACTTGCCCGCTTGCGGGCTTAGTCGATTGGCTAGTTGTTCCATCCGAGGTAGAAGAGAGGGGGGCGGGCATGGGCGCCATTGTTACATTTTCCATGTCCGCGAGCGGCAGACTGATATTTACACAGGCGCCGCCATTTGCATGATTTTCAACCGTTATTCGACCGCCATGCTCCTCGATGATTTTCTTCACAATCGCCAGGCCCAAACCGGTGCCTTTGGTCTTGGTTGTCATGTACGGTTCGAAAAGCCGCGACAACGCGTTTTCTGAAAACCCGCTGCCATTGTCCAGTACGCGTAAATGAATTTCGCCCTGCACTATTTCGCTGCTCAGGGTTATTACGGGCGCAGGTACACCGAGCAGCGCATCTTGTGCATTCTGTAACAAGTTATGTAATACCTGACGCAGGCGCGTTGCATCTCCATTGATCTCGGCGCGAGCAGCCTGCAAGGCCAGGGTTATAGGCACGGCATTGGCCTCATATAATCCCAAAACTTCTTTAATCAGCCTGTGCACATCCAGTCTGGTCAATTTCAACACCGGGCCACGTGCATAATCGGCAAAATCGCTCACCATGTTTTTCATCGCCGAAACCTGGCTGACGATGGTTTGTGTGGCGCGCTGCAACAGCTTCGCATCGGCTTCATCCAGCTTAGCACTTAACTTGTATTGCAAACGCTCTGCCGACAGCTGAATAGGGGTGAGCGGATTCTTGATTTCATGAGCCAGGCGGCGAGCCACCTCGCCCCATGCGGCCTGACGCTCTGCTTGCAGCAAGTGACTGATGTCATCAAAAACTACGACATATCCCGCTTCAGCGCCATGCGGCAGGCTTGTGCCGCGCATCAGCAAAATCTGGGTGCCATTCTTGCTTAACCGTTCAATCTGGCGCTGCCACTCACCATTGCCGGTTTGTGCAAATGCTTCCGTGATGGTCAGACAGAACGAATTTAACAGGCTATATTTTTCCGCGATCTGCGGCAATGACATGCGCTGCAATTCGTGCAGGGGGGCGCCCAAAATATGTGCGGCGCTGGTATTCACCGAGCGCAGGCGAAATTCATCATCGAGCGCCAATACCCCGGAGGATAAATGCGTCAGCACACTTTCCAGATAACCCTTGGCGCTTTCAACCTCGCGTTGCTGCTGCTCGCTGGCCCGCCTGGCATCCGCCAACTGGCGTGTCATCTGATTAAACAGACCGGTCAGCGCACCCAATTCATCACTGCTGCGAATAGGATGTTGGCCGGTAAAATCGCCTTGCGCGACCGCCCGTGTGCCTTCAGCCAGTGCTTCGAGCGATGACCCTATTCGTTCGCTGATGAAGAACGCAGCCGATATGGCTGTCAGCAACACCACCAGCAAGGACAGCGTCAGCGTGATGCCATACAGTCGCTTCAAGCCCAGGCGGGACAATGTCAACTCCTGATAATCGCGATAAACCGATTGCACCGTTTCCGCATCGGCTTCGATTTGCTTCGGCACAGCCTGATTAAATTGCAATATGTAGCTTGCCTTCGAGTAACTGTTCGCATTGACCGGCGCCAATACGCGCAGGCTCATCGCCTTGTCGGGCGTCGACTCGATGGCCGCATATTGACCTTTTTCGCGTGCCTGTTGCATCAGCTTGTCACTCGGAATATCGGGCAACAATGCATTGTCGCTGGCGGCAAAGGCAAGCAGTTTTCCGCCGGGGCCAAACAGGGCAGCCTCCTGTGCAACACCTTCATCGATTAACTGAGTCAGTGTATTTTGAAATTGAACGGGATTTTTTTCCGACAGCAAGAGTGCGATGAATTGGGTTTTTTTCGACAATTCCTTCAGGCTGTTGTCCAGTCCGCTACGACCCAGATTAAGGCCGCCTTCCAGTGCCTTTTCCACGCGCACATCGAACCACGACTCAATGCTTTTGGACAAAAAGTTGACCGATACGGTATAGACCAGGATGCCGGGTAAAACAGCGATCAGGGTAAAAAACAGCACCAGGCGCAGCGTGAGTTTGGCGCCAAATACTTTATTTTTCAGCTTTGAGCGCAAGCGCCAGATCTGAAAAACCACCAGCCCCAATAAACCTGTGGCCAGCAAGCCCATCAGACCGAGCAATCCGTAAAACTTGATGGAAAATACGTCGGTGTGCACGCTGTTGCTCGATAGCAGATACAGCAAGGCAGCACCTGCAATGACACTCAAGATGATCAGGTATTTCACCGCTCCCTACTCCGTCTTGCCGCGCAACGCCGCGTCCAGGGGGCGTATCACCCAGCGATACCAGCCCGAATCCAGATCCCAGTCTTTACTGGTCAGCACATTCACTTGCATCAATTTAGGCAATTGTTTGGTGTCCAGGCGCAAGCGAACAGATGCAATATAGCTGCCATCTTTTTTCATCGCCTCTGCGGGAATATAACTAGAGCTTTGCCTGGACAGAATACGCATCATTTCTTCGAGATTGGCAAAATTCTGGAACAGCGAACCGCGTGAAATACGGTACTGGCGTGTCAGGACGTTATAGGATAATTTGACCGACTGTTCGCTTTGGAACACTTGTTCGTCCAGCCAATACCAGCGTGAACGCGTCAACGTAAATTCGCCCACGAAATAGAGCGGCACACCCAACGACAAGGCCTGCTGTACCTGAAAACTGAAGTTGACATCGAAATCTGCCGCGAGTTGAGAGCCGTCCTCAGAGATCCGCATCTCCGCCTTGTTTACGTCTATGCCATCCGCATACGCCGGTGCAGTAAACAGCCACAGGGGCAAAACCAGCCCCAGCAGGACTTTAAGCAGTTTTTTGCAGCAAGGCATAAAAGAATCCATCATGCTGATCGGTCGGTAATAATTGTCCGCCGGGCAGCTCGGTAGCCAGCTGTCGCGCCTGCGGATTTTTCGCCAGGAACTTGTCTACAACATCTTGATTTTCTTGTTTAAATACAGAGCAGGTGGCGTAGAGAAACAGACCGTCTTGCGCCAGGAGTGGCCACAATGCTTGCAGGATATCTGACTGCTGTGCGGCGAAAGAGGCGATATCCTTCTTGCGGCGCAGCCATTTTATATCGGGATGGCGGCGCACCACGCCAGTAGCGGAGCAGGGTACATCGGCTAAAATACGCTCGAACGGTTTGCCGTCCCACCATTGCTCAGGGGCGGCGGCATCACCTGCCAATAACGTTGCAGATAATTCCAGACGCTGCAAATTCTCATTTACGCGCAGCAAGCGCTTTTCATCCTTGTCCAGCGCCACCATTTCAACGTCTGCCAGTTCCAGAATGTGCGCGGCCTTGCCGCCCGGGGCTGCGCACGCATCCAGCACGCGCATGCCGCTCTTAACATCCAGCAGACGTGCAGCATATTGCGCGCCCGCATCCTGCACCGATACCAGGCCCTCAAAGAATCCTGGTAACTTGTCCACCGACACCGGTTTGTCCAGTTGCAGCGCATCAGGTGCGATAAGCCTGGCAGGTATATCTTGCTCAATCAACTTCGCCAGATAGTCCGCCGTGGTGCCGCGCCGCTGATTGACCCGCAGCGTCATCGGCGGGTGCCCGTTGCCCACGTCGAGTATCGCCGCCGCATCTGCACCATACTGTGCGCGAAGTTCATCTATCCACCATTGCGGATGACTATATTGTCCTTCGTCATTCATAGTAGCTTGCGCCAGCAAATCGGTCTGATTGCGCAAAAAATTGCGCAAAATCGCATTCACCAACCCCCTGATTTTCGGATTCAGTATGTCTGCCGAGCGCACGGCGTGATCGACCACCGCATGATGCGCGGCACGACTGTATTGCAGCTGATATAAGGCTACCAGCAGTAAATAGGTAATCCGGTTATCCGTCATGTGCTTGTGCAGCAGCAAGTTGAGTATGGAATTTAACTGTCCGTAAAAACGCAACGTGCCATAGCTCAAGTCTTGCAGGGCGGCGCGTTGCGCCGGTGTCCAGACCGACTTTCTGCGCAGCGATTCATCCAGTACCTGATTGAGGTTGCGCCCGTCCACCAGTACTTGCTGGACGATCTGGGTTGCTGCGAGTTGAATATTATGCATTTAGGAAACCTGAAAATTGTCGCCGGGATGAACCGGCATCGCTTGCAGAAATTGCACAGCGGGTTGTGCCCGGCCTCCCGGGCGTTGCAACACTTGCAGTTGTAGTGCGCCTTTGCCGCAGCCGACTGTAATGCCTTGTTTGTCGACGGCTATCACGCAGCCGGGATCGCCGTTCATATCCGAACGCGCTTCCGCCTGCCAGATTTTCAACACAACATCGTGCATCTTGGCCTGACACACCGGGAACGGATTATAGGCGCGCACCGCCCGTGCAATCTGTTGTGCGTCTTGCCGCCAATCAATTAAAGCTTCACCCTTGAGCAGCTTGGCTGCATAACAGGCCGCATCGTTATCCTGCACAACCGGCGTTAATTGGTTCTTTTCCAGCAAGCGCAAGGCATCTATTATGCAGGCAGCGCCCAAGTCCGCCAGCTTGTCGTGCAAAGTTTGCGCATTGTCATTCTCTTCAATCGGGCAGCTCTGTCGCAGCAGCATGTCGCCCGTATCCAGCCCTGCATCCATCTGCATGATGGTGATCCCGGTCTCGCTGTCCCCCGCCAGAATCGCGCGCTGTATCGGCGCCGCGCCCCGCCAGCGCGGCAGCAGCGATGCATGGATATTCAGACAGCCGAAACGCGGCAGTTCCAAAACCGCTTTTGGCAGGATCAGCCCGTAAGCTGCCACCACCATCACGTCGGCATTCAACGCTGCGATCTCGAGTCGCGCCTGTTCTGTCTTTAAGCTATCCGGCTGTAAAACGGGTAAACCGTGTTGCAGGGCAAGCAGCTTTACCGGACTGGCAGTGAGCTGCATGCCGCGCCCCGAAGGCCTGTCCGGTTGGGTCAAGACCGCGACGACTTGATGTTCGCGGAGCAGCGCCTCCAGGGCGCTGGCTGCAAAGTGCGGTGTGCCGGCAAAAATTATGTTCACGTTGGATATGGCCTTAAAGTGCTTCGCGGCGGCGCTTCTTCAGCTTGGCGCGCAACCTTGTTTGTTTGAGTTGCGACAGGTATTCGACGAATACTTTACCTCGCAAGTGATCCATTTCGTGCTGGATGCAAACCGCCAGAAAACCTTCCGCTTCCAGCGTGAAAGTCTCGCCATTCTGGTCAAGTGCCCGCACCGTCACTTTCTCAGCACGGCGCACATTTTCATAGATGCCCGGCACAGACAGGCAGCCTTCTTCGCCTTCAATTTCGCCGCTGATGCATAATATTTCCGGGTTGATAAACACCCGCAACTCGTTGTGCGTCTCGGATATATCCACCACGATGACCTGCTCATGCACATCCACCTGGGTTGCCGCCAAACCGACTCCCGGTGCAGCATACATGGTTTGTGCCATATTTTTCACCAACTTGCGGGTGACGTCATTCACCTGCACGACCTTTTTGGCGATTGTGTGCAGGCGTTCATCGGGATATTGCAAAATTTGTAAGATTGCCATAATGCTTGCTAATTTAATTGACTGGATGCAGAATTTGACGCGCCACGGTAAGCCGTGCGCCTTTGTCATTGATTCTTTCGGGGTTTCCCATGCGCAAGATTATATCGCTGATTTGCTTTTTATTGCCTGTTTTGGCATATGCTGCTCAAACTGAAACAACACCACAGATACGCAGCGATGCCCCGGACCAATACATTGTCGTCAAAGGCGACACATTGTGGGGTATCTCCGGCAAGTTCTTCAAAGACCCGTGGAGATGGCCTTTTATCTGGGGCATGAACAAAGATGCAATCAAAGATCCGCACTGGATTTATCCGGGCGCCAGCATCTTTTTGGATCGCGCCAACGGTACTTTGAGCATGGGGCGACGCGCCGATACGGGTGCAGTCATCAAGCTGTCACCGCAAGCGCGTTCGGAAGAAGGCACACAAAATGCGATTCCCAGCATTCCATCCAACGCGATCGAGCCCTTTCTGAGTCAGCCTTTAGTGGTGACGGAAGCGCTGCTGGCTGGTGCGCCAACTTTGGTGGGATTGCCAGAGGAACGGGTTATTGTCGGCCCCGGTGATGTTGTCTACGCAAAAGGATTGGCTGAAGGCATGGGTACGAAGTGGCAGGTGTATCGCCCTGGCAAGACCTTTGTCGATCCGGACACCAATGAAATCCTGGGTCACGAAGCCATCTATCTTGGCGGAGTTGAGGTCAGGGAATTTGGCGACGTCAGCACTGCCGTTGTAACCGAAGCCAAACAGGAAATCAATCCGGGTGATCGCCTGGTCGCACCTGCTGCGGTAACCGCTCGCAGCTACCTGCCGCGTGCGCCTGAAAGCCAGATTAACGCCCGTGTAATTTCAATCTACGGCGGCGTTACTCAGGGGGGGCAGAATACCGTCATCACCCTCAACAAGGGTGAGCGCGACGGTTTGCAAAGCGGTCATGTGCTGGCATTGAGCAGCAAAGGCCGCGCCGTTAAAAGCGAGGGTAAAGACATCGCACTGCCCGACGAGCGTTACGGTTTGCTGTTCGTGTTCCGTGTGTTCGATAAAGTCTCCTACGCGCTGGTGATGCAGGCACGTCTGCCTGTGCAAGTCCTGGATCGCGCACAAACTCCGTAACCATGTTTGTTGACCCCTCGATCAAGGCCTGGCTGACACTCAGCCTGATACGGGGGCTGGGAGGAGAGGGCGCGCGCCACCTGCTTCGCGAATTCGGCTCACCTGAAGCGGTTTTGGCCGAACCCGTCAGTTCACTCAAAACCTTCGTCAAACCTGAGACAGCCAGCGCAATCGCCCAGGGCGTCCCGGATGAAGAGCTGGCAGCTACACTTGTCTGGCTCGAAGATAGCCAAAATCATATCGTCACGCTGGGCGATAGCGATTATCCGCAATCCCTGCTCAACATCAATGACCCGCCGCTGTTGCTCTATGTCAAAGGACGTCTCGATTTACTTAATAGAACTGCGATCGCCATCGTCGGCAGCCGGCATGCCACGCCGCAGGGTATTAACAATGCCGAAGAATTTGCCAATTCATTGAGCAATGCCGGTATGTGCATCATCAGCGGCATGGCACACGGCATTGACGCGGCCGCCCACCGTGGCGCATTGCGCGGGGCCGGCAGCAGCATCGCGGTGTTCGGAACGGGTCTGGACAAGGTTTATCCCGCTGCCAATCGCGATCTGGCTCATGCACTGGCCAAACAAGGCACGCTAATTTCAGAATTTCCGCTCGGCACGCCGCCTGTCGGCAGTAACTTCCCACGCCGCAACCGCCTCATCAGCGGCATGAGTATCGGCTGTTTAATCGTGGAAGCCTCGCTGCAAAGCGGCTCACTGATCACCGCGAGGCTGTCGATGGAGCAGGGCCGTGATGTATTTGCGATACCCGGCTCGATCCATTCGCCGCAAAGCCGTGGCTGCCACAAATTGATTAAGCAAGGCGCAAAGCTTGTCGAGACAGCGCAGGATATACTCGAAGAGTTGGCAGGCCAGATGGTATCCGTGCCAGGCCAAGCCAAAACAACTGGTGAGGACACCGGTTTGCTGGATCAAATCGGCTTTGATCCGGTGAGCATCGATGCGCTTTGTCTGCGCAGTGGCTTGACGGTTAGCCAGCTATCCGCCATGCTGTTGACGCTTGAACTGGAAGGCCGCATTGCGACACTTCCCGGCGGTTTGTTCCAACGCATACACTAAATGGCTCTAAATTATGTTCGAAATTCTGATGTATTTGTTTGAAAGCTATATCGATGCGGGTAGCTACCCGGCACCGGACAAGCTATCGCGTAAACTCTCTGCAGCCGGATTTGAAGGCGAAGACATAGACGAGGCATTGACCTGGTTGTCAGCGTTGCGCCTGCAAAATTCAGACAGTTATCCTGCCATCCTTGAACACTCCGGGATGCGTTTTTTCGCCGATCTGGAATTTCAGCTTATCGGCGCCGAGGCCCGTCAATTCTTGTTGTTCGCCGAACAGCAGAAGATGATTTCTGCCATCGAACGCGAGATCATCATCGACCGTGCCCTCGCCCTGCAACAAAAAGACTTAGGCCTGGACAAGCTCAAACTCATCATGCTGATCGTGCTGTGGGATCGCCACCAGGATCTCAGCCCGTTGCTGATCGAAGAGCTGCTCGTTCCGATAACTTCAACTCAATTACATTAAACACCACGCATGGCAATCAATCTTCTCATCGTAGAATCTCCGGCCAAGGCCAAAACGCTCAAGAAATATCTGGGCAATGATTACGAGGTGCTGGCTTCCTACGGGCATGTGCGCGATCTCGTTCCCAAGAGCGGCGCGGTCGATACCGAAAACGGTTTCGCGATGAACTACGAAACCATCGCGCGCAACAGCAAACACATGGATGCGATCGCGAAAGCAGCGGCCTCCGCTGAAAATATCCTGTTAGCCCCCGATCCCGACCGCGAAGGGGAGGCCATCGCCTGGCACATCGCCGAGCTGCTTAAAGCCAAGAGGGGTTTTAAAGGGAAGAACATGAAGCGCGTGGTGTTCTATGAAATCACGCAGTCGGCGGTTCAGGCGGCGGTCGCCAACCCGCGCGAAATTGCGATGCCGCTGGTCAATGCGCAACAGGCGCGGCGCGCACTGGACTACCTGGTAGGCTTTAATTTATCACCGTTGCTGTGGCGCAAAATCCGCCCCGGTTTATCCGCCGGTCGCGTGCAAAGCCCCGCGTTGCGCCTGATCGTCGAGCGCGAACTGCAAATCGAGGCTTTCAAAAGTCAGGAATATTGGACTGTACATCTGGACAGCCACAAGGATCACCAGCCGTTTTCAGCCCGACTGTTTCAGTATCAAGGTAAAAAACTCGACCAACTGGATATCAAAAGTCAGGTTGAATACGATGCCATCTTTGCTCGCCTTAACGATGCGAAATTGCCACCTAAAGTGGTGCGGGTTGAAAAGAAGGCCAAGCAGCGTTATGCAGCTGCGCCGTTCACCACCTCGACCTTGCAACAGGAAGCCGTGCGCAAGCTGGGCATGTCCGCCGAACGCACCATGCGCACCGCGCAATCGCTCTATGAAGGGGTGGACGTCGGCGGTCAGACCGTCGGTCTGATTTCCTATATGCGTACTGACTCGGTGACGCTGGCGAACGAAGCGGTGCAGGAAATCCGCGATTACATTCAGGATAATTTTTCCGGTGATTATTTACCTGGCACGCCGCCCAGCTACAAGAGCAAGACCAAGAATGCACAGGAGTCGCATGAGGCGATCAGACCTACTTCGATCGCGCGCACACCCGACAGTCTGCGCGACCGGCTGACGGTCGATCAGGCTCGCCTGTACGAAATGATCTGGAAGCGCACGCTGGCCTGTCAGATGACGCCGGCGCGTTATGACACCGTCAGTGCCGATATCCGCTTGGGCGGCGACGACACGCTGTTTCGCGCAAATGGTCAGGTGCTGGTTTTCCCCGGCTTTATCGGCGTTTACATGGAAGATGTGGACGATGCCGAAGAAGAGCAGGGCAGCCGTCTGCCGCCACTTGCTGAGGGCGATATTTTGCCGGTGGATAAGCTGTTCGGCGAACAACACTTCACCCAGCCACCGCCACGCTTCACCGAAGCCAGTCTGGTCAAGTCGCTGGAAGAATACGGTATCGGTCGCCCTTCGACCTATGCCACCATCATTTCCACGCTGCAAACCCGTGAATACGCCATTCTCGACAAGAAGCGCTTCATGCCCACCGATGTGGGTCGTGTCGTCACGCGCTTCCTGACCGATCACTTTACGCAGTATGTCGATTACAATTTCACCGCGTCGCTCGAAGATGAGCTGGACGAAGTCTCAGATGGCCGTCGCGACTGGATAGGTGTGCTGGATGAATTCTGGAAGGGTTTTTCCAATCTTATCAAGGAGAAGACCAATATCGAGCGTCCGCAGGAATTGCTGGACGAAGCCTGTCCGGAATGCGGCAAACCGCTGGCCAAGAAATTAAGCCGCTACGGCAGCTTTATCAGTTGCACCAACTATCCGGAATGCAAATACAAGCGCAGCGTCAGCGGCGAAACGCAGGAGGATGTGCGCGTTGAGCTGGGCGTTTATCCCGATACCGCGCAACCCGTACTGTTGTTGCGCGGCCCCTACGGTCATTACGTGCAGCTGGGTGAAGTGATTGAAGGTGAGAAAGCGAAACCTAAGCGTGTCTCATGGCCCAAGGAAATGCCCGTCGATCAGGCCGATCTGGCCAGTGCACTGAAACTGCTCTCCTTGCCGCGCGATCTGGGTTTACATCCGGAAACGAACAAGAAAGTCATCGTCAATATCGGCCGCTTCGGGCCTTACATCGGCCATGACGGCAAGTTCAAATCGATTCCGCGCACCGACAGCATATTTGACGTAAGCCTGGAGCGTGCAGTTGAATTGCTGGCACAAGCGAAGGATGGCAATACCGTGTTGCGCACGCTGGGCGATCATCCTGTGGATAAGACTACGGTAGAGATATGCAGCGGCCGCTATGGTCCTTATGCGCGTCACGGCAAGATCAACGCGACTCTGCCCAAGGATGTGCCGGTGGATGAAATCACGCTGGAACAAGCGCTGGAGCTGATTGCGGCCAAGGCCGCGAAGGGCGATACCGGGAAAAAGCCGGCAAGAAAAGCGGCTGCTGCTAAGCCGAAGGCAGCGGCCAAACCCAAAGCGGCAGCTAAGCCCAAGGCAGATGCCAAGCCGAAGGCTGCTGCGAAGCCAAAGGCAGCAGCAAAACCTAAGGCAGCGGCAAAGACGGCGACGAGTAAGACAGCAGCTAAACCAAAAACAGAGACCAAACCGAAAGCAGCCAGGAAAGCCGTCACCAAGGTAGTTTGATATCCGTTAATGCAGATCGGCGATCCTAAAAAGATTGCCGATTCGCTATGGTAATACCATGCGGAATCGCCCGCCATTAGTTTGGCCTGATCCGTCATTACTCAATTCAATATGTCCGTGCTGATCATTCAGTTGATGCAGTTCGGCTATTTTGTGCGCAAGATACAGGCCCAGTCCGGTGCCGGCGCCACTCACCGCAGCCGGCAACTTTCCCCCTGACTTCAGCACGTCCTCCGGAAATCCTGGTCCGTCATCATACACTTCCAGAACCAGCATGCCGTCCTGCTCAAAGGCCGCAAGTTGAACACGGGATCGCGCACAGCGACAGGCGTTGTGCAGTGCATTGCCGAGCGCCATACGTACCAGGGCGTCATCAAAGAAAGCGCAGGCGGGTGCTCGCTCAACATCGACATGAAAGATAACATCCGGGAACAATTCTGCATATTCGGCGGCCAGTATTTCCAGAAAGTCCGCCGGATTGACGGAGTCGGCATTGACCCACAACTGGTCGCTATTTTCACGGCTTAGCAGCAGCATTTCAGACAGGCGGCGGGAGGAATTCATCGCGATTTCCATCTCTGCGCGGGCATCGCCGCGTTTACGCAAACGCAACGCCAACTCCGCGAGTTGGTTCTTCACGTCGTGCATGATGGCTGTATCCAGATCATTCATTGTGGATTTCCCTGTCGTTATGCTTTCAGTTGCTTGAGCATGCCATCTATTTGCTCAAGCTTGGGATGGCTGGGCGATTTTTTGGTCAAAGATTCGCGATAGGCCAGACATTTGGCCAGTTTCACAGGGTCCTTTCCATTGCGCACCAGATCAAGCGCGATCACCAGCGTTGCATTGCCCAGTATCTGCAAGTTGTTTGGCAAGCGGTCGGCCGCCTCACTCAGCAACTCAATCGCCTCGGCCAACTGCCCTGATTGTGCTTTGAGAACGCCTTCATTGTTCAGTTTGATTACCTCAGCCGCGCTGGCTTCAATCAGCGCAGTGGCTTCAGAGGCATCTTTGCCGGCCGCGACCATAACCGCATGGACTTTATCTTTAATAGTCGCATCTTCGTCGTTATTTTGCACGGCATGGTTCAGCAGCCGGGTAGCCTCTTCCTCACGGCCCAGGGCAAAACAGGCATCTGCCATCGCGACCAGCGCATCCGCAGAAAAACTTGCCATGTCTCCTGTTGACATGGCTTTTTCCAATGCCGCATGAGCGAGTTCGTCATTTCCCGCAGCGTGATGGACGGTGCTTTCCGTCACCGCAAGCACGACATTGCTGTCGTTGTCAGTGAAGATTTTTCTGGCATCCTGCACCACGTTCAAGGCGTCCTCCGTCTTGCCCTGATCGACCAGGGCACGTGACAGAACAGCGTAATCATTGGCCTGACGCACCGGAGAATGCTTATGTTTTATCAAGGTCTCGCGCATGATTTCTTCAGCAATTTCGGGCTGTCCGGTGCTCACTGCCAGTGTGCTCAACTCGCGTATGCGGTGCATCGTGCCGGGCGCGATTTCGCGGGCTTTCATTAAAACTTCCAACGCGCCCTTTTTATTGTCCGATTCAGACAATAAATTGCCAAGAAAATCATATGCCGCCATGAATTGCGGCATTTCAACCAGAATTTCATTCGCCAATTGTTCTGCCTCGGCTTTTTTGCCGAGCTTCGCCAACGTGCGCGCCAGGCCCAATTTAGCCCAGCCGAGAGGGCGCGTCGCAATGACTTCACGGTACAACGCCTCAGCCAGCTGTAGCTGATTGTCCCGCAGCAGGGCGGCACCCTTTATCTTGCACAGGTCAAAGAAATACTTGTCACGGTTGGCTAGCAACTTGTCGCACTCGGCTATCAGCCTGGGCCAATTTTTTTTATCTGAAGCTTGATCTATCGCGGTAAAATATTCTTGCCTGTTTAACAGCTTTTCAAAACGAATGTTAAATTCTGCTGCCGTGAAAGGCTTGAGCAAGTAGTCGTCCGGCGCACACTCGGAAGCGGCGACCACCTTCGCATAGGATTGTTCAGCGGTGATCATGACGAAAATAGTATTGCGATTGATCAAATCAGCAGTGCGTAAGTACTCAAGAAATTGCTGACCGTTTGTACTATCGCCCAGTGAGTAATCGCACAGGATGGCGTCATAATGGTTGGCAGACAGACGCGCAAGCGCCTCCCTGATATTAGCCACTACATGTAATTTGGCAAAACCGGAACTCGACAATGACATGCGCAACTGCGAACGCATGCCTTCCATGTCGTCAATAATCAAAATCCACTTGTCTGATACTTTGCTAACTGTAGCCAAATCAACCGCTCCGGTTTAGTTAATCACTGCGAGCAGCGCTCGAATTCGATGCCCGCCAATTTTCTGAAAATGGTTGAGACCCGCGAGGAAACATCATACACCATCAGGCAAAGTCAGCGGTTTACCCTCGCCTGAAATCGCAATCTGCGCAAAGCTCCTGCATATATTCAAAAATCAGCCAGGCAATCGAAATTTAACCGGTTCACGCGGCAAGGCCGCCACTCCAGAATGCGCTCAATCATCAGGAGATCTGCAACTCACGCCGGAGTTTTACCAGGTGGAATACACTGCATTGACGTAGAATCACAATGAACAAAACCATGACGCCCACGCGATGATCATCACAACACTTGCTCCACCTTATATTGAACCTTCACAGCTTGCCGATGCGCTGAAGTCTCAGGGCTATGGCGTGTTGAGTCCGGCTGGCGTTGCTTCTTTCGTCGGACAGCCCGATTTAGGGTCGATCAAGGCCGACTGGAACGATCTGCCGCTGGATAATTTCCTGAAAGACGGCGGGCGTTATCGTCGCCGACGGCATTCCTGTTTCATCGCGAGCGGCAAGTCTCTGACCCAGGTTCCCCATCGCGCACATTACCAGCCGCTGGCCTATAACGCGCTGCACGGCGGCATGCACCGCTTGTTCGAGCCGATAGCATCGCACACACTGCAACAACCGGTATGGCAGTCGTTATTGCTGGCGATTGGCAGCATCTGTTCTGCCATCAAGGGAGAACAACCGTGGTATGTGGAAGCGCATCAGTTCCGCATCGACACCCTTGATGGCATTGGCCGGCCAACCCCGGAAGGCGCGCATCGCGACGGCGTGGATTTCGTGGCTATCCTTCTGGTGGAGCGCAACAACGTCAGCGGCGGTGAAAGCCGTATCTTCGAGGCGGACGGGCCAAACGGACAGCGCTTTACCCTGAGCGAACCGTGGACATTGTTGTTGCTCGATGACCAGCGCGTCATCCATGAATCCACGCCGATCCAGCCGACAGCGACAGGCGGATACCGCGACACGCTGGTGCTGACATTCCGCTCCGGCGGTTTTCTGGAACAGGCTTGAGTTAACGGGAGATTTGGAAAATGAAAATCGGCGTTCCAAGAGAGATCAAGACCAATGAGAGCCGTGTGGCACTGGTGCCGTCAGGCGTAGCTGCATTGGTTGCGGCAGGGCACGAGGTTTGGCTGGAATGCGGTGCCGGGGAGGGCAGCGGATTCAGCGATGAGCAATACCGGACTGCCGGTGCGCAGATTATTCCCGATGCCGATGCTATCTGGGCGGCAGCCGAACTGATCGTCAAGGTCAAGGAACCGATCCGGTCCGAATGGCAACGGCTGCGCACCGGCCAAATCATCTTTACCTATTTTCATTTTGCGGCTGACCGCGAACTGACTCAGGCACATCTCGATTCCGGCGCGATCTGCATCGCTTATGAGACCGTGGCGCAGCCCACCGGCGAGCTGCCCCTGTTGACGCCGATGTCGGAAGTGGCAGGGCGGATGGCAGTGCAGGAAGGTGCCAGGTATCTGGAGAAACTGTATGGCGGACGCGGCGTGCTGTTAGGCGGCGTGCCCGGTGTCGCACCGGCGCATGTGGTAATCATAGGCGGCGGGGTGGTGGGCAGCAATGCGGCCCGCCTGGCGGCAGGCCTGGGCGCGCGTGTCACGCTGCTGGATGTGTCGCTGGAACGCCTGCGGCGTCTGTCCGAGGTGCTGCCCGCCAACGTGCAGACACTGTTCTCCAACCGCCATAATCTGCTGGAGCAGATTACCAGCGCCGACCTGGTCATCGGTGGCGTGCTCATTCCCGGGGCTGCCGCGCCCAGGCTGATACGCCGGGAAGATCTGAAACTGATGCTGCCAGGATCTGTCATCGTTGATGTCGCGGTGGATCAGGGCGGCTGTGCAGAGACGACTCATCCAACCACGCATGAAAATCCGATTTATGTCGTCGATGGCGTGATTCACTATGCCGTGGCGAACATGCCGGGCGGCGTGCCGCGCACCTCCACGCTGGCACTGACCAATGCTACCTTCCCTTATTTGCTGCAACTGGCGAACAAGGGCTGGAAACGGGCGCTGCAGGGCAGTCTGCCGCTGCGTCAGGGCTTGAATATAGCTGAGGGCAAAGTCACCTATCGTGCGGTGGCCAATACCTTCGATCTGCCTTATACGGCACCGGAAAACTTTCTCTGACAAGTCACGATTAACATACATCAGGAACCCATTGCCGTGAGCGGTGTCTCTAACACCCGTCAGACAGAAAAAATTCAGGTTGAAGCGGTTTGAAAGATATAATTTAAACAATGAGTTCCGGGCATACAAATGAAAAATAAAATACTGTGGATCGTACTGGCGTTGCTTACGCTCAATACAACGCTGGCAGCGCCTGAGCTGGCTCCGCTGACGCAACAGGCTCAGGCTGCGCTTTTATCCGCTGAAGTGCTGACCCGGTATCATTACAAACGCATACCGCTTGACGATGAGGCCTCCGCGAAAATATTCGACAATTATCTGAAAGCGCTGGATGGAGAAAAGTTATTTTTCCTGCAGACTGACATCGATCAGTTTGCCAATGCGCGAACCAAACTCGACGATGCCATACTCAAGGAAGACCTGAGCATTCCTTTTGCTATTTACAATCTTTATCAGCAGCGCATGACTGAACGCATCGCTTATGCGCGTTCTTTGTTACACAAAGGCTTTGATTTTGAAAGTAAGGAAAGTTATCAATACACCCGCAAGAATGCGACATGGTCAAAATCTACCGATGAAATTAACGAGCTGTGGCGCCGCCGTGTTAAAAATGACTGGCTGCGCCTCAAACTGGCTGGCAAGGACGACAAAAGCATAGGCGATACACTGAACAAGCGCTATGACAAGTCCTTGAGCGGTCTGTCCAAGGTTAAAAGCGACGATGTATTTCAGCGTTTCATGAGTGCTTATGCGATGGCGATTGACCCGCATACCGATTATCTGGGGATGCGCGCTTCGGAAGATTTCGATATTTCGATGAAACTGTCCCTTGTCGGCATTGGTGCCGTGCTGCAAGACAAGGATGAATACACCACCATCAGGGAACTGGTGGCTGGCGGTCCTGCGGCCTTGTCAGGCAAGTTGAAAGTCGGGGATCGTATTGTGGGCGTCGGGCAGGGTGGCACGAGTATTCCTGTTGACGTGATGGGTTGGCGCCTCGATGACACGGTGGCCCTGATACGAGGTGCCGAAAATACAGCGGTACGTCTCGATGTGCTGCCTGCGGAGGCGGGTCCTGACGGCAAACACAATCTCATTTCACTGGTCCGGAAAAAAATCAGCCTGGATAAACAGGCGGCTAAAAAAACCATCATTGAGGTGAAGGACGGGGGAGCTACGCGACACATCGGTGTGATCACCTTGCCAGGATTTTATCTGGATTTTTCTGCCCGCCAAAAGGGTGACAAGGATTTTAAAAGCGCGACCCGGGATGTGTCGCACCTGCTGGAGGCATTCAAAAAAGACCAGGTGGATAGCGTGCTGATAGATCTGCGCAACAATGGCGGCGGATCACTGGATGAAGCCATAGAGCTGACCGGCCTGTTTATAAACAAAGGTCCTGTCGTGCAGCAACGCGACTCCAAGGGGCAGGTAACTGTCTCGAGCGACATTAACGCCGGTGTTGCCTGGAATGGGCCGCTGGGCATACTCATCAACCGGGGCTCGGCATCCGCCTCGGAAATTTTCGCGGCCGCAATACAGGATTATGGTCGTGGCGTTGTCATCGGCGAGACCAGCTTTGGCAAAGGCACGGTGCAGTCTGTGGTCAACCTGGATCAACTGGTGAAAAACGAAAAGCCCAAATATGGCGAGCTCAAGATGACCATTGCGCAATTTTTCCGCATCAATGGCGGCACCACCCAGTTGCGCGGCGTGACGCCGGATATCAGCCTGCCTGCGATGACGGATGAGGAGGATTTTGGAGAGTCCAGCTATGACAATGCCTTGCCATGGACACAAATAAAGGCGGCTGACTATACGCGATCCGGTGATTTGACGGGCGTTGTGCCCAGGCTGATTGCGAAGCATAACCTGCGCGTGGCAAGTGACAAAGACTTTCAGTATCTGCGGGAAGACATTGCCGAATTCAACGCCAGACGTAAGCAAAACGCAATCTCGCTCAATGAAGCTGAACGTCGAAATGAGCGCGAAGTGCAGGAAGCGAGGGTCAAGTTGCGTGAGAAAAACCAGGGCGCCACAGTTGAAGCCGGAAGTTCAGCACTTCAGGACGATGGCTTGCAAGCGAACGAACGCAACCTCGACGCTGATCTTGCAATGGAAAAAAACAGGAAAAATGCCAAGGATGTATTGCTTGACGAAGCCGTGCATATACTCAGCGATGAGGTTGGTCTGCTGAAAAGCAACGCCAGACTGGCCGCCAGCGTATTGCCAAAATTGCACTGACGTCGCCGTTGCGAAGCAGTTTTTTGCATTGGGTAGCGAAAGAACAGCTGTCGCTACACCTTGTTTGAAGCGATTGGGCCGGGCCAGGCACTGACGCTGGCAAACCACGCAGTCAGGTTTTGATGCGCGCTGCGCCATTCCCGCTTGGACTGGCGCAGGTCCGGATAAATTAACGCGCTCACCAGCGCCAGGTCGGCTAGGGTAATGGCGTCATTCTCGTACCATGCGCCTGTCCCGGCAAAGCGGAGGCATATTCCAGCGCATGAGTGACGGCATGATTGTGTAAATCAAGTGTGGCGGGATTCTGTTGCTCGATTGGACGCAGGCTCTCGTTGCGCACCAAGATGGCCGATCAATGATGCCATCTGCCAGCGCTTCCCGGCGCTTCTCCCGTAATCGTTCAGCCAGTTCGAGAACGGCAGGCTGGTATGGCTGCGCCAATGCAGTTGCACCGGTTGATCTGGGGATACGCTTGCCGGATCTGCTCACTTTGGTTGCCGATAGGCATGATTAGATGTAAGATTCCTGCCCTTTCGCTTTCGTATTTTGAGTGTGGGTAGTAGGTATGGCGACGCGTGTCGTCATTTTTTTGCATTAACAGCGTGTTAAAACAGACCGCAGACAGGTGCGCTGAATAAGCTCATCTACGTCGTTTTCAACACCCAGTTTGATTTGATTGAGGAATGCCGTGGTTAACTCTTCTTTGCCGATACAACAAGGTTTGTATGACCCGCGCCAGGAGCGCGATGCCTGTGGAGTGGGGTTTGTTGCCCATATCAAGGGCAAAAAAAGCCATGAAATGGTTAGTCAAGGTTTGCAGATACTGGAAAACCTGACCCATCGCGGTGCGACGGGTGCTGACCCGTTAGCGGGTGACGGTGCGGGTATTTTATTGCAGATTCCCGATGCGTTCTTCCGTGCGCAATGCGCGACACTGGGCCTGGCCTTGCCCCAGGCAGGTCGCTATGGTGTGGGTATGTTGTTCATGCCTCGCGACGCAGTAGCACGCGCCGCAGTTGAGCAAATCATCGCAGACAAGGTCTTGGCTGAAGGCCAGCAACTGCTGGGTTGGCGCGATGTGCCGGTGGATAGTTCCATTCTGGGCGAGAGCGTCAAGCTGGTCGAGCCTGTCGTTCGCCAGGTGTTCATCGAGTGCGGAAAAAACTGCGCCGACACGGACGCCTTTGAGCGCAAGCTGTTCGTGATTCGCAAGACGGCTGAGCATGCCGTAAATGGCCTGGCAAATGCGCAGGGCAAGGGTTTTTACATTCCTTCCCTGTCCGCCCGTACGATAGTTTATAAGGGTATGTTGCTGGCCGACCAGGTAGGCAAGTATTACCCGGATTTGAAGGACAGCACGGTGATCAGCGCGCTGGCGCTGGTGCATCAACGTTTCTCTACCAATACTTTCCCGAGTTGGGATCTGGCGCATCCGTTCCGCATGATTGCGCATAATGGCGAAATCAATACCGTGCGCGGCAACGTGAACTGGATGGCGGCACGCCATGCGGCGATGTCTTCCAATTTGCTGGGCAGTGATCTGGAAAAGCTCTGGCCGCTGATCGTGGATGGTCAGTCCGACTCGGCCTGTTTCGACAACGCGCTGGAATTGCTGGTGGCGGGCGGTTATTCCTTGCCGCATGCGATGATGTTGCTGATTCCGGAAGCGTGGGCAGGCAATCCATTGATGGATGAAGAACGTCGCGCCTTCTATGAGTATCATGCCGCGCTGATGGAGCCGTGGGATGGTCCCGCTGCCGTGGCGTTTACCGATGGTCGCATGATCGGTGCTACGCTTGATCGTAACGGTCTGCGCCCCGCGCGTTATCTGATTACCGATGATGATGTGGTGTTGCTTGCATCCGAAATGGGCGTGCTGAATATTCCACAACATAAAGTCCTCAAGAAATGGCGTTTGCAGCCAGGCAAGATGTTCCTGATCGACATGGAAGCCGGTCGTATCATCGACGATGCCGAACTGAAGAACCAGCTCGCCACGGCCAAGCCTTACCGTCAGTGGATCGAGGAATCGCGGTATTTCCTGGGTGATCTGCCGGTGACAGTCAGTGAAAACAAGTTGAACGCATCGTTGCTGGATACCCAGCAAGCGTTTGGCTATTCGCAGGAAGACGTGAAGTTTATATTGGCGCCGATGATCAGCGCGGGTGAAGAACCTACCGGTTCCATGGGTACGGATGCCGCTCTTGCAGTGTTGTCGAACAAGAATCGCTCGTTCTACGATTATTTCCAGCAGCTGTTCGCGCAGGTGACCAATCCGCCAATCGATCCGATCCGCGAAGAAATCGTCATGTCGCTGACTTCGTTTATCGGCCCCAAGCCCAATCTGCTCGGCATTGACGAGACCGTGCCTATGCTGCGTCTGGAAGTGCATCAGCCGGTGTTGTCGAATGACGACATCGCGCGTCTGTGCAACATCGATCAGCTAACCGGAAGCCGTTACCGCTCGCTTGTGCTGGATATCACCTATCCGGCTGGTGAAGGTGCGAATGGATGTGAGATTTACCTGAAGGCGCTGTGCGCCGCAGCTGACAAGGCTGTTGCCGATGGTTATAACGTGCTGATCTTGTCTGACCGCGCCATGTCGGCTGAGCGTGTCGCTATCCCGGCGCTGGTGGCGTGTTCCCGCGTGCATCAATATCTGGTGCATGCAGGTCTGCGTACCAGCACGGGGCTGGTGGTCGATACCGGTTCGGCACGCGAAGTGCATCACTTCGCCTTGCTGGCAGGCTACGGCGCTGAAGCCGTGTGCCCTTGGCTGGCTTTTGAAACCATCGTGTCGATGAGCGTATCCGCCGGCACAGATGCAAAAGAAGCCAAGAAGCGTTTCATCAAGGCGATCGACAAGGGCCTGATGAAGGTCATGTCCAAGATGGGTATTTCCACTTATCAGTCCTACTGCGGCGCGCAGATATTCGAGGCGATCGGCCTGGATTCATCTTTTGTGGCCCAGTACTTCACCGGTACAGCGACTCAAATTGAAGGCATCGGCTTGACCGAGGTGGCCGAAGAAGCTTTGCGTACGCATAAAGATGCGTTCGGTAATGACCCTGTCCTGACAAATGCGCTGGAAGCGGGCGGCGAATACGCTTACCGCGTGCGCGGTGAAGAGCACATGTGGACGCCAGACTCCATCGCCAAGTTGCAGATGGCCACGCGCACCAACAATGCTTCGACCTACAAGGAATACGCCAAGCTGATCAATGAGCAGAGCACAAAGCTCAAGACCTTGCGCGGGCTGTTCGAGATCAAGTCTGCGGGCGCTGCCGTGCCGCTGGATGAAGTTGAATCTGCGAAAGAGATCGTCAAGCGTTTCGTCACCGGCGCGATGTCGTTGGGTTCCATTTCGACGGAAGCGCACACCACGCTTGCCATCGCGATGAACCGCATCGGCGGCAAGTCCAATACCGGCGAAGGTGGTGAGGATGCGGCGCGTTTTGCGGTTTTGAAGGGCGGCGAGATGCTCTCCGACATCATCGGCAAGAGTCGTATCGAATCAGACCGTGAAATGAAGGCAGGCGATTCGTTGCGTTCGAAGATCAAACAGGTTGCCTCCGGCCGTTTCGGCGTTACTGCCGAATATCTGGCCAGTGCGGACCAGATTCAGATCAAGATGGCGCAGGGTGCGAAGCCCGGTGAAGGCGGTCAGCTGCCCGGTCACAAGGTGTCCGAGTATATCGCCAAGTTGCGTTTCTCGGTCCCCGGCGTGGGGCTGATTTCGCCACCGCCGCACCATGACATCTATTCGATCGAAGATCTGGCTCAGTTGATCCATGATCTGAAGAATTCCAATCCCGCCGCATCGATTTCGGTCAAGCTGGTGTCCGAAGTCGGCGTAGGGACGGTTGCTGCCGGCGTGTCTAAGGCCAAGGCCGATCACATCGTAGTGTCAGGTTTCGACGGCGGTACGGGTGCATCCCCTATGTCTTCGATCAAGCATGCGGGTACGCCCTGGGAGCTGGGTCTGGCCGAGGCGCAGCAAACGCTGGTGCTCAACCATTTGCGCGGCCGTGTTGCCTTGCAGGTGGACGGACAGCTCAAGACCGGTCGCGATGTGCTGATCGGTGCGCTGTTGGGAGCGGATGAATTCGGTTTCGCCACGGCACCGCTGGTGGTCGAAGGCTGCATCATGATGCGCAAATGTCACCTCAACACCTGTCCTGTCGGTGTTGCCACGCAAGATCCGGAATTGCGCCGCAAATTTACCGGTCAGCCGGAACATGTGGTGAACTACTTCTTCTTCGTTGCAGAAGAGTTGCGCGAATTGATGGCGCAGATGGGCATACGCCGCTTCGTCGATCTGATCGGCCGTTCCGATCTGCTGGATGTAAAACACAGCATCGCCCACTGGAAGTCGCAAGGGCTGGATTTTTCCAAGGTCTTTTACCAGCCAGCGGTGCCGGCCAATGTAGCGCGTCAACATGCCGAACAGCAGGATCATGAGCTGGATCGTGCGCTGGACAACACGCTGATCGCACAGGCGAAAAATGCGATTAATAATCAAGTGCCTGTAGTAATAGACAGCAAGATCCGCAACGTCAACCGCACCGTCGGTACGATGTTGTCGCATGAAGTCGCCAAGCGTTACGGTAATGCAGGATTGCCTGCCGACACCATCCAGGTGAAATTCAGCGGTACAGCAGGTCAAAGCTTCGGTGCATTCCTGTCGCACGGCATCTCGTTTGAATTGCGCGGCGAAGGCAACGATTACGTGGGCAAGGGTTTGTGCGGCGGACGCATCAGCATCATGCCGCCTGACGATGCAAACCTGATTGCGGCTGACAACATTATCGTCGGCAATACCGTGCTGTATGGTGCTACGTCGGGTGAATGCTACTTCAATGGCGTGGCAGGCGAACGTTTCGCGGTGCGCAATTCCGGCGCGATCGCGGTCGTCGAAGGACTGGGCGATCACGGTTGCGAATACATGACCGGCGGCATCGTGGTCGTGCTGGGACAAACAGGTCGCAACTTCGCGGCGGGTATGTCCGGCGGCGTAGCTTTCGTGCTGGATGAGACAGGTGATTTCGAGAAACGCTGCAATCTGACTATGGTGGCGCTGGAGCCTGTTGCCGAAGAGTTGGCAACACTGGACAGCACCGAAGATTTGCCAGCCAGTCATGGTCGCGTGCATTTCAATCATCTGAACAAGGCCGACGAACAGGCTTTGCGTGAACAGATCGAAAAGCATCTGCTGTATACAGGCAGCGAACGCGCAAGGTTGATTCTTGAGAGCTGGTCGGACTATCTGCCCAAGTTCACCAAGGTCATGCCGACCGATTATCGCCGTGCGTTGCAGGAGCAGGCTGCGCAAAATTTAAGCCAAGGGGAGGCTGCATAATGGGTAAGCCAACTGGATTCATGGAGTATGACCGTCTGTCTGAGGCAAGTCTGCCGGTCGCGGAACGGCTCACCAACTATAAAGAGTTCGTGCTGCATCTGAGCGACGATCAGGTCAAGATACAAGGCGCGCGCTGCATGGATTGCGGCGTGCCGTTCTGCACCTCCGGCTGCCCGGTCAACAACATCATTCCCGACTGGAATGATCTGGTGTATCGCGGCAACTGGGAGCAGGCGCTGAATGTGCTGCATTCCACCAACAACTTCCCGGAATTTACCGGTCGTTTGTGTCCCGCACCTTGCGAAGCGGCTTGTACGCTGAACATCAATGACGACGCGGTGGGCATCAAGTCCATCGAGCACGCCATCATCGACAAGGGCTGGGAGATGGGCTGGGTCGTGCCTCAAGTTAATACTGTGAAGACCGGCAAGAAGGTTGCCGTCGTAGGCTCCGGCCCTGCCGGTATGGCGTGCGCCCAGCAACTGGCGCGTGCCGGACACGATGTGACGCTGTTTGAAAAGAACAGCCGCATCGGTGGCTTGATGCGTTATGGCATTCCCGACTTCAAGATGGAAAAGTCGCACATCGACCGTCGCGTCGCACAGATGGAGTCAGAGGGCGTGACGTTTAAAACCTCTACGTTTATCGGGACAGACAGCGACATAGGTGTGGAAAACATGGCGAGCGTGACGATCTCGCCTGAAGCGCTGCTGGCACAGTTCGATGCGGTGGTGTTGTCCGGCGGAGCTGAAACGCCGCGCGACTTGCCAGTGCCGGGTCGCGATTTGAACGGTATTTACAACGCGATGCAGTTTTTGCCGCAGCAAAACCGCGTCAATGCAGGCGATGAATTACCCGAACAGCTCCGCGCGACCGGTAAGCATGTGGTTGTAATCGGCGGCGGTGATACCGGTTCCGATTGCGTCGGCACCTCGAATCGTCACGGTGCGTTATCGGTCACCCAGATAGAAGTGATGCCGCGTGCGCCGGAGCAGGAGAACAAACCGCTGACCTGGCCTAACTGGCCGCTGAAGCTGCGCACTTCCAGTTCGCATGAAGAAGGCTGCAGTCGCGACTGGGCCATTGCGACTAAAGAGTTTAAAGGGAGCAACGGTAAAGTCGAAAAGCTGAGTGCGGTCCGTGTCGAATGGAAAGATGGCAAGATGGTTGAAGTCGCGGGTAGCGAGTTTGAACTGAAGGCTGATCTGGTGTTCCTGGCGATGGGCTTTGTCAGTCCCGTACAGAAAATACTGGATGCGTTTGGCGTGGAAAAAGATGCGCGCGGCAACATCAAAGCCAATACCGATGACTACCGTACAAGCATCGATCGCGTATTCACTGCGGGCGATATGCGCCGCGGCCAGTCGCTGATCGTCTGGGCAATTCGCGAAGGCCGCCAGTGCGCTCGCTCCGTGGACGAGTTTCTGATGGGATCGTCGGTTTTACCGCGTTAATTTACGGGAGGCGGGGATATTTATTCCGCCGATATAACAATAAAGGCTATACATGAACTTCAAACTTAAAAACGATACCTTTCTGCGCGCACTGTTGCGTCAGCCTACCGAATACACACCGCTGTGGATGATGCGCCAGGCCGGACGCTTCCTGCCGGAATATCGTGAAACACGCAAGCGCGCAGGCAGTTTCCTGGGTCTTTGCAAGAACCCTGATTACGCTACAGAAGTTACGATGCAGCCGCTGGAACGTTTTCCACTGGACGCGGCTATCCTGTTCTCGGACATTTTGACGGTGCCGGATGCGATGGGTCTGGGTCTTTATTTCTCCGATGGCGAAGGCCCGAAGTTCGAACGTCCGCTGCGCGATGAAGCGGCTATCATGGCATTGCGTGTGCCTGACATCGACAAGGACTTGCGTTATGTCACCGATGCGGTGACGCAGATTCGCAAGACGCTGGATGGCAGCGTCCCGCTGATCGGTTTTTCAGGCAGCCCGTTTACCCTGTCATGCTATATGGTTGAAGGCGGCGGCAGCGATGATTACGCACGCGTGAAGACGCTGATGTACAACGAGCCTAAGCTGATGCATCACATTCTTGAAGTGACCACCCAGGCGGTGATCGCTTACCTGAATGCGCAGATCGAAGCCGGCGCACAAGCCGTGATGATTTTCGATTCCTGGGGCGGCGTGTTGTCGCATTCGGCTTACCATGAATTTTCTCTGCCCTACACGCAGCGCATCGTGGCAGGACTGATCAAGGAAAAAGACGGCGTGCGCATCCCAAATATCGTGTTCACCAAGGGTGGCGGTTTGTGGATAGACAGCATCGCAGCTACTGGTTGTGATGCGATCGGTCTGGACTGGACGATGGATATCGGTGTTGCGCGCCAGAAGGTTGGCCACAAAGTAGCATTGCAAGGCAATCTTGATCCTGCTGTCTTGTTTGCAAATCCGAATGCGATTCGCACCGAAGTTGAAAAAGTGCTGAGCAGCTACGGCTACGGCAGCGGTCATGTGTTCAATCTGGGGCATGGTATCTCGCAGCACACCAACCCTGAACATGTAGCAGCTATGGTTGAAGCGGTGCATGAACTGAGCCGCAAGTACCACTAATGTAAAACTCGCTTAGTGATTCCTTGTTCCCCTCGCCCGATTGCGGGAGAGGGCAGGGGAGAGGGAAGAGAAACAAATAGCATAAAAAACCGCAGGCATCCCCTGCGGTTTTTTATTATGCAGATCAGAAGTGCCGGCCAGTAACATGCCGCTGTTCGTTGCGGGCATCCTCAGTTACAGATAATAGTGTGTATAAACAGGGGTGAAAATAGTAAATGCAGTGATATTTCCGAAATGTGTTGACGTGGGGTTTTGGATCTCTATAATGCGCACCTCTTCAAGGAAACAGCAGTTGAAACGAAGCGCAGCTGGAAACAGAAAGTGCTTAATAAACAAGGAATTGTTTGTGTTTCTTCGGTCTCTGGAGAGGATGTAAAAACGGTGTGAAGATTTAGTTGACAAGATGTTTTAAGTCTCTATAATGCGCACCTCTTCGCTGAGACGAGGTTTGAAACGGAGCCGGACGGGAAACCAGAAAAGCTCTAAGAATCAGTAACATGATTCGGTTTTGCCGGTTGATGCGAGGTTTGAAAGATTTCAAAATGTAGTTGACAAGATGTTTTAAGTCTCTATAATGCTGACCTCTTCGCTGCAAAGCGAACGCTCTTTAAAAAATAAATTAAACAA
>JAUSNM010000022.1 GCA_030645535.1 Gallionella sp. | reverse complement strand
CTGCTGCCTAATTTCCGGTATTCCATGATTGCCCCCAATATTGATGCGGTATTTTAACCGCATCCGCGTGGTAGCATCCGCACATGCAAATGCCCGTCCTGTTTTTGTCTCATGGTGCACCCACCTTGGCGCTCGAAGCGGGGGAGACGGGGGCTGCATGGCGACAGATTGCTGCACAAATGCCCAGACCCTCCGCCATTCTGGTTGTTTCCGCACATTGGGAAACCCGCATCCCGACCGTCAGTCGTGCTGCCTGGCCTGAAACCATACATGATTTCAGCGGCTTTTCAGACGTGCTTTATAAGCTGAGCTATCCCGCGCCCGGCGCGCCGCAGATGGCGGAAGAAACTGCGCGGCTTTTGCAGCAGGCAGGGATAACTGCGCAACTGGACGACACGCGCGGTCTCGATCACGGTGCGTGGATACCGTTGAGCCTGATGTATCCTGCATGCGAAATTCCTGTCACACAACTCTCGATTCAGCCGGAACAGGATCCCGCCTGGCATATGGCGCTGGGCCGTGCGCTACGTCCGCTGCGCGAGAAGGGCGTATTGATCGTTGGCAGCGGCTCGCTCACGCACAATCTGCCTGCCATTTTTCGCCATCCACCCAGTGAGCCGGTGCCTTGCTGGGTGACTGAATTTTGCGACTGGATCGCGGCCAAAATCAAGGCGGGCGATCTCGCCGCCCTCAGCGACTATCGCATCCTCGCCCCCAATGCGGTGCAGAACCATCCGACCGATGAGCATTTGCTGCCGCTGTTCGCAGCCCTCGGTGCGGCGACCCGGATTGATAACGCTCAGCACCTGAATCAGGTGATGACCTATGGCTTGCTGGCGATGGATGCCTGGCTGTTTGATGCTGTCTGAGGATTCACCTGAGCACCGCACTTTACTCATGATTTCGTGGATCGAAATGAGCCGTTGATGCTGCCACAAAGCAAAGCTTCAACAAGGGCAATGCTCTGTGTTGCAAACCCAATAAAACTACAACATAACCTTGGTGCCCAGTTCGACCACCTGATTAGTGGGCAGGTTAAAGAAGCCCGCTGCGCCTTCGGATTGACGCGTCATCCACGAAAACAAAGCACAGCGCCATCTTGGCATGCCGCCCGGGCCATCTACCACGTTCGAGCGTGCGACAAAGTACGTAATGTTCATACTGTCGAGTAATACACCGTGTGCATCCAGCCCTTGCAAGGCCAGCGGGATGTCTACCTCCTGACGAAAGCCAAAATGCAAAGCGACGTCGTACATACCAGGGGCGAGTTGAGTAACTTTCAGGCGCTGCCCCGGTTCGATGTAAGGCACATCGGCGGTCATCACATGTATGAAAAGTGTCTGTTCATGTAGCACTTTGAAGTGCTTAAGATTATGGAACAGCGCGCTGGGAACCATGCTCGGATCTGCCGTCAGATAGACCGCCGTGCCAGGTACTCGCGGAACATCGGGTTGTGTCCCGGAGATGAACTGCGCCATCGGGATGTCGAGTTTGCGCCGTTGTTCGGCGACCAGTGTGCTGCCGCGTTTCCAAGTGGAGAGCAGCAGGAACAGGAATAAACCGAGCGCCAGTGGCATCCAGCCTCCGCTAGCAATTTTGGTCAGATTGGAACCGAAGAACAGCATTTCCAAGAACACAAATACCAGCAATGCGGGAAACAATAGTGCGCGGGTACGTCCTGGCAACATCAGTGCGATGAACAGCGTCAACAGCGTGGTGATGATCATCGTGCCCGACACGGCGATGCCATAGGCTGCCGCCAGCGCGCCGGAGGATCTAAACTGGAATACGAGAATGATGACGCCTGCCAGCATCATCCAGTTCACGGCGGGGATGTATATCTGCCCGCGTTGCGAATCGGAGGTGTGCTGGATGAACAGGCGCGGCAGATAGCCCATGCGCATGGCTTGCAATGTCATTGAATATGCACCCGAGATGGTGGCCTGCGAGGCGATCACCGTGGCGGCGGTGGCTAATATGACTAGCGGCAGCAGGAACCAGTCAGGAGACAGTAAATAAAACGGATTTTGTATCGCTTCTGGCGATCTTAACACCAGCGCGCCCTGCCCGAAATAGTTGATGAGCAGCGCTGGACAGACCAGCCCGAACCATGCCAGCCGTACCGGTTTAGCACCAAAGTGTCCCATGTCAGCGTAGAGTGCTTCACCCCCAGTGAGCGCAAGAAACACCGCTGATAACAGCAGGAACATCCACGCAGGATGTTCGATTGCGAAGCAAGCAGCGTACATCGGATTGATGGCCTGCAGCACGATGGGATTTTGCGCTATGCTGATTGCGCCAAGCACAGCCAACGAAGCAAACCACAACAGCGTGATGGGGCCGAACAGTTTTCCCATGCTGCCCGTGCCGTGCCGCTGGATGAAGAATAGGCCAGTGAGCACGCCGATGGTGATAGGGATGATAAATTTCTCGAAGGCGGGAGTAGCGACGCTGATCCCCTCAACGGCAGAGATCACTGAAATTGCGGGGGTGATGAGCGCATCGCCGTAGAATAGTGCGGCGGCGAAGATGCCGGCCGTGGTGATCAGCAACTTCCAGCGCGCTGCTCCTTGCGCCGACCGGTTCGCCAATGCGGTCAATGCAAGCACACCGCCTTCGCCTTCATTGTCGTACTTGAGTATGATCCACACGTATTTGATCGAGATGATGAGCATCATCGCCCAGAACAATGCGGATAATGTCGCCAGCACATTGGGTTCGGTGGGAATCAAACCGTGTGTGCCGGCGAAGGCTTCTTTGAAGGCATATAGGGGGCTGGTGCCGATGTCGCCATACACGACGCCGAGCGCAGCCAGTGCAAGAGTACCGGTAGTGGCTTTGTCTTTCGTGTGCTGTTGATTCATGTTGCGCACTCCTTTAAGGTTGGAATCGGTAGCCGACTCCGGTTTCGGTCAAAAAATGTTTCGGTTGTGCCGCATCGTCTTCCAGCTTCTGGCGCAGATGACTCATGTAGATGCGCAGGTAATGGTTGCTTTCGATGTGGGCATTGCCCCACACAGCCCGGAGCAAGTGTCGGTAGGTCATTACCTTTCCAGTGTCTGCCAGCATGGTGCACAGCAGGCGGTATTCAATGGGGGTGATGTGAACGATGCGGTTGTTGCGTGTCACTTGGCGGCGCACGAGATCAACTTCGACTGTGCCGAAACGGATTAGCGTTTCCATTTCGGTATCGTTGGATTTGTTGCGGCGCAATAGCGCCCTGATACGTGCCAATAATTCGCCAATGGAGAAGGGCTTGGTAAGATAATCGTCAGCACCGGCATCCAGCGCGCGAATTTTCTCTCCCTCTGCCGAGCGTGCAGATAGCACCAGTACCGGCATTTCAGATTGGGTGCGCAGTTCGCGGATAAAGCTGATTCCATCTCCATCCGGCAGGCCAAGATCGAGAATGGCGAGCTGTGGTTTTTTCTCACGCACCTGCGCCATGCTTTGCGCCAGCGTTCCAGATTCCAGTACGCGGTGGCCTTCTGATTCCAAAGCAGTGCGCACGAAGCGCCGTATTTGCACTTCGTCTTCGATCAGAAAAATTACGGCTTGTTCACTCATTGCTGTCGTCTGTCTCGATGACGGGCGGATCGCCCAATGTAAGAGTGAATGTCACGCAGCCCCCTGGGCAGTTGCTGGCGTGTATCTCGCCGCCATGAGCCGCCACGATGCTGCGACAGATCGCCAAACCCAGTCCGACGCCCGGAATATTGGATTCTGTTTCGCCGCGTTCGAACAGGTCGAACAACTTATCCAGTTTGTCCTGCGGAAAGCCGGGGCCGGTATCGCGTACCGATATGGATACCTTATCGCCATCGACTTGCGCACTGATGGTGATGTTCGATGATGGAGGCGCGTATTTTGCCGCGTTCTCCAGCAAATTGCACAACACACGCTCAATCAGCACTGCGTCGAATTTCAGCAGCGGCATGTCCGGCGGCAGCACCACTTTTACCGTATGTTGTGCCAGCGCCGAACCAAGCAGCTTGATACTGGCGCCTATCACCTCCTCCACTGGCTGCCATTCCTGATTAAGCCGGATGTTTCCGGCACGCAGCCTGGCCATATCCAGCAAGTTGGACACCATGCTGTTCAAACGCAATGCCTGCTCGCGCATCGCGGCCACCGTGTCGCGTGCCGCCGGAGGTAACTCGGCTATCGATAGTGTATCGGCCATGCCGTAGAGGACGGTCAGCGGAGTGCGAATGTCATGCGATAGCGCGGAGAGAATGGCGCTGCGTAAGCGCTCATCGGTCATTTGCAGTTGTGTGCGCTGAGCCACTTCGACGAAGTGCAGGCGTTCGATAGCGATGGCGACCAATGATGCAATGGCTTCATACAATGCCTGTTGCGAACTGATCTTAGCGTGATCTGCCTTGCCAAAATCGATGGCTAGCACACCACGGGTATAAGTCGATCCGCGCAAAGGCAGGAACAGCCAGCTTTGTGTTTCCTCCAGCAGGATACGCGTTTGCGTCAGTTGCAAGGCAGTAAATGCAGCGGCGGATTGCAGCACAGAATCCAGATGGAATTCGTGCTCAACGGAATCCAGAGCGTTGTCGCGGCGTGTTAGCAACAAGCTACGACAGTTTTGTGTCTGATGCAGGAAGTGTCGTATTGCAGTTGCCACCTGTTCCAGCGATGTTGCACCGGCCAGTTGACTGGCAAGCTGATACAACGCCTGAGACTGCCGTTCGCGCTCGACGGCTACGGTGATCTGACGTTGCAGGCCGATGGTCAGGTTGCCAATGATGAGCGCGACGACCAGCATGACGAGTAGCGTAACCACATATTGCACATCGCCAACAGTGAAAGAAAATCTCGGGGAAATAAAAAAGAAATCGAGCAGGGCTGTGCTCATAAAAGACGCGATGATCGCTGCCTGCTTTCCCGCGCGCATTGCCACAATGGCGACAGCAAGCAGGTAGAGCATCGCGGTGTTTGCCGGGTCGAGTGCGTCGCGCAACGGCCAGGCAAGTAGGGTGACCAATCCACATGCTGCGATGATCCACGCGAACCGCGCAGCACCGCTGCGCGGATGGCAAAGTTCGCTAGTTAAATAATCTGTTTGGGATGCTCGTTTGGAATTCATGTGGCTGGATTATTTCAGCTTGAAGATAAAAATGCTGTAAATTCTCACTAAGTACAGTAAAACCGTGCAAGTCATCACTTAAGCACGAATGGTATTTATAGCCATCTCCATATAGGTAAGCAGGCCGTTCGCCCTGAACGGCGGACATATCGAAGAATTGAACTCCTGCTAACTTCCGGATATAGGATAATTACGTTTAGACCAACGCGCTGGATTGTCACCCGCCACACTGCGTTCGCGGTCGAATGATAAGTTGTATGAATAAATCAGCGTATTCCCTGGTCACGAAAATTTAACAACTCAGGCTTATAATGCGCGCCCCGCAGCATGGCGATCGAATACAGGAATGCGATGAAGATAACGCGGAGCATTTTATTTGCCTGCTGCCTGTGGGCCTCAATCGGTCATGCAGAGGAAGTTGAAGAGACTCTGGCCCGGGTGCAGATGACCTACAACTGGCAGAAACATC
>JAUSNM010000016.1 GCA_030645535.1 Gallionella sp. | reverse complement strand
ATAGCGCTGCACATATTGTTCAACTGCTGCGGGATTGATGGGTGGCAGCTCGCCGCCGCCTTCATTCAATTGCACGCTGGCATCTGCGATCGCCAATTCGTCGGACTTGGTGATTTCACCGTCAGGACGATAAAACTTGATGCCGTTCCTGTCGAACGGGATGTGGCTGCCCGTCACCATGATGGCCGGGATGCCCTCGTTCTGGGCATACAACGCCAAGGCCGGGGTCGGCAGTGCGCCGCAGTTGTCTACAAGGATGCCCGCATCAAGCAGGGCTGCCGCACAAGCCGCCGCGATGCGCGGACTGCTCGGGCGCAAATCCATGCCCAGTGCCACGCGCGTCACATTAAAAGACAGTCTTACCACCGACAGGAATGCAGCCGCATAGGCGGCGCACACCTCGTCTGTCATCGCACTTACCAGACCGCGCGCGCCGCTGGTGCCGAATGTCACGCCGCTGCTTGTCATTACATCGCGAATTACAACTGTTTTCAATTGAGGCTCTCCCTGATAATTGTTCGCAAGCGCAGACACTTGCCACGTCTTGGCGCGTGGATGAACAGGCAGCGGGTATTTTACTGTCCCGAGCGTCTGTCAGTTGTATTTTTTAGTGCTATAGTTACCGCCGTTATATTTATTTATAAAGCAACATTGACCAGGCACGATGATGCATGTGCGAAGTCACTGCTAACCGGGGGAATGATGATGCGTATCTTACGGATATTTTTGATCACCTTGCTGCTGAGCGGCTGCGGCTATAACACTTTCCAGACGACCGACGAGCAGATCAAGGCTGCCTGGGCGGAAGTGCTCAACCAGTATCAGCGCCGCGCCGATCTGATCCCCAATCTGGTGAACACCGTCAAAGGCTATGCCTCGCAGGAAAAAGAAGTGCTGCTGGGCGTCACCGAAGCCCGCGCCCGTGTCGGCAGTATCCAGGCAACCCCTGAACTTATAAACGACCCGCAGGCATTCGCCAAATTCCAGGCAGCACAGGGGCAGCTGACTTCTGCACTGAGCCGTCTGCTGGTCGTGACGGAGAATTACCCGCAACTTAAATCCGATGCCAATTTCCGCGATCTTCAGGCTCAGCTGGAAGGCACGGAAAATCGCGTCACCGTGGCGCGCAACCGCTATATCCAGGCGGTGCAGGAGTACAACATCGCGGTGCGTTCTTTCCCGAGCAACCTGACCGCGATGCTGTTCAGCTATACCGTGAAGCCATCCTTCACGGTGGAAAATGAACAGGCGATTTCTCACGCGCCGACCGTGGATTTTGCAGTACCCAAGACGGCACCACCCGCAAAATGAAAACCCTGGGCGCGCGAGTCTTGTTGCTTGCGCTGTTGCTGACCGGACTCGCGCACGCCGAGGTGGCTGTGCCAACGCTGTCCGGGCGCATCACCGATCTGACCGCAACCCTGGACGCGCAACAGACTCAGGCGCTGGACGCGCGGCTGGCCGCCTTTGAGGCGCAGAAGGGCGCGCAGATAGCCGTGCTGATCGTGCCCACCACCCAGCCAGAAAGCATCGAACAGTTCGGCATACGCGTGGTCGATGCGTGGAAGCTCGGGCGCAAAGGTGTGGATGACGGCGCGCTGCTGCTCGTCGCAAAGGACGATCATACACTGCGCATCGAGGTGGGCTATGGGCTGGAAGGCGTGCTCAACGATGCAACCGCGCACCGGATAGTCGACGAAATCATAGTCCCACATTTCAAAAGCGGCGAGTTTTATCAAGGGGTTGATACGGGCATCGCGGCGATGATGCAGGTAATCAACGGCGAACCCCTGCCGCCGCCACCGAGACGCGCTGCCGGTAAACAGGACTTCGAATCGTTGATGTTTATCGGTTTCGTAATTGCAGTCGCGCTGGGCGGCATGTTGCGCGCACTGATCGGCCGCCTGCCTGCAGCGATGTTGGTGGGCGGTGTGCTGGGCGTGCTGGCCTGGCTGGTGATCGCATCGGGGGTCATCGCGTTGCTGGCAGGTATTGCGGCTTTCGTGTTCGTGCTGCTGGGCAGCGGGCGCGGCGGTTATATAGGCGGACCGGGTGGCGGGGGCGGCTTCGGAGGGGGATTCGGCGGCGGTGGCGGCGGTTTTGGTGGTGGCGGTGCTTCGGGGCGATGGTGATGAATTTAAAACGAATCATGACGCATTTATCGACCGGCCGTGCGTCGGTGCGGCGCGTTTTTCCACACCTGTCGCTGGAGGCGATTGAGCACGCGATTCGCGAGACGGAAGCGCTGCACGACGGACAGATACGTTTCGCGGTAGAGGGTGCCCTGGATCTGGCGCCGTTGCTGGCGGGGCAGACAGCCGGACAACGCGCGATCGAGGTGTTTTCCAACCTTGGTGTATGGGATACCGAACACAATAACGGCGTGCTGATCTATCTGTTGCTGGCGGACAGGGATGTCGAGATCATCGCCGATCGCGGCATTCATGTCAGGTTGGGAACAGAAGTCTGGGAGGCGATTTGCCACGAAATGGAAGCTGCATTTCGTGCGGGCCATTTTGAAGCCGGTGTGATCGCCGGAATCCATGCCGTGGGTGAACATCTGACGCACCACTTTCCGGCGCGCCATGACAAGCCCAATGAAATGCCGGATCGTCCGGTGCTGTTATAGGGGTGTTTTGGGAGGCGGGGTGCCCGCCGCTGTGTTCAACTTGTCTGGAGGAATGAATCATGGCTATCGGAGAAATTTGCAACCGTGAAGTGCTTATCGTGCAGCGCGACACGACGGTACAAGAGGCCGCCAAACTGATGCGATCTCATCATGTCGGCGCGCTGGTGGTGGTCAGGGAGGTATCAGGCAAGCGCCATCCGGTTGGTCTGGTCACCGACCGTGATCTGGTCGTAGAGGTGATGGCAACACAGCTTGATGCGTCGGTCATCACCGTAGGCGACATCATGCTGCCGAAACCGGCAACCGTTCTGGAAACGACCGGCGTGTTTGAAACCATCCAGTTGATGCGTGACAAGGCGGTGCGGCGCGTGCCGGTGGTGGACGAACAGGGTGCGCTGATCGGCATCGTGGCGCTGGATGATTTGCTGTCATTGCTGGCCGAAGAGTTGAGCGAACTCTCCACGCTCGTCTCGCGCGAACAGAAGAAGGAAATGGACTCCCGCCACTGAGGCGGCGGATCGGAGCGTCATGCATCCGACTTTTCATCCCGCTCTGGTTAACGGTTCAGCCGGGGACCCCGTGCTGTTCGTCGACTGCCTGTTCGACAAGCGCGCGCTGCTGTTTGATCTTGGCGATATCAGGGCGCTGCCGCCGCGCAAACTGATGCGCATCAGCCATGTTTTTGTCAGCCATGCCCACATGGATCATTTCATCGGCTTCGACTGGCTGCTGCGCATGCTGCTGGGACGGGACAAGGCTTTATATCTGTTCGGCCCGAAAGGCTTTGTCGCGCAGGTGGAGCACAGGCTGCACGGCTACACCTGGAATCTGGTGCAAAACTACGACTCCGACTTTACGTTACATGTCACCGAACTGGACGACGACGGCGCAGGGCTGCGCGCCAGCTTCCACTGCCGCAGCATGTTTCTTCGTGCAGATGAAACGCCTGTAGTTTTCCCTGGCAACGTGCTGCTGAGTGAGCCGGCGATGCAGGTGCGCTACGCCTTGCTCGATCATGGCGGTATTCGTTGCGTGGCCTATGCGCTGGAGGAGTCGGTGCATGTCAATGTCTGGAAAAACCGTCTGCAGGATCTCGGCCTGCCGGTGGGCGCCTGGCTGCATGAATTGAAACAGGCGGTGTTGCGCCGCGAACCTGAACACTGGACGATACTTGTGGCATGGCGCGAGGGCGGTGTTGAGCATGAGCGGCTGATGGCGCTTGCAGAACTGAAGCCCGCGTTACATATCGTGCCCGGCCAGAAAATCGCCTACGTCACCGATGTCGCATGGTGTGAGGATAACGTGGCACGCATTAGCGGATTGGCGCTTGATGCCGACTTGCTGTTTATCGAGGCGACATTTCTTGAGCGTGACGCCGAACATGGACGGCGCAAGTTTCACCTGACCGCACGCCAGAGCGGCGAAATCGCCCGTGCCGCAGGTGCAGGCTGCGTCATAACGATGCATCATTCGCCGCGCTACCAGGGTTCGGATCTGGCATCGTTACGCGCGGAAGTGGCATCGTCTTTTGGCGGCAATGTGCTGTGAAAATACTTTTATTACACTCCGTAACTGTTTGTTTTAATTTAACATGAAACGCTGGGAACACTTTTCTCATCAGGCTGATATTGGCGTTCGCGGCCTGGGGGCGACGATGGCAGAGGCGTTCGAGCAGGCCGCATTAGCACTGACTGCGGTGGTTACCGACCCGGCAGATGTGGCTCATCCGGATATGATCCGGATTTGTTGCGATGCGCCCGATGCCGAGTTGCTGCTGGCGGACTGGCTCAATGCGCTGATTTACGAGATGGCGACGCGCAACATGTTGTTCAGCCGCTTCGACGTGCATCTGGAGGGCAGCCATCTGACAGCAAAAGTATGGGGAGAGCCGCTTGAAGTTATGCGCCACCGCCCGGCCGTCGAAGTGAAAGGCGCTACCTATACCGAACTCAAGGTGGCGCAACTGCCGGACGGCGGCTGGCTCGCCCAGTGTGTGGTGGACGTGTAGTGAACCGGAGGAATTGTCATGGATATCGCCCTGTTTGAACACAAATCTGAATTCGAATGGCAGATCAGGCCGTTCGGAAAAATGCGCGTGCCGGGCGTCATTTTTGCGAGTGAAGCGCTGATGCGCGAGATGGATGCCAAGGTCTATGAGCAGGTCACCAATGTGGCCATGTTGCCGGGTATCGTCAGGTCATCCTTTGCGATGCCGGATGCGCACTGGGGCTACGGCTTCCCGATCGGCGGCGTGGCGGCATTCGATGCCGACGCGGGCGGAGTGGTGTCGGCAGGCGGGGTGGGTTTCGATATTTCCTGCGGCGTGCGCACGCTGCATACAGGCCTTAATGCCGAAGACATCCATGCTGTGCAAGAGCGGCTGGCCGATGCGCTGTATCACGCGATACCGGCAGGCATGGGCAGTACAGGCACAATCCGGCTGGATGATAAACAGATGAATGCGATGCTGCGCGGCGGTGCCCGCTGGGCGGTGGAGCGCGGTTTCGGTACGCCGGGCGACCTGGAACGCATCGAGGAGGGTGGCTGCATGCAAGGCGCCGATCCTGCACAGGTTTCCGAACAGGCAAAAAAGCGCCAGCGCGATGAGATGGGCACGCTGGGCTCCGGCAACCATTACCTGGAAATCCAGCAGGTGACGGATGTGTACCAGCCTGATATCGCCGCAGCATTCGGCGTGAAACCGGGTGATATCGTGGTCAGTATCCATTGCGGTTCGCGCGGGCTGGGCCACCAGATCGGTACGGAATTTTTGAGACGAATGGTGATGGCGGCCGCAGGTTTCGGCATCGAACTGCCTGACCGCGAGCTGGCCTGTGCGCCGATCAATTCACCGCTGGGCCAGGAGTATCTGGGCGCGATGCGCGCAGGCATCAATTGTGCGCTGGCCAACCGCCAGATCCTCACCCATCTGACGCGACAGGTGTTCTCCAGGATATTGCCCAGGGCAGAGTTGCCGCTGCTGTATGACGTGTCGCACAACACCTGCAAGGTCGAGGAACACAAGCTGGACGGACATCTGAAGAAACTTTTCGTGCATCGCAAGGGGGCGACGCGCGCCTTCGGTCCCGGGCATGCCGATCTGCCCGCGGCGTTTCAGAGCAGCGGCCAGCCGGTGCTGATCGGGGGCAGCATGGGCACGGCCTCCTATATTCTGGCCGGAACAAAGCTGGGCATGCAGACCGCTTTCGGCTCCGCCTGTCACGGGGCGGGGCGCGCGATGAGTCGCCATCAGGCGCTGCGCAACTGGGGTGGACGTAACGTGGTCGATGAACTTGCCGGACGCGGGATTTTAATCCGCAGTCCTTCGCTGCGCGGGGTTGCCGAGGAGGCGCCGGGCGCATACAAGGATGTCAGCGCGGTCGTGGATGCGGCAGATGGTGCAGGTCTGGCGCGCAAGGTCGCGCGTCTGGTTCCGCTGATCTGCATTAAAGGCTGAACGCATTTTAGTGATGAGGTGGATATGAATTTACTGAAACGAAATGACTTGCAGCCGGGCGACGCACTATTGGTTACGGACGTACAGAACGACTTTCTGCCCGGCGGCAGCCTGGCAGTGCCGCGCGGCGACGAAGTGGTGCCGGTGCTCAACCGTTACCTGAAAATTTTCACAGCGCGGAACCTGCCGGTGTTTGCCACGCGTGACTGGCATCCCGAGCATCATTGCTCCTTCCGCACGCAGGGCGGTATCTGGCCGCCGCACTGCGTGGCAGGAACACGCGGCGCGGAGTTCGCTGCGGCGCTGCAGTTGCCGCCTTCCACTGTCATCATCTCCAAGGCGATTACAGTGGAACAGGATGCCTACTCGTCGTTTCTGCGCACAGATATGGATAGTCGCCTGCGCGCTGCCAACATCAGCCGCCTGTTCATCGGCGGGCTCACCACCGACTACTGCGTGCTCAATACGACGCGCGATGCCCTGCAACTTGGCTATCAGGTGTTTGTTCTGACCGATGCGATCCGGGCGGTGGATGTCCGGCCCGGTGACGGACAGCGCGCAGTGGAGGAAATGATCGCGCTTGGCGCGCAATGCATCACCCTGCAAGGGGTTGCCGGATGAACCCCCCGATGAATCTGATGGGCAGCGTGCTGCTCACCGACCTGTACCAGCTCACGATGCTGCAGGGCTATCATGACACAGGCATGGAGGAGGTCGCCGTATTCGAGTTCTTCGTGCGCAAGTTGCGCCCCGGGCGCGGCTTCCTGATGGCGGCCGGCCTCGAACAGGTGCTGGAATTTCTGGAAGATTTGCATTTCTCGCCGGAAGAACTGTCATGGCTGGCATCCACCGGCCGCTTCAGCAAGGATTTTATCGCCAGTCTGGAAGCGCTGCGCTTCACCGGCGATGTGCATGCGATGGCGGAAGGCACGGTGTTTTTTCCGAACGAACCGATCCTGCGCGTGACAGCAACGATTGCAGAGGCGCAACTGGTGGAAACGCGGCTGATTAACCTGCTGAATTTGCAGACGCTGATCGCATCCAAGGCGGCGCGCATTAAGCTTGTGGCGCCGGACAAACTGCTGGTGGACTTCGGGCTGCGCCGCGCACATGGTTCGGAAGCGGGGCTGCTGGCGGCACGTGCCAGCTATATCGCCGGTTTTACCGGCACATCGACGGTGCTGGCCGGCATGCAGTTCGGCATCCCGCTGTTCGGCACGATGGCGCCGTCCTTCGTGCAGGCACACGATGATGAGATGCTGGCCTTCGAGCACTTCGCCCGTGCCCAGCCGGACAACGTGGTGCTTTTGATCGACACCTACGACACCGAAGCTGCTGCGCGCAAGGTGGTGGCGCTGGCAACTAAGTTGGCGAGCGCCGGCATACGTATCAAGGGGGTGCGCATCGATTCCGGTAACCTTGCCGATCACGCCTGCCAGGTGCGGAAAATCCTGGATGCAGGCGGACTCCCTTATGTCACGATCTTCGCTAGCGGCGATCTGGACGAATATGCGCTGCGCGACATGCTGGCCTCGGGTGCGCCGGTGGACGGATTCGGCATCGGCACGCGCATGGATACATCGAGCGACGTGCCCTATCTCGACTGCGCCTACAAACTCCAGGAATATGCCGGCCGTGCGCGCCGCAAGCGTTCCGAAGGCAAACAGACCTGGCCCGGGCGCAAGCAGGTGTACCGCAGCTACGATATTGATGGACGCATGGCAGCGGATGTCGTGACCCTTGATGTGGATCAGATATCAGGAGGAGAGGGTGAGCTTTCGTGCGAACCGCTTATCCTGCCGGTGATGCGCGCAGGGCAGCGTTTGGCAGCCGCGAGGACGCTGGATGATATCCGCAGCCACGCGGCAGACAGCCTTGCCCGGCTGCCGGAGCCGCTACGCCAACTTCAAGAGCCATATGATTACCCGGTGAAGATATCCGGTGCGCTGCACGAACTTGCCGAGCAGGTTGACCATTACAGGAGAACAGGCCATGAACGATAATCCCGTTATAACTACAAATTCGCGAAATATATGGATGCGCGGACTGTTCATGCTGCTGATGGCGCTGGCGTACCAGGTGGCAGGAACCTTGCTGTTTATCGTCGCCGTCTTTCAATTTGTGATGGTGTTGCTGACCGGCGTACCTAATAAACAATTAGTCGAATTTGGCCGCAGCCTGGGGCGCTACTTTCAGCAAATTGTTGATTTCCTGACTTTTGCCGCAGAGCAGATACCTTTCCCGTTCAGTGTATGGCCTTCGGGCGACTGAGAGCCGGTAAGTTATTCTAATCAGCCAGGCCAGGATTTAAGCCGGACGAAGCAGCTGCCGGATCGTGCCGGTAACGTTGGTTCCGGCGGCTATTCGTAGCGCAAAAAACCCTCAGCCGTGGCATCGGCGCCGAAACGCCCGATCAGGTCATCGATTTCAGATATCAGCCAGTCGTCCTCGTCTTCATCCAGAACGCCATCGCCGATCATGCGACCGGTCAGGCCGCCGGTTATCGCGTCCCTGACTGTTGCGAGAGTCGCGGTATTTTCCCGGTTCTCATCGTTCACGACGGTCTCTATCACTCTTGACAGCGCTTCGCTGGCAAAGGCAGATACAAAATCTGGCGCCGCCGCCGATTCTCCAAACTCCTCGATCAGCGCATCCAGTTCGTCAATCATCGATTCGCCAATGTCGAAGTGGTGCATCTGTTCAGTTTCATTGATTTCGGCAGGAAAATCATGCGTGATGAATGAACGGATCGAGGCAAGCGTTACCGGATCGTCGGTTTCCAGATTGTTGATTATGGTTTCAATAAGGCCGGATAGTTCCGGGCTTACGCGGCTTGCGATATCAATCGGATTGCGGATCATGTCTTACCCTCCTGTTTGATGTTGCTGAGGCATGGTGCTGCCTGAACGGACCGGAACGGATCAGCCGGAACTCATTCTAGCAGCCTGTCGGACTGCATTTGTGTACTATTTGTAACTGTTTGATTGATATAGATATGTTAATCTTTATTGGTAATTATCCCGTCAATTTAATCAATATGTTACGAGTAATGCAAGACTGGTTTACGGCAGCAGCCGGATCGGCAATCGCAACAGGAAGGGTGGTATTATTGCCATCCTCGTCAGGATTCATCAGCCTTCCACGACCATGCCGGAAAATCAGGCGACAGCCAGGCAACACAAACATCACGAACGGACAAGCATGCGTTTTTTGCACACATCGGACTGGCATCTGGGCCAGACCCTGCACAGTTTTGAGCGAACCTATGAGCATCAGTGCTTTTTAGACTGGCTGCTCGACACCTTAACCCGCGAACAGCCGGCAGGCTTGCTGATCTCGGGCGACATCTTCGACAACGCAAATCCCTCTGCGGCATCGCAAAAACAGTTCTATCGTTTTCTGCAGCAGGCCAAACTGCGCGCACCGCTCTTGAATATCATCATCATTGCGGGCAATCATGACTCAGCCGGAAGGCTGGAAGCGGCCGGGCCGCTGCTGGAAGAATTCGACACCACTGTGGTCGGGCATATCCGGCGCACCAGCGATGGCGAGATTGATCTCGAACCGCTGGTGGTGCCGATGCACGATCGCAACGGGGACATCGCGGCCTGGTGTCTGGCGATACCCTTTCTGCGCCCGGGGGACGTGCCGCGCGTTGAGACGACAGGCGATGCTTATATGGAAGGGGTGGCGCAGTTATACCGGCAGGCCTTCGAACTGGCACAGTCACGCCGTAAGGCAGGACAAGCCATCATCGCACTCGGGCACTGCCACATGGTGGGCGGTGAAGTCTCGGTTGAATCCGAACGGCGCATCGTGATCGGCGGCGCTGAAGCGCTCTCAGCCAGCATGTTCGATCCCGCCATCGCGTATGCAGCACTCGGGCATCTGCATCTGGCGCAGCGCGTGGGCCGCCATGAACATCTGCGTTATTGCGGCAGCCCGCTGCCGATGTCGTTTGCGGAAATCGACTATACACACCAGGTCTTGCGCGTCGATCTCGATGGCGAATCGGTACAAGGGATCAGCGAAATTCATGTGCCCCGTAGCGTCGATCTGCTGCGCATCCCCAAACAACCTGCGCCGGTGGAAGAGGTGCTGGCTCAACTGGCCGCCCTCGATTTGCCTGCATCGGCCGAGGTACACACCCACCCTTATCTGGAGGTGCGTGTGCGGCTGGATATGCCTGAACCCGGTTTGCGCGCCCGCATTGAAGCGGCGCTGGAAAACAAACCCGTGCGTCTGGCCAGGATTGAAACCAGCGTTGCCGAACAAACCGCCGGTGTGATCACCCCCATGTCGCTCGACGATCTGAACCGTTTGCAGCCGGAGGATATATTCAGACAACTTTTTCAGAGCAGATTCGGCAGTGAAGCACCTGCCGCACAACTCGCCGCATTTGCCGAACTACTTTCAGAGCCGGATTTAAGTATATGAAAATACTGGCTATACGCGGCAAAAACCTGGCATCCCTGGCAGGCGAATTCGACATTCCCTTCACCGAGGAACCGTTGGTGTCCGCAGGGCTGTTTGCGATCAGCGGCCCCACGGGGGCAGGCAAGAGTACCTTGCTCGATGCACTGTGCCTGGCGTTGTATGACGACACCCCGCGCCTGTTGAGGGCGGGAAGCACCGGTACCAAGCTGCCTGACGTGACAGGGGAGACGGTGACGCCGCACGACACAAGAACCTTGCTGCGTCGCGGTGCTGCAGAGGGTTACGCCGAAGTGGATTTCGTCGGCAACGATGGTCAGGATTACCGTGCCCGCTGGAGCGTGCGGCGTTCAAGATCCAGAATGGATGGCAAACTTCAGTCGCTGGAAATGACCCTGAAGCGTCTGCCCGGTTTGCAGCCTATAGGTGGCACCAACAAGGAGGTAAAAGCCGAGATCGTGCAACGCATCGGGCTTTCTTTTGAACAATTCACCCGTTCGGTGTTGCTGGCGCAAAACGAATTTTCCGCCTTCCTCAAGGCGGACGACAACGAGCGCGGTGAACTGCTCGAAACACTGACCGGCATCGTCATCTACACCGCCATTTCCAAACGCGCCTATGAACGCGCCAAAATCGAGCAGGCCGCTTTGGCGCGTCTGAATGACCGGCTCGCCGATCAGATGCCGTTAGCTGCGGATGAACGTGACAAGCTCGATGTGAACAGTCAACAGGCGAATGATGCACTCGCGGCACTGGAATCGCGCAAAAACACGCTTGACGGCCAATTGCGCTGGCATGAAGCATTGGAAAAAGCGCGTCTGGGCGAACAGCAGGCACAAATAGAGCTGGATAAATTGCAGCTTGTGAAACTTGCCGCAGCACCGCGCAAAACTGAATTTGAGCGCATCGAAGGGGTGCAATCCGCCCGTAACCTGCTGGCCGAATGTGAGCGCATCGCGGCGGAAATATTGCGGCAACAGCAGGTCATCAGCCAGGGCGAGAGCAATCTCGAACAGGCTGAACTGGCATTGCGATCAGCCGATGAATCGCATACGCTTGCCCGTCATAACCTGATGGCGGCCGAGCAACAGCAAACTTCTGCTGCGCCTGATCTTGAACAGGCCAGGGCGCTCGACACCCGGCTTGATACGCTTGTGCCGCTACATCGTCAGGTGCAGCAAATCCATGAAGCGGCAATTGTTGCCGAAACCTGCGCCCGGCAGGTGCTTGAGGATAATGAGCAGCAACGCCGGCAAACGCGGCTCGCGCAGCAGAAGACTGAAGACTGGCTGGCCGAACATCAGCACCTTAAAAACCTGGCCGATAGCTGGCCGCGCTGGGATACGCTGCTCGTTCAATCATCGCGGCTTGCGCAGCAGAAAACAAGCATCGAAGCCGAACTTGCCGCTTTGCGGCAGCGTGAATCTCAGCTGTCCATCCTCGGGGTGTCGGCTGATGCCGAACTGGAACGCGCCGAACATGCCATGAATCAGGCCGCAAGCCGGCGCACGCTATTACAGGAAAAACTGGCCCGATTCGATGTTCCTGCACGGCTGACACGCAAACAGGCAGCCGATAACAGGCGCGAGCTGCTATTGTCGGCTGAACAGCAATGGCGTGAGCTGGCGGCGAATTTGTCCGCGCAATGGAAGCTCAATAGTGAGGCGGGGCAGCTGCAAGACAGTCTTCGTCAGGCTGAAGCTGCACTGACAGAGCTGGCAGAGCGTATGCCGCTTGCCGCGTCCGCTCTTGCGCAGGCCGAGCGCTCACTCAAGACGGCGGAGGCGGCATGCAGTGAGAAGGTCGAAACGCTGCGCGCAGCCCTCGAAGAAAATGAAGCCTGTCCGGTCTGTGGCGCGCTGGATCATCCCTTTAGCAGCGAAGCCCCGCGCTTGCACGCCATGCTGGCGAATCTGCAAGCCGAAGTGACTCGCTGCAGGTGGGAGATGCAGCAGTTGCAGCATCAGCAAACAACACATCAAACCGTCGCTGCCGGCAGTCGCCGTCAACAGGAGAGCATAGCCTGCCAACTGCTCAGGCTGATTGATGCGATTATGATTGCTCAGGCGGCGTGGCAATCTCACGCTCTGGCAGCAGAGCTTGAAGCGCTTGCATCCAACGACCATGGCAATGTTGCTAACCCTGAAAATGAAACCGGCCATGTTCGTTTCCCTCTCCTCAACCCTCTCCCGCATACGGGCGAGGGAGCAAACGAATCGCTACGCGAGTTTAATGTTAACAAGCTAACCGACTGGTTTGCCGGCCAACAGCAGACCCTGCGCCTGTCATTGCAGGCGATAGCAGAAGAAGAGAATGCTGAACGAGAAGCTGCGTCTGGCCGTGACGGCGCGCAGGCTGAATGCGACAGGACGGTCGCGCAACATGCGCTTTGCAAGGATGCCGTAACGGCGGCGTTTGCCGGTTTGGCCAAAGCGCATGCTGAATGCGCGGCAGTGGCGGAAAAACAGGCTGATACCGCACATCGTCTTGAAGCCACACTCACCGAGCTGGATGGCGCTTTCGAAAAGCGGGAATGGATGCAGGCATGGCGCAATGCGCCTGAAGATTTCCATGCAAAACGCCAATCCGAAGTCGGGCAATGGCATGCGCAAGGGCGTCAGCTGGCCGAGTATCAGGTGCAAACAGGCAAGCTGGAGACAGCTTACGCGGCGCAACTGGACAGCTTAACCCGTGCCGGCGAGGAAGCCTGCCGGACTACCATCGCGTTTGCCGAAAGCTGTGCCGACATCGAGCAGATTCAAATCAATCGCAGCGCCTTGTTTGGCGGAAAACCAGTCAGCCAGATTCAGAGCGAACTGGCCGCATCGGTTGCCGCTGCTAAAACCGGCCTGGCCGGGCAGCAGGAAATCAGGCAACAATCAGCACTTGCCAAAACCCGCTGCCATGAGGCGCTGGAACAGGCAGGCAACCGGCTCGCAACTCTAAGGCAGGAAAATGATGCGGCTGACACCACACTTGCGGAATGGCTCAGTCAGTTCAACCAAGGTAATCCGCTCATCACGACAGAGCAATTGAAGGTATTGCTCTCGTTCGCCGCAGACTGGATAAATAACGAGAGGAAGCAGCTGCAATTAATTGAATCATCAATACAAAATTTAAAATCTATACTGCAAGAACGCCATGCGCAAAGAAATTTAATCGAGAAGAATCGTCCGGCAGAATATAGCGCGGAAGTTGTTCGGGATAAGCTCATCCTGCTGGAAGAAGAGCTGCAGACAGCACGCGAGACGGCCACCACCTTGCAATTGTCAATCGCACAGGACAAGGCGCGTCGTGAGCAATCATCATCCATGCTGGCCGTGATCGAAGCACAGGAAGCTACCCGCAGGCTTTGGGCGCAACTGAGCGAGCTGATCGGTTCAGCGGACGGCAAAAAATTCCGCAATTACGCGCAGCAATTCACCCTCGACGTCTTGCTGGGCTATGCCAACCGGCATCTTGAAGAGCTGTCCCGCCGCTACCGCCTGGAGCGCATTGTGGATACGCTGGCACTGATGGTAGTCGATCAGGATATGGGCGGAGAGCTGCGCTCGGTGCATTCGCTCTCCGGTGGCGAATCCTTTCTGGTGTCATTAGCACTGGCGCTGGGCTTAGCCTCGCTGTCATCGAACCGGGTGCGCGTCGAATCGCTGTTTATCGACGAAGGCTTCGGCAGTTTGGATCCTGAAACGTTGTCTGTCGCGATGGATGCGCTGGATGGCTTGCAGGCCATGGGGCGCAAGGTAGGCGTCATCTCGCATGTGCAGGAAATGACCGAACGGATCTCGACCAGAATTCTGGTGCAGCGACAGGCCGGAGGGAAAAGCCAGCTGGTGATTGTTTAAGCTATTGCTGTCCTTGCGTGCGCAGACGGGCTGCGGGTGTCGGCGACCAGGCGGGACGTTCTGTACTGCCGGAATCGATGATGACCAGATAGCGACCGGACCATGCCGTGGGAGTCCGGTCAGGACGCAGCATCCACAGCTTTTCTCCGTTCGCCAGCGCCAGTTCATAATCGGCATCCAGAATGCCGAAGCGGTCGATGAAGATATTCAGCGTATCGGGTATGCGTATGCATCCTTTCGACATCGCCACGCCCAGACGTTGCTCGAGATAATCGGGGTCTGTCGCATGGATCAGCAAACGCATCAGACTTGTTCTGCCGCTATCCCAGCCTCGCTCTGCCTCTACCCAGCCAAAATCAAAAGCACGCATGCCCTTGAGGCCCAAGCCCCGTATTCCAAGGACATTCTGGGTGCCTTCGGCGCGAAAATCCTTGTTCTCAAGTGTATGTGCGAACACGCCCTGCGGCGTGGTGAAATAGTCGTATCGCCCAGGCTTTCCGGACGATACGGGAGAGGCACCGATAAAGCGAAAACGGTCTGATGATGACAGAAAGTCTGCTGGTGCCCGGGCATCCAGCCAATATATGAAGATGGCTTGTACGTGCGGGTTGCTGTCTACCATCACCAGATACTGGGATCGGATGAGCGGAATCGCAGCACCAGCCAGTGCGGATTCCAGCAAAGCCGCATAGCGCGCCTGCTCCGGTTCAGGTACATCAAGCGTGGGTTTGACTTCAAGCTGGAAGGCTGTAGCGAGCACTGTTCCGTCTTCGGCCCTTGTGGACGATAAGGCAAGCGATGCACCGTCTTCGGCCCTGGCCGACAGTGCAGAGGAGAAAAACAGCATGACCAGCAGGATTTTCTTCATGGTTGGGCCGCTTTGCAGTATGAGCTGTGCGATCTCAGACCCTGTCTCCTTCGGCAATATGCCGGTAGACCAGCGCCCTGAGCCAGAGCGCGTCCGCAGCGGGAACATTGTTAAAACTGACGCCGTATTCCAGCAGGTTGGATTCCATTATCTGACCGGCTTCCGGCACATGCACATGCAGGATCGTTGCATCGAAATTCAGCGTGGATTTGAGCTCATCCATGGTCACATGAATCGAGAACCGCAGGGTGTCACCCGGTTTTCCCAGGGCAGGCCGCGCATGGAGCCGTCCCCCCTCGAAGCTGAGGTTGACCAGACGGGCGGTGTCGCGGGCGCCTTCTGCATCGGTCACGGTCAAGCCCAGACTCACACGGACCCAGGGCGATTTGCGCAGTTCCTGCATGCGCACCTCGAGCGGGTAATCCAGATGCAGGTACTGGACAGGGCTGATACAAAGACGCTGGATCGCCGCCCTGAACGCATAGATATGACTGCCGGTCACCATGCGCACTTCCACCAGTTCGCCTTCAACCGGGATGAACGTATTTCCTGCGGGCCTGGTCACCAGTATGCTTACGTTCCTGATGTAGCCGATCAGGCGCGCGTAAAAATAACGATGTGGATTCTGGTTGGGCAGATGGAGCTGCACCAGTTCACCGATCTGCGGCTTGATGCCCGATGGCGGAAAAACACCCGACGGTGCGATTTCCTTGAACTCGGCCCAGTCTCCCGTTTCACGGGTTAGCGGCGGCGCGTCAATGTCCTGCAACAAGCCGCCAGCTTGCAGACTCTCCAGCTGTTCGCGACTGGAAACCATTTCTCCTCGCGCAAATACGATGTAGCCGTTGCGATCATAAAGCCGCCAGGGCAGAGGCCTGCCAAGCGGGATGTTTTCAACAGGAACAGGCTGGAGATTCATGATGGTTCATCCGCCGGGTTAACGAGTCCGGTGGTCATTCTAGCATTCTTCCCTGCGCCAAATGCCGGATTGATTTCTGCCGGCGCGGTACAATGAGCCGTCTGCCGGGGCCGTCCCCGTTCATCAACTATCCTGATATTGGCAACATGAAGCTCATCCAGTCGCGCGACAATCCATTTTATAAAGAACTCGTCAAGCTCACAACGTCGACACGCAGCCGCAACAAGGCCGGCAAGACCTTGCTGGATGGCACGCATTTGCTGTCGGCATATCTGAATGCGGGTTTTCAGCCACTTCATGTCTTGCTGAACGCGGCCGCGTTGCAGGATGATGAAATCGCCGCGTTATTGTCGCGGCTCATCGCCGTGCCCGTCACACAACTGGATGACAGGTTGTTCAGCGAACTCTCCGAGCTTAAAACGCCCACAGGTATTCTTGCGCTGATCGATTTGCCGCAAGCTGAAGTCAAAACAGCCCGCTTCGCGTTGTTGCTGGAAGCGATTCAGGATCCCGGTAATCTGGGTTCGATGTTGAGATCGGCTGCTGCGGCAGGCTGCGATGCCGTGTTTCTGTCGCCGGCTTGCGCCGATGCCTGGTCGCCCAAAGTGCTGCGCGCGGCGATGGGCGGGCATTTCTGCCTCGCGATTCATCAGCAGCAGGATTTGAAGGACGTGGCGACGAATTTCCCCGGCAAGCTGCTGGCAACGACGCTGCAAGCCACGCAAAGCCTGTTCGATTGTGATCTGACCGGCAATGTCGCATTCATGATGGGCAACGAAGGCGCCGGTTTGTCTGACGAGTTGCGGGCGCTGGCGACACATCCGGTCACCATTCCGATGCCGGGCGCCGTCGAATCACTGAATGCCGCTGCCGCCACTGCGATTTGTCTGTTTGAAGCGTTGCGCCAGCGATTGGCGTTGACGATTAAACCTTAAAAAGGATTTTCATCCACAACTGCTTTTCCGGCATCAAGGCAACCCTTCAGGCCTTTTTCAAACTTCAGGCTCTGCGGACTGCGTAACATCAGTCTACAATATGGACACTCGATGATGCCATCGCAACGGGTTTGGAGTTTCGTAAAATGGAACCAGTAACCGTGAGCAAGCAAACTCCGGTCAAAAGGCGGTCGCTGTGGGGTCAGTTGGGACCCGGTCTTGTCGCCGGAGCGGCCGATGATGACCCGAGCGGCATCGCCACCTATTCCCAGGTCGGCGCCGGGTTTGGCTATGGAATCCTGTGGACTGCATTCTTCACGTTTCCGCTGATGGTCGGCATCCAGACCGTGAGCGCCCGCATCGGCCGGGTGACAGGTCGCGGACTCGCCGCCAACATCCGCCGGCATTATCCTCCCTGGCTGCTGTATGGCATCGTCGTGCTGCTGCTGATCGCGAACACGATCAACATCGCTGCGGATATCGGCGCGATGGGCGCGGCGCTGCAACTGCTGATCGGCGGGTCTGCCCACTGGTACTCGATTGCATTCGGGATACTTTCCCTGGTGCTGCAAGTCTTCATTCCCTTTCCCCGCTATTCGCCGATATTAAAGGTAATGACCCTCGCTCTGCTGGCTTATGTGGCGACCGTGTTCGTCGTCAAGGTTCCGTGGGTTGAGGTGTTGCATCAGACGGTCATGCCGATCCTGTCGCTCAAAGCGGATTATGTGGTCGCGGTCGTGGCTGTGTTCGGGACTACCATCAGCCCGTATCTGTTCTTCTGGCAGGCCTCGCAGGAGGTCGAGGAGCTGCGGGCGGCGCCTGATGAAAAAGCGCTTTTAAGAGCGCCCAAGCATGCTCGCGCGCAATTGCTGCGCATCAAAATTGATACTTACGTTGGCATGGCATTTTCCAATATCGTCGCTTTCTTCATCATGCTGACGGCGGCCGTGACCCTGCACGTGCAAGGCATCACTGATATTCAGACTTCCACTCAGGCAGCGCAAGCGCTACGCCCGCTGGCGGGGGATTTCGCATTCGCGTTGTTTTCAGCGGGTATAGTCGGCACCGGGCTGCTCGCCGTACCGGTTCTCGCAGGCTCGGCAGCTTATGCGGTCGCCGAGACGTTCAAATGGCGCATAGGGCTCGGCCTGCAGTTCCTGCAGGCAAGAGGGTTCTACATGATCGTTATCATCGCGACCATCATGGGCGTCGCACTTAATTTCACCTCCATCGATCCGATCAAGGCGCTGTTCTGGAGCGCGGTCATCAACGGCGTCGTCGCTGTGCCTATCATGGTGGTGATGATGCTGATGGCGATACGAGCGGACATCATGGGTCCATTCGTCATCTCGCGCCGGCTGAAGGTTTTAGGCTGGCTTGCAACCGGCGTCATGGCAATCGTTGTGCTCGCCATGCTGGTAACGTGGGGACAATGAACAAGGCTATGTCATCGTTCTTTCGCAAGCCAAAATGCATAGGCTGTTTGGCATATTGCCTCTTTCTCTGTGAGCGGGTAGGTGCGGGGCAGTGGGGGTTGAAACAAGCCATAGTCTTCCCGATTGATTAGCAAAGCCTGCCCTAACTTGATCAAAAACTTGCCACAAGGTAGCTTATAAGCTACATTATTCCCATGATTGAAGTGTTCCGATATCAGACCGAAGAGGGTAAAGAGCCATTGACAGACTGGCTCCAGTCGCTGCGAGACAAACAGGCGCAAGCCAAGATTCGTGTTCGCCTCAAACGGTTGGAGGCGGGAAACTTTGGCGATTGTGATCCGGTAGGCGAAGGAGTACAGGAATTGCGAGAACACTTTGGTGCAGGCTTTCGAGTGTACTTTGGCCGACATGGTCAGACGGTCGTGATTTTGCTGTGCGGTGGAACCAAGAAGTCGCAACCTGCGGATATCAAGACCGCCAAAGAATATTGGGAAGATTGGAAACGGAGGCAATAATGAGCAAGAAACTTAAAGCGGCTGTATCTCACTATGATCGCGAAGTGGCCGAACTGCGTGCGGATCGTGAATTGGCTGTCGAGTATTTAAAAGCTGCCATGGAGTCGCTCGACAACCCCGACGATCGCGCCGCCGGTCTTCTTGCGCTACGCACGGTTGCGGACGCGTATGGTGGCCTTGGTGCCGTTGCCGCTGAAGCTGGAATTAGCCGCGAATCGCTATACCGGGCACTATCAGCCAAAGGAAATCCAACACTGAAAACGCTGCTTGCAGTTTTGAAGGCTGTCGGAATGAAACTCTCGGTAGAGCCAGGACATCACGCTGCGGCATAGGCCACCAATAGTTCGCGCAGGCCCGAATGCATAGGCTGTTTGGCATATTGTTTTCACCCTAATACTGGCGTAGGGTAAGCGTGGTTGGAGGGAGTAGATTGAGCTCACAGTCACAATAAATCAAGCGTTCCCATCTCCGCGAAAAGGGCACGTAAACCCACAGGAGGTGGAAAATGCACAAGAAACCCATGACAAAAATCCAGTTTATGACTGCTGCTGCGGGGCGGAGGAAGAAACGGGCAGCCGCCGTGCTTGAACGCGGCAAGAAAGGCGCTGGAGGAGTCGCCAAGTCAGGCCGAACTAAAGTATACGTGGCAGCAAATTACTCAGAGCTTGCGCGCTTATGTAAGGGGATCAGGAAACACACTAGGGGCCAGGTAGTCGGTATATATCGTCTCATGGGATATGCAGGCCTCGAAGGAGATCCAACGGCTCGACCAATCTGGCCAACTCACAAGCCGGATCAAGATAATGCGAAGAAAAAGGTGCCAAACGACCTTGAAGGGGATGCTGCCGTTCTGCCCACCACAGGAAATCGTACTGATTTACCCAGTAAATAATTAGAAATAAAGGGCTTGTCTACTATGCGTGCTAGGTCGTAAACCTTGCCAAACAATTAGAATGTACATGGATCCAAGGACAAATTATGTTTACAGATTTTGCTAAGCTATTCAGCAGTGATTTTATCTTGGGCTTTTATTTTCCTTCCATGCTCTTTGTCATTGCGGCTACTGTTGTTTATTTTTTATTTCATCAGACTGCATCAGATATCCTTCTTTGCCTATGGGCACAAAAAGATTGGGCTATTCCATGTGCCCTGTTTATTAGTTGGGTTTTAGGTGTACTGTTGCTAGCTGCAAATAGCCCATTAGTGCGTTTTTTAGAAGGTTATTACCTCTTGCGACACACTTTCCTCCTCAAACGCCAACAGCGTAAATTTAATGAGCTAGGTTCTGATATTGCAGACATGGAGGAGAAGCACGAAAAAGAATTGAAAAATAAAGAGCCGTCTCCCGAGGCGGAGCTTATGTATATGAAAAAATTAATTCAGCGGAGAGTGTACTATCCGGACAAACGTGGACAGGTGCTTCCAACCGAATTCGGCAATGTCATGCGTGCTTTCGAAACCTATTCTACAGTCATGTATGGGATGGACTCAATCCCGCTATGGCCACGCTTATCTGCAATAATTCCGGAGGCCTATATGGAGGCACTGAACGCGGCCAGAGCGAAAATGGATTTCACCATCAACATGGTTTACCTCGCTGCAGTGATCTTCATGGTGTACTGCATATTTGCCGCGCTGACTGAAACACTGCCTGCTCTCTGGATCGCCGGACTGGCTATTCTAATCATGTGGGGCGCATACCGGATGGCAATTATTAACGCCATACAGTGGGGCAATCTCGTCAAAAGTAGCTTCGACCTGTACCGGTATGATTTGCTAAAACAGATGGGCCTTGAACGTCCTGCAAGTTGGGAGCAGGAGCGGGACCTGTGGACAGCTATAAGTCCATCATTTTTGTATTGGTATCATTTAAAAGCCGCACGAGCCAATGATAAAGAAGTGCCACCAACCAGCGGTGGTTCTAAGGTAACCAGTGGAGGAGTGACGCACCCGGATTGATTTCTTTACCCTGTCAAACGCTGAATAACAGAAGGTGCATGGTCGTTTCTAGATTTGCGTCCAATCTTGCACTGCTGCGGTCTGGTATTTATATGCCACACATTCTTGAAATAATATGTATTTAAGGCCATAATTCGTCATGCTTTGGAACGTACTCTTTCATGATGATTTTCACGCCGAGTTTCAGGCTATGGGTGATGCGATCCAGGATGAGTTACTCGCCCACGCCCGACTCCTTCAGGAATTCGGCCCCCACTTGGGCAGGCCAACGGTGGATACGCTCAAAGGTTCAAAGCACGCTAACATGAAAGAGTTGCGTTTCGATTGTGAAGGCGGCGTATGGCGGGTTGCGTTTGCATTTGATACCGAGCGTGCAGCAATCCTTCTGGTAGGTGGTGATAAACGTGGCGCGGATCAACGAAGATTCTATAAAAAGCTGATCGTCAGTGCCGACGCGAGGTTGGACGGACATTTGGCTACACTGAATGTTGCCAATGTCGTAAATCAGGTAAAGGAGAAGAGTCGTGGCAAAAAATCTAAATGATGTGTTGGATGCGTTGCCGCCCAAGCGTCGTGCAAAGGTGGAACAGCGCGCAGGTGAACTGGCTACGCTCAAGGACTTGCGTCTGGCCGTTGCGCACACCCAGCAGGATCTCGCCGCAAGTCTGGGCGTGGGGCAGGACACAATTTCGCGCATTGAACGCCGCAGCGATTTGCTGCTCTCCACGCTGCGCCGCTATATCCAGGCCATGGGCGGCGAACTTGATCTGGTCGCCCGCTTCCCAAATCGACCTCCAGTTTTGCTCGATCATATCGCTCAGAAACCGACAACAGCGCGACACTCAAAATAAGCTTGTCGCAAACAGGTCGGCAGCGCAGGTGCAGGCATGGAATTATAGCTTTGCATACCACCATCAGCCCCTGTGCGCTGCCGAAGGTAGTTCGCTACAAAGTCTGACGAAAGATAATATGATCCCCAATAAATTAATCGATACCGCAAACTGGGCGGGTACAACACTGCGCTTATACCAGCGCGGTGACGAGTTCTCTATCCGCGTGGATAAGGCGGGCGAACTGATGAACAGTCGCGCGCATCACTCGGAGGATGTGCTGGCTGAACTGGCTTGCGAGAAGATTGCTAAACGGGATGCGCCTCACCTGCTGGTGGGCGGTCTCGGCATCGGCTTTACACTGGCGGTAGTGTTATCCCACACGGGTCCCGGAGCGCGGGTAACGGTGTCAGAATTAATCCCTGCGGTCGTGCGCTGGAACCGGGATTATATGGGCCGTCTTGCCGGGTTTCCGCTCAATGACGCGCGTGTTCAGGTGCTGGAACAGGATGTCGGACGGGTTATGCAGGAACATAAAAACGGCTTCGACGCCATCATGCTGGATGTAGATAATGGCCCAAGTTCATTCACCCATGATGATAACAACGCGCTATACAGCTTGCGCGGACTGAGCTGTGCCTATGATGCGCTAAAAGCCGGCGGCGTGCTCACTGTCTGGTCAGCGACCGAAGACCCCGCATTTACCCAGCGCATGATCAAGACAGGTTTTGAGGTGACGCAGCAGCGTGTAGGCTCGCACACATCGAAACGCGGCAACCGACACAACATCTGGATCGGTGTTCGGCCTGGCAGCTGACACAGGGTTTTATGAGTGTGTTGGACAATGGTGTTGTGATAATATGCGCATATCAAGACAGCATAATCGGAAGGCCACCATGTCCATCAGTGTAGCGACTCCTAAAAAAGCCACCAATATAACCCTCTCCGCCGATGTATTGAACGAAGCAAAGGCTTTGGGCATTAATATTTCGCAGGCATGTGACCAGTTTTTGCGGGGCTTGGTCAGGCAGGAACAGGCGCGACGTTGGCAAGCCGATAACGCCGAATTCATTGCGGCCTACAATGAGGGTGTTGAGCGCGACGGGTTACCTCTGGATGCGTGGAGGAGCTTCTGATATGGCACGCTTCGAAGTCTTTCGCAACAGCAGTTCACATGCCGATGACGTCCCTTATTTATTGGATGTGCAAAGCGATCTGCTGAATGGCCTGGAAACGCGAGTCGTTATTCCACTGCGCCGCTGTGACCGATTTCCCGTCAGCCGGATTCCGCAGCGACTGACCCCGGTTTTCAAGATTGAGGGAATCGACTGCATGCTGGAAACACCCAAACTGGCCGCCGTGCCGCTGCGGTTGCTCAAGCAACCGGTACACTCGCTGGCCGCTGAGCAGACCGTGATAACAGGCGCGCTTGATTTTCTGTTTCAGGGCTTCTGAGCGGAGCCTACAGAAATCTGTCCAGCAGTTTGCGGCTGTGGGCATCCAGTTGTTCCAGGTCGCGTATCAGAAATGAAACGCCGTGGCTGTCGGTGATGAGCAGTGCAGAGGGGGATAAGCGGCGGATGTGATCCTCGGCCTTTAACTGTAACTCGGTGTCGCCCCGATTCGTTTCAACCTGCCAGGTACTGGGCGTGGCGAAGCTCGATACCTGACTGATGCGGCTGATTTCAGGCGTGAATTCGCGACAGGCCAGTTCGTCGATGATCAGGGTGCGGATGTCATCAGGCAAGTTGTCCAGTTTTTCCAACCAGACCAGTTCGTGACCATCGCGGCTTGTTAAAGAGATGCACTCGTCGGGGGCTGCAATCGGAAAGGCCCTGACCGGGACGACGCCTTCATGTGTTTGTCCGTCAGCTGACGTAAAAACCAGGCGACCTGCAGCGTTGCGCGTCAGTTGAAAGTTGCTCATACGCTCACCTTGTGCTCAATCCGAATACCGGGCGCATCATTCAAATCCGTGTCCACGTTGCGTGCCTGTGCCTGATAGAGACGGTAATAAGCGCCTTCCTTTGCCATCAGTTCCTCGTGACTGCCGATTTCGACGATTTCGCCCTTGTCCAGCACTACCAGACGATTCGCCTTGTGCAGCGTGGAGAGGCGGTGGGCGATGGCGATGGTGGTGCGGCCATGCACCAGATTATCCAGCGCTTTCTGGATTTCCTTTTCAGTTTCAGTATCCACCGATGCGGTCGCTTCATCGAGTATTAAAATACGCGGGTCGATCAGCAGCGCACGGGCGATTGAGATACGCTGACGCTCACCGCCGGACAGGCCGTGCCCGCGTTCGCCGACCAGCGAGTCATAACCGTGCGGCAGGCGCAGGATGAATTCGTGTGCATGTGCGGCACGGGCGGCGGCGACAATTTCAGCTCTGCTCGCATCCGGCTTGCCGTAGGCGATGTTCTCGGCAATGCTGCCAAAGAACAGGAAAGGGTCCTGCAATACCAGGCCGATGTGGCGGCGATATTCAGAGATGGGCAAGGATCTGATGTTCACGCCATCGATGCTGATTGAACCTTCGGAGACATCGTAGAAACGGCACATCAGATTGACCAGCGTGCTTTTTCCCGAGCCGCTGTGACCAACCAGACCGATCATCTCGCCTGGCTCTATCGTGAGATTCAGTCCCTTGATGACAGTGCGGTTGCCATAGCGGAATCCGGCATCCGTCAATTCAAACCGGCCTTCGATCTTGTCCAGATGGATCGGGTTTACCGGTTCAGGGACGCTGGAGACATGATCGAGAATATCGAAAATGCGTTTGGCCCCGGCGGCGGCTTTCTGCGTGACGGATACGATACGGCTCATCGAATCGAGGCGCGCATAAAAGCGGCTGATGTAGGCCAGAAAGGCGGTCAGCACACCGACGGTGATCTCGTTGTTGGAGACTTGCCAGATACCAAACGCCCAGACTACCAGCAGGCCGATTTCGGTCAGCAGCGAGACGCTGGGCGTGAACAGCGACCAGATTTTGTTGATGCGGTCATTGACCTGCAGGTTGTGATGATTTGCGACGCGGAAGCGTTCCGCCTCGCGGCCTTCCTGAGCGAACGCCTTGACCACTCGGATGCCGGGAATGGTGTCGGCCAGCACATTACTGACTTCGGACCAGACGCGATCGATCTTTTCAAAGCCGGTGCGCAAGCGATCCCGCACGTTGTGGATCATCCAGGCGATGAACGGCAGCGGTACCAGGGTGACCAGCGCCAGCCACGGATTGATCGAGAACAAAATTGCCGCCGTCATCACGATCATCAGAATATCTGTAGCAAAATCAAGCAGATGCAATGACAAGAACACGCAGATTCGATCCGATTCAGAACCGATACGCGACATCAGATCCCCGGTGCGTTTGCCGCCGAAATACTCAAGCGACAGGCGCAGCAGATGCTCATAGGTAATGGTGCGCAGATCGGCGCCGATCCGCTCGCTGACCAGCGCCAGGATATAGGTCTTCGCCCAGCCCAGGGCCCAGGCCAGCAGTGCAGAGCCCAGCAGGCCGGCTAACAGCCAGGTCACGATGACGAAATCGATCGGCGTGCCGTTCTGGTAAGGAATCAGCACCTTGTCCATCAGCGGCATGGTCAGGTAAGGCGGCACCAGTGTTGCTGCGGTGGAGGCCAGCATCAGCAGGAAACCTGCGAGCAACTGCCACTTGTAAGGATTTGCGAAACGCCACAAACGCAGCAGCGTCCAGGTCGAAGGCGGTGCATTGATGGTGCCGCTGCAATAAGGACATTCACGCTGATCTGCACTCAGCGGCGTCAGGCAATCAGGACAAAATTCGGGCGCATCCTGGATTATGGCGATGCCTGAGAGAAAACTTGCCAGTTGCAGTTCGAATTGTTTTACAAAGCGCGTGGCCTGAACATTGTGCGCCAGGGTGTAAAACCAGCAGGCCAGGCGTACTGCGTCGTCAAACAATTCAATCCGGCCCACGCCGCCATGATCGTGACGCTCAACTGTCAGTCCTTCGTGAAAAACATAGCTGCCGCAAGCGGTTTGCCGGCTATCAAAGCAGAGCAGACGCTGGTTGGTGATCAGAAGCCGGCTATGTGCAAAATTCAGACGGGCATCGAGGTTGATTTCCAGCCAGGCTAAAATTTCTTCATTGTCGGTCAGACGTGATTGCAGGGTGGCTCGCCATGCGTCCGGGGGTAATGTTGTCAAGGATGAGGGTATATGATTGTTCACTGGAGCCGATATTACTACAATAAAACGCCGTGACAAACAGTTTTGCCGCGCCCTCTGGTAAACTTAAAACCGCTTCAGGTAAACCGATACCGGGTGGTCTGCGTTATCCCCCCGTGTCCTATTCTTAAATTCACCAGGAAAGTCTGATGGAGTTTCTCAAAATATTGCCTCTGCGTGGCCCGAATATATGGACTTATCGTCCCGTGCTGGAGGTATGGCTGAACATCGGTGAGCTGGAAGATTCCCCTTCCAATACAATTCCCGGTTTTTACGAACGACTCACGACCTGGTTACCGACCCTGGTCGAGCACCGCTGCGGCATAGGTGAGCGCGGCGGTTTCCTTGAGCGTTTGCGCGAGGGCACCTGGCCGGGTCATATTCTCGAACACGTCACGATCGAACTGCAAAATCTGGCTGGCATGCAGAGTGGCTTCGGCAAGGCGCGCAGTACCTCGGTGCGTGGCGTATACAAAGTGGTGGTGCGCTCGCGCAACGAGCAGGTTTCCCGTACGGCGTTGCATGCTGCACGGGATCTGATCAAGGCGGCGATGCAGAACAAGCCCTTTGATGTCACAGCCACCATCGCAAAGCTCAATGAAATGGTCGATTCGCTCTGTCTCGGACCCAGCACCGCGTGTATCGTGGATGCGGCAACCGACAGAGGTATTCCGTCGATTCGTCTGACCGGAGGCAATCTGGTGCAACTGGGCTACGGCGCCAGTCAGCACCGCATCTGGACGGCAGAAACCGATCAGACCAGCGCGATCGCCGAGAGCATTTCCCGGGATAAAGACCTGACCAAGACCTTGTTGCAGGCCTGTGGCGTGCCGGTGCCTGAAGGCCGGATCGTAGATAGCCCGAGCGATGCATGGGAGGCCGCCGAAGACATCGGTTTGCCGGTGGTCGTCAAGCCTTCCGACGGCAATCACGGACGAGGTGTGTCGACCGAGCTGATGACGCGCGAAGAAGTCGAGGCGGCATTTAAACTGGCCGATGATCAGGGAAGCAGCGTCATCGTCGAACGCTTCGTGCGCGGCAACGAGCACAGGCTGCTGGTGGTAGGCGGGCGCCTTGCGGCAGCCGCCCGGGGCGAGTCGGTGTCGCTGGTGGCGGATGGTAGTTCTGCGATCAGAAAACTGATCGATGAGCAGATCAATACCGATCCCCGTCGCGGTGCAGGCGAAGATTTTCCGCTCAGCCTGGTTGATTTGGACGACGATCCGGCGGCCAGATTCGAACTCTCCCGTCAGGGTTATACGGCGGATTCAATTCCTCCATCTGGCACGCAGGTTCTAATCCAGCGCAACGGCAATGTCGCCTTCGATGTCACCGATCTGGTTCATCCCGATGTGGCTGCAACAGTCGCCCTCGCTGCGCGCATCATCGGGCTGGACATCGCCGGCATCGATCTGGTGGCGGAAGATATTTCCCGCCCGCTGGCTGAACAAGGCGGTGCTATTGTCGAAATCAACGCAGGCCCCGGCCTGCTGATGCACCTCAAACCGGCATCGGGCAAGCCGCGTCCGGTTGGGCGCGCCATCGTCGACAGTCTGTTTTCCGAAGGGGAGAGCGGTCGTATTCCCGTAATCGGTATTTGCGGCACGCATGGCAAAGCTCAGGTCGCGCGTATCGTGGCAAGATTGCTGAAACTGGCGGGCCGCCATGTAGGGCTTGCCAGCAGCGAAGGCTTGTCATTCGATAAGCGCATCGTGGACAAGAGGGATTGCGCGAACTGGGCGTCAGCGCAAAAGGTATTGCTGAACCGTTCGGTCGATGCTGCGGTGATCGAAAACAGCATCGCGACGATCTTGTCTGAAGGTCTGGGCTATGATCGCTGTCAGGTCGGCATTGTCACCAACCTTGATCCTGCCCGTCACTTTGGCGAGTATTACATTGAAACCGCTGAACAGGTATGCAATGTGCTGCGCACTCAGGTTGACGTCGTGCTGTCAGACGGCGTAGCCGTACTCAATGGATCCGATCCGTTAGTCGTGCAAATGGCTGAATATTGCGATGGCGAAGTGATTTTCTTTGCCAACGACGGCCAATTCACCGCCGTTACCGGACACCTGGGAAAAGGTGGCCGTGCCGTGTTGGTGAGAGACGGAAAAATCGTGCTGTGCAAGGGTGCTGACGAAATCGTGTTGCTCAAGCTGGCGGCAGTTCCTATGTCGGCTGGCGAGTGTAATCAGTCACAACTTGAGAATGTGCTGGCGGCGGTTGCTGCGGCATGGGCGCTGGGTATTTCAACCGATCTGATTCGTGCAGGTATCGCGACATTTGAAGTGGAACGAGCTGCCGTTTCAACGAGCTGATCTTTAAAAAGTTGTCCCCGTAAGCGGATTCAATCGCCGTTTAACAGGCTAATACAAGGAAGTTTTTGAATGGAAGTGTCACGTATACGCGCACTGCGCGGTCCTAATCTGTGGAGTCGGCATACCGCTATCGAAGCTATCGTCTCTTGTTCAGACACCGAGTGCGACATCGCAAAAATAAACGGTTTTGAGGGCAGGTTGCGCGCGCGCTTCCCGGAAATCGGCTTATTGCAACTGCCAGGTCACACCGAGGCGGTTACGATGGCGCACATTCTGGAAGTGGCTTCTTTAGCCCTGCAAGCGCAGGCCGGATGTCCCGTTACCTTCAGCCGCACGTCGGCAACGCTGGACACCGGTGTGTATCAGGTAGTGTTCGAGTACAGCGAGGAGGCGGTCGGCCGGCTGGCCTTTAAATTGGCTCAGTCGCTATGCGATGCAGCGGCTCTGGATTTGCCTTTTGACCTTGCGGCAGCCTTGGCCGAATTGCAAGAATTGGACGAGGATGTGCGTCTGGGCCCCAGCACGGGATCCATCGTTGAAGCGGCCATTCGCCGCAGCATTCCCTATCGCCGCCTGACCGAAGGCAGTCTGGTGCAGTTCGGTTGGGGCAGCCGTCAGCGTCGAATTCAGGCAGCTGAGACCGATTGCAGCAGCGCCATAGGCGAGGCCATCGCGCAGGACAAGGAATTGACCAAGAAACTGCTTGAAGCGGCGGGTGTTCCCGTGCCGCAAGGCAGACCCGCGTCTGATATTGAAGACGCCTGGGTGGCGATGTGTGAAATCAATGGGCCTGTGGTCGTCAAGCCTCTGGATGGCAATCAGGGCAAAGGTGTGACGGTCAATATCCTGACGCGCGAACACCTGAATACCGCCTATGCGGCCGCAGCTGAAATCGGCTCGGAAGTACTGGTGGAACGGTTTATTCCCGGCAGCGATTTTCGCATGCTGGTGGTGGGCAATCAGCTGGTAGCCGCAGCCCGGCGTGAACCGCCTATGGTCATCGGTGACGGCGTGCATTCAGTACGCAAACTGGTCGAACAGGTAAATAGCGATCCCCGGCGCGGCGAAGGACATGCGACCTCGTTGACCAAGATGCGTCTGGACAATATTGCCCTGGCCAGATTAGAGGTTCAGGGTTATACGGCGGATTCGATACCGGACAAGGGCACCTGTGTGGTGCTGCGCAATAATGCCAACCTGAGCACCGGCGGCACTGCGACCGATGTCACCGACGATGTGCATCCCGATATGGCAGCCAGCGCGGTTGCGGCAGCCCAAATGGTCGGTTTGGATATTTGCGGCGTGGATGTGGTGTGCGACTCCGTGTTGCGTCCTTTGGATGAGCAGGGCGGGGGAGTCGTCGAAGTTAATGCGGCTCCCGGTCTGCGCATGCACTTGCAGCCTTCATTCGGCAAGGGACGCGCGGTCGGCGAGGCGATCGTAGCTTCGATGTTCAAAGATGGCCAGGATGGACGTATTCCGCTGGTTGCCGTCGCCGGAACTAACGGAAAAACCACCACGGTGCGCCTGATTTCGCATATTCTGGGTTGTCAGGGTTTGCGTGTCGGCATGACCAATTCCGATGGCGTGTACATTCAAGGAAAACGTATCGATACAGGGGATTGCAGCGGACCCAAGAGTGCGCGCAATGTGCTGTTGCATCCGGATGTGGACGCGGCCGTTTTTGAGACGGCACGCGGTGGCGTGTTGCGCGAAGGGTTGGCGTTTGATCGCTGCAATGTAGCGGTCGTCACTAACATCGGCATGGGCGATCATCTCGGTTTGAATTACATCAGCACGGTGGAAGACTTGAGCGTGGTGAAACGGGTCGTGGTGCAGAATGTCGCCACTGACGGCGTCGCCGTACTCAATGCCGCTGATCCGATGTCGGCCGCCATGGCGGATGTCTGTCCCGGTTCGGTCACCTTTTTTGCCACGGACCGTCACCATCCGGTGATGGCAGCACACCGTGCTCAAGGCCAGCGCGTCGTGTATGTCGATGGCGATCAGATCGTGGCATGCGAGAACAAAGTTGAGCAGCGTGTCTCATTGGGCCAAATTCCGATCACCCGCAACGGCGCGATCGGTTTTCAGATCGAAAACGCGATGGCCTCGATTGCCGCAGTCTGGGCGCTCAAGGTGGATTGGGACACGATACGTCGCGGGTTGGCCTCATTCGTCAATGACGCGGCAACGGCTCCGGGTCGTTTCAATTTCTTCGATTATCGCGGGGCTGCCGTCATCGCAGACTATGGTCATAACCCCGACGCGATACTCGCGCTGATTGGTGCCGTTGAAAATATCCCGGCTAAAAATCGTATGGTCGTGATCAGCGGTGCCGGTGACCGCCGCGATGAGGATATTCGCCTGCAGACCGAAATTCTGGGCGATGTGTTTGACGACGTGATTCTGTACCAGGATCAATGCCAGCGTGGCCGTGCGGACGGCGAAGTGTTAAGTTTGCTCAGGCAAGGTCTGGTGAATGCCAAACGCGTGAAAACAAGCTGCGAAATCAATGGTGAATTTCTGGCCATCGATACTGCGTTATCTCGTCTGCAAGCCGGGGATTTATGTCTGATCCTGATCGATCAGGTTGATGAGGCGTTGGCACATATTGCGCAAAGGATTGCAGAGGCATAAGGTAACTTCTGAAGTTGCCCGGATGGCGTGGTGGTTCGATCCTCACGCCATCCGGGCAACTTTCCGTAAATGATCAATGACGGATAGAGAGCAGGCGGACATGATTTAGCTAGTTAAAAGTGACATGAAGTCCAATATTTTTCAATTAGTTAAAATAATGCTACGCCAATATTCTGTCAATATCGATGGACATAAAATAGCTAGTAAATTGAAATTTGATACAATGACCTTACCCCTGCATTTCGTATCTCTTAACACGTCCATTATGCGGCATCCTTTAACTGTGCCACAAACCAGTTTTGCTCGAACTGCATCGGGCTGATGTAGCCCAGTGTTGAGTGACGCCGGCTGTGGTTGTAATACATCAGCCAGTCAATCACCTCGTCCATCGCCTGCCGCCTCGTCGCAAAGCGCATGCCGTACAACCGTCCTACCTTCAGCGATCCCCACAAGCTTTTCGTCGGGGCGTTATCCGAGCAGTTTTCTTTGCGGCTCATCGAGCTTTGCATTCCGCAGTCAGTAAGTGTTTGCTGAAACGCGTGGCTGCAATACTGGCTCCCCCGATCCGAATGAAATATCAGTCCTGCCCCCGGCCTTCTTCTGAACCACGCCATCCGCAGCGCATCATCCACCAAACTGGTCTGCATATGCGATTGCATGCTCCAGCCCACCACCTGACGACTGAACAAATCAATCACTGCCGCCAAGTACAACCAGCCTTCATCCGTCTGAATATAGGTGATGTCGCCAGTCCACACCGTATTGGGTTGCGCAGGCTGGAAATTACGATTGAGCAAGTTTGGCGCAATTGGCAGGTTATGCCGACTGTCGGTGGTCACCACATATTTGCGCTTCCCACGGGCTTTGATGCCGTGCAGCTTCATGATCCGTCGAATTCGTTCTTTGCCAACCGGCACGCCATTAGCACGCAGCTCTTGCCAGATGCGCGGCCAGCCATATTCGCCTTTGCTGCTGGCATGGGCAGCCTTGATGTAAACCAGTAGAGCATCATCATTGACCCGCTTGTCAGACTTCGCTGACAGGTCAGAATCCTGGCGACGTTGATGTTCGAAGTAGCCGCTGGCGCTGACATTCAGAACCTTACATTGTAAGGTGATCGGCCAATGATTTTTATGCCGCCCAATCCAGGCGTACTTCACACGAATTCCCGCGCAAAGTACGCCGTCGCTTTTTTTAAGATGTCGCGCTCCATCTTGACGCGCGCAAGCTCCGCTCTCAATCGCGCCAATTCCATTTGCTCGGCACTCACCGGCTTGGCTCACGCACCAGCCAGCTTGCCTTTCGCCGCCAACCTGACCCAGTTCTCCAGCGTTTGTTTTGGAATACCCAACACTTTTGCTGTCACTGAACAGGCTTGCCCGCCCTGAATCAACCGCACAGCTTCAACCTTGTACTCCAGCGTGTACGCCGCTCTTTTGCCTTTTCCCCGAACCATTTTTCCGTCTCCTTAATGTGAAATTAAACCACAGTTAAGAAATACGTTTTTCAGGGGCAAGATCAGTCTTCAACTACCCGACGCTCGCGGAATGCTACAAACTCGCCGCGTTGGATTGCACCCATCAGTTGGAACTGCGAAAAATTCTCTAGTTTTTCCACGAACACTGTCAGTCATTGCGCATGCGGTTTATGGAGTGCACCAATACCATGCGCAATGCACCGTCCTTGTGCCAAACAGCGCCGGCGAGCTTAAGCGTAATTCAAAAAACCTGGAGATATGAGCCAGATTTCCCCGGCAAAAATTTTGCCAGGGTGTGCAGGCTTTATGGTGAGAATTCAGCCTATATTAAGGCATACGGCCGCAGATTAATATGTCGATGCCCTCCTTTCGTAGAAGTATTTGATCGCCGGCATGAAAATCATCCTGCTTTTTTATACCTGAATATCATTGGCGGCATGAAAATTGCTTTGCTATGTGCAGGTGTATTTTGACGGCACAACTAGGGTGACTAAAATGATTTCCAATGAAAACATCATCAAAGCACTTCATCGAAGTACGCTGGTAGCAGAATTGCGTGAATCTGAAATCGAAATTCTGCTGGGGCTGCTCACGACACAACACTACAAGGCGGGTGAGTTTATTGCCAAACCGGATGGCGCATCGTTAACCGACGCGCTTCTGATTCTGGTCGAAGGTAAGATCGAAGTGAGTGCGATCGTGGACAATGAACCGATGGTGATGCTCCTGAAAGATTCGGGCGATCTTGCCAGAATCATCAGCTTTGTAGGCAGCAACATGGTAAAAATTGATGCCACTATCGAGGTGAAGGAAGATTGTACCGTCCTGCTGCTGGAGCGCGCCAAGCTTGAAACCTTACTGGACACGCATCACACCATCGTTTATTACGTGATGCGAGGTCTGGTTCGCTATATGCACAGTTTGGCCAGGCACAAGAGTGCGGAGACCGAGGAAATGAGCAATTATTTCTATCGTTTAAATGGCCGTTTCTAGCAGCCTGTCGGGCTTCTTTCGCACTCATTAAAAAAGCCCGACAGGCTGCCAGGTAAACGCAGAACGAATGATCCGTTCTGCGTTTACCTGAGAGATTTATGGCTATCCTTCTGGCTTCTCTGCTGATTTTTTCAGATGTGCCACCAGTGCGCCATCCATCATCGCAAGGTGAGTGTCGAACCATTCCGGTAGACCCTGTTTGACGAAGGCGCGCACCAGCGGCAGACGCCCGCGTTTCAGGGTACGATTGAGTTGTTGCAATTCGCCCAGCACGCGGTGGTGCTCACCTTCATGCATCGCCAATCCCTGATATTTGGCTTCGCGCATCAGTCGTCCTTCTTCCATGAAGTGATCGCGGGTATGGCTGATCAACAACTGAAACAGCGCGGGAAACTCGGCGTCGGCGGCGGCGATCAGCGCCGCTACCTGCCTGATAAATTCCTGATGGGCGTGATCCAGTTCAGTCACGCCCAACGTATGCCGGGATGCATCCCATATCGGTTGATGAGACATTCAGGCGACCTCGGCTGCATTCAGCTCTTGCGCTGCGGTCAAAAAGTCGGACACATCTGCGTTGATGATTTCGATGTTGAACCGGGCGAGAAAACGTTTTTCCTTGTCGGTCGGGTGCGGGATGAGTGCCCAGCCGGCGGGTTTATCTGCGCCGAAGATGATTTCGGAAAACACCATGCGTTCGGTGTCGCGATTAAATCGCAGTCCGAGCAGCAGGTAGCGTTTGTTCTGGCGCATGCGTTTGACGAACGAAGGAATTGCAAATCCGCCCATCAGCTCGGTGATGTAATCGACAAAGTCGGCATCAGACGCGATGTAGTTTGTTTCCGGCAGTGGCGTGCCGAGCGGTTTGAACAGGACGGGTAAGCTGGTGTCCACGGCTTCCTGTTCGATCAGGGAGTAGCTGGCGCCATCATAGTGAAACAGGCGGTAGCGGTATTCTTTGCTGGCGATGCGCGCAGTGCCGACAATCAGGGTATGCGGCGTCGTGTTGTATTGCTTTTGCAACTGGATGTCGCGGTTGGTATCAATGATGTAGGGCAGCCGGCTTTGCGCCAGCCATTCGTGCAGCTTTGAAGTGCTCCATTGCGTGTCGCGGTAAGTCGTGTCGAGAAAGCGGTTGATTGTCGAGCGACCGCGCTTGAGTTCGATATTCATCGCGGCTCTGGGAAACTCGAACATCAGTTTTGGCGCCATCGGTTGGCCGTTGTTCATCGCCAGAATCAGACTGTCGCTGTCGGCCGGGATGGCTTTGCCACTGAGCTTATCAGTTACGCCGTCCAGTGCGCCTGGCCCTAGATAGGGGACAACGCTGCCGTCAGACAGGCCTGCCAGTATGTTTTTGAATTGTGTACTCATTTGGGAACTCCTCGTAGTATTAACGATGAGTTACTCCGCAATAATCAGGCCAGAGCGCCATCCCTGTATTGGCGCGGGTTGCGGGATCGTGAGTGTTGGAGCAAATGCGACAAAGCCCAAAAGTTTGTCGCACAAAGGGGCGGGGGTAGGGCGATTCAGGATTCAGGATTCAGGAGTCAGGAGTCAGGAGTCAGGAGTCAGGAGTCAGGAGTCAGCCGGATTTTGCTAAGCTTCATCGGAGCTGACAGCCACCAGCTAATACGACGCGATGCTCACTTCATATAAGCCGCCGATGACGACGTATTCTTCTTCGCCCTTGAGCATGTCCGGCAGCAGGCGCGTGTAGTAGAAGATTTTGGATAGTGGTACGCGCGCGGTGAGCAGGTAGTCGCCGAATTCATCGGCGCGCTCGCGGCAGGCTGTGAACGAACTCAGGCTGTTCAGCAACACCACGCGGCGCTTGTTATCCAATTCTGCAACTGTTTCGTGTTCATCGACGCGGTTGACGCCACGATACAGCGTGAGATGAGACAGGTTTGCATGTTGCCGTGCCAGTTCGTACTGACAATAGGTATAGAGCAGGTCGAGCTGCGCTTCGAGAGCGTTGGTGCCATATAGTCCAGCGGAGCGCATTTCCAGATAGTTGCGGTAGGTGTCATCAGAAAAGTCCCTGATCGGATTTTTATGATGGCGTTGCAGCAAGCCAAAGCGAGATTCTACCCACCCTTTTAATACCGCAGCTTCGCGACCACCCGCATCAAAAGACCAGCCGCGTACCATCTGCAGATAGTTGGCTTTTGCGCGACTGCGTGTGGTGCTGAGCGATAGCCCGGCCTCTTCCGGACAGTTCAGGCTGAACACCGCTTTCATATGTTGCATGAATGCCTGCGCGCGCTCGGTTGCATCTTGGAGCTGGTCAAGCAACTCAAATAATCCGCGATGAAATTGCGCTACGCCATCAAGTACCAGCGGCACGGGATGCTGCTGGTAAGTGAGGCTGCCAAGGATTGCGGCAGGCAAATTGCAGCGATTTATTGGCAGGCGCGCATTGCGCGGCATTGTTGTCGTTACCCCTACAAATTCTAATGGTTTGTTGTGTCCTGAACCTGCCAAGTTACTTTGACAGATGTTTATTATCTCTTTCATTTCAGATAGTTATGTATTTTTATAGGTCCTGGCACGGAGCTTGCGACTGTAGAGATGCGAGCGGTAGTTTTTCAATCGCATCTTAAATTCTGAAACTCTGAGGAGATTAACATGGCTCTGCGTCAATGCGCAATTTATGGTAAAGGCGGTATCGGTAAATCGACTACCACCCAGAACCTGGTAGCTGCTCTTGCTGAATCCGGCAAGAAAGTAATGATCGTTGGTTGCGATCCAAAGGCCGATTCAACTCGTTTGATTCTGCACTCTAAGGCACAAAACTCCGTGATGGAACTGGCTGCTGAAGCCGGTAGCGTCGAGGATCTCGAACTTGAAGATGTTCTGTCGGTCGGTTTCGGCGGTATCAAGTGCGTTGAATCCGGAGGGCCTGAGCCAGGAGTTGGTTGTGCTGGTCGTGGTGTGATCACCGCCATCAACTTCCTTGAAGAAGAAGGCGCGTATGACGATGAACTCGATTTCGTGTTCTACGACGTACTGGGTGACGTGGTGTGCGGCGGTTTCGCGATGCCAATTCGTGAAAACAAGGCGCAGGAAATCTACATCGTTTGCTCCGGCGAAATGATGGCGATGTACGCGGCTAACAACATCGCCAAGGGTATCGTGAAGTATGCAAATTCCGGCAGTGTGCGTCTGGCCGGACTGATCTGCAACAGTCGTCAAACCGACCGTGAAGATGAGCTGATTGAAGCGCTGGCTCGCATGCTGGGTACGCAAATGATTCACTTCATTCCGCGTGCCAACTCAGTGCAGCACGCTGAAATCCGTCGTATGACCGTGATCGAATACGATCCTACCAATCCACAAGCTGATGAGTACCGTCAACTGGCGAACAAGATTGTGAACAACAAGAAATTTGTTATTCCAACCCCGATCACCATGGACGAACTCGAAGCATTGTTGATGGAATTCGGCATCATGGAAGTCGAAGATGCATCCATCATCGGCAAAAAGGCAGCAGAAATCGCTGCCTGATTAAAGAGTTAAGGGTGGCGGGCTGTTTTGGAATTGGGTACAGCCCGTCATTCTTACCGAGACTAACCCTGATGGACTCCACATATTGGTGGGTCATTAAAGGAGAACGGAATGTCTGCATTAACACGCGAAGAAACTGAAGCGCTGATTCAGGAAGTGCTGGAGGTTTATCCGGAAAAAGCCAGAAAAGATCGCGAAAAGCATCTTATGGTTAACGATCAATCCATTGAACAATCCAAGAAATGCATCACCTCCAATCGCAAATCATTGCCTGGTGTGATGACCGTCCGTGGCTGTGCCTACGCAGGTTCCAAGGGTGTGGTGTGGGGCCCGATCAAGGACATGATCCATATTTCCCATGGCCCGGTCGGCTGTGGTCAATATTCCCGCGCCGGTCGCCGTAACTATTACGTCGGCACGACAGGGGTTAATACCTTCGGTACGATGAACTTCACTTCCGATTTTCAGGAAAAGGACATCGTGTTCGGCGGCGACAAGAAGCTGGCCAAAGTGATCACCGAAATCGAACTGTTATTCCCGCTGAATAAAGGTATCTCTGTTCAGTCAGAATGCCCTATCGGTCTGATCGGTGACGATATCGAAGCGGTTTCCAAGAAAGCAGCCAAGGAAATTGACAAGCCGGTAGTACCCGTGCGTTGCGAAGGTTTCCGTGGCGTGTCGCAATCGTTAGGTCACCATATCGCCAATGACGCAATTCGCGATTGGGTATTACCTCGCCGCGATACTCAGGAATTTGCAGGTACACCTTACGATGTAGCTGTGATCGGCGATTACAACATCGGCGGCGACGCCTGGTCTTCCCGGATTCTGCTGGAAGAAATGGGTTTGCGCGTCATCGCGCAGTGGTCAGGGGATGGCACCATCGCTGAAATGGAAATGACGCCCAATGCCAAGCTTAACCTGATCCATTGCTATCGTTCGATGAACTACATCGCGCGTCACATGGAAGAAAAGTACAGCATTCCCTGGATGGAATACAACTTCTTCGGCCCTACCAAGGTTGCTGAATCGCTGCGTGCTATTGCTGCACACTTCGATGACAAGATCAAGGAAGGTGCGGAGCGCGTGATCGCCAAGTATCAGGCGATGATGGATGAGGTGATTGCCAAGTACAAGCCACGCTTGCAAGGCAAACGCGTGATGTTGTATGTCGGTGGTCTGCGTCCGCGTCACGTGATCGGTGCTTACGAAGATCTCGGTATGGAAGTGGTCGGTACCGGTTACGAATTCGGCCACAACGACGACTACGACCGCACCATCAAGGACATGGGCAATGCTACTTTGATTTATGACGACGTTACCGGATTCGAGTTCGAAGAGTTCGTCAAGCGCGTCAAGCCTGATCTGATCGGTGCGGGCATCAAGGAAAAGTACATATTCCAGAAAATGGGTGTGCCGTTCCGCCAGATGCACTCCTGGGATTATTCAGGCCCGTACCACGGCTATGACGGCTTCGCCATTTTCGCCCGCGACATGGATATGACCATCAACAATCCGTGCTGGGGCAAGATGATCGCGCCATGGTTAAAACCGGCTGAACCGGAAGCACTGAAGGCGGCCGCTTAAGTAACAAGAGGGCGACCTCGTGTCGCCCATCAATCAATCTATGCAAGCATCTGCAGATGAGCAGTGCAGCTAAGGAGATAAAAATGCAACAAGTTGACGACATCAAACCTTGTTATCCACTGTTCCGTCAGGACGAATACAAGGAATCACTGGGCAACAAGCAGGACCAGTTCGAAGAGCGCCATGATGCCGATAAGGTTCAGGATACCTTTACTTGGACAACCACGGCTGAATACCGCGATCTGAACTTTAAGCGCGAAGCATTGACCGTCAATCCAGCCAAGGCTTGCCAGCCGCTGGGCGCGGTGCTGTGCGCTTTGGGCTTCGAAAAAACGCTGCCTTATGTGCACGGCTCTCAAGGTTGTGTGGCTTACTTCCGTACCTACTTCAACCGTCATTTCAAGGAACCTATTTCCTGCGTTTCTGATTCCATGACGGAAGATGCAGCGGTATTCGGCGGTCAGAAGAACATGATCGACGGTCTGGAAAATGCCAAGGCACTCTACAAGCCTGACATGATCGCAGTTTCCACAACCTGCATGGCGGAAGTGATCGGCGATGACTTGAATGCCTTCATTACCAATACCAAAAAGGCCGGCAATATCCCTGACGATTTCCCGACACCCTATGCGCACACCCCGTCGTTTGTGGGTTCGCATGTCACAGGCTGGGACAATATGTTCGAAGGTGTGATGCGCTATTTCACGCTGAACACCATGGAAGGCAAGGAACCCGGCAAGAATGGCAAGATCAACATCGTTCCCGGTTTCGAAACCTATCTGGGCAACTACCGCGTGATGCACCGCATGCTCGATGAAATGGGTGTTGCTCACACCATGCTGAGTGATCCTACCGAAGTGCTTGATACCCCGGCTGATGGCCAGTTCCGCATGTATGCGGGCGGCACCACTCAGGATGAAGTGAAGGATGCGCCGAATGCGACCAACACTTTTCTGTTGCAACCGCTGCAACTGGACAAGACCAGGAAGTACGTCGAAGGTACCTGGAAGCATGAAGTGCCAAAGCTGAATATTCCGATGGGTCTGGAATGGACAGACGAATGGCTGATGAAAGTCTCCGAAGTGACAGGCAAAGAGATTCCCGCTTCGCTTGTGAAAGAGCGCGGTCGTCTGGTGGACATGATTACCGACAGCCACACCTGGCTGCACGGCAAGAAGTTCGGCCTGTATGGCGATCCTGACTTTGTGATGGGTATGGCTAAGTTCCTCACCGAACTGGGCGCCGAACCGACTCACATCCTGTGCAATAACGGCAGCAAAAAGTGGAATAAGGCGATGCGCGCAGTGATGGACGAAACGCCCTACGGCAAGGACGCCAAGCTGTATCCGGGTGCCGACCTGTGGCACTTCCGTTCGCTGATGTTCACCGAGAAGCCGGACTTCATGATCGGTAACTCCTACGGCAAGTTCATTCAGCGCGATACCTTGCACAAGGGTAAAGAGTTCGAAGTGCCATTGATCCGCATCGGCTTCCCGATCTTCGACCGTCACCACCTGCATCGTGCAACGACGCTGGGTTATGAAGGCGCTATGCAAGTGCTCACCACGCTGGTCAATTCAGTGCTGGAACGTCTGGACGAAGAGACTCGCGGCATGGGAACCACGGACTACAACTACGATTTGGTCAGATAGGGACTGGTGAGTGGAAAGTGGGGAGTGGTAAGTGGGAAAAACCGCTTCCCCAACTTCCTACTTTCCACTAACCACTATCCAGGAGTTATAAATGGCAAACATCATGATTCAGCGCGGCGCCAAAAGCGACTACGTGTTCTACCTGCCCAAGCGCGACCTTGAAGACGCCATCGTTTCGATGGAGTTCGATACCCCGGAAAAGTGGGGTGGTGAGATCAGGCTCAATAACGGCGGCAGTTATTACATCGAACCGCAAGCAGCACCCGCCAAGTTGCCGATTTCCCTGCGCGCCAAGCGTCTGGATGCGGCGGAATAGTAAAACTGGGAAGAGTTAAGTGAGAAGAGGGAAGGGTAACAGTGGCACTTTCTCTCTCTTCACCCTTTACCCTTCTCCATTCCCATATATATAGGAGAACATCATGGCAATGACAATTGATCCAAATCTGTGTACTTCATGTGGTGATTGCGAACCGGAATGTCCTACCGATTCGATTAAAACCAGAAAAGGTATCACTAAAATCACTGCGGATTCCTGCACGGAATGCGTGGGTGAGTACACCAAGCCAAAGTGTGTGGAACTCTGCCCGATCAAGGGTTGCATCACGCTGCTGGTGGCGTAAGCAGGTTGTTTAGTAAGGAGCCCGGATGATGCATTGCAGAGTCCGGGTTGCCGTAACGACTGCGTCATTCCTGTGCGGAAATGACAAGTAAATGAACCAAACCGAAAAAGACGAGGTAACCGTATGAATAACGGCATTATCACCAAACTCGCTGCCCTGCGAATTGCACAGGCCGCCCGCTCCTTGCCTGAAGTGAGTATGGCCGGACTGGTCGAGAAATTGGGCGAACACTTCGGTCTGCCTATCACCGAAGAGAAACTCTCCAAGATGACGGTAGCAGATCTTAAACTCATCCTGTCCGGTGAAGAAACCGTTGAGCCGGATGTTGATGAGGCGACTATCAAGCTGGCGGTGCGCCAGTTTTGGGGAGAATCCGGAGACGCAGCCGATTTGCCCGATCTTGATGCTTATACCGATGGCGACCTGCCCGGTAGTCTGCGTGTGGCGGTCGCCTCCAATACCGATGAAAATCTGGACGGACACTTCGGTTCTTGCCCGCGTTTCCTGATCTATCAAGTCGGGCGCGATGACATCAGACTGATCGACGCACGCTCCACGCTGATCACCGATGATGCAGAAGACAAGAACGTCGCGCGTGCCGAGCTGATTAACGACTGCCAGATTGTCTATGTGCAATCCATTGGCGGCCCGGCTGCAGCCAAGGCGGTGCGCGCCAACGTGCATCCGGTGAAAATTCAGGAAGGTGGCCTTGCGCGTACTACTTTGCAGCGCCTGCAAACCGTACTCGATGCCCCTCCACCCTGGCTTGCCAAGATACTCGGCGTGGAAGCGAAATCCTTGAGCCGGTTTGCCGAAATGGAAGAAGACTGAGGTTATCCAATGATCGTCCCTGAAACGCTGGAAAACATCGCCAACAACGCAGCTCAGCTTGGCGTGTTGGATGAAGCCTCGCTGGCTACCTTGAAACAGAGCTGGCCGGATTTGCGCTTCACGCTGTGCAGCGATGACGACATGCCCGCACGGATGCCGCCTGCGTTGCGGCGCGAACGGTTTAATCTTTATCTGGTAGGCGGGGGCGAACATTGTCTGAGCCTGACCGATAACCCGCAGCAAGCCATCGGCGTCGTGCTGGCATGTGTGGATGCAGAAGAATAGCTCAGCATATTATGCAAGATGATTTTCCGTTAAATCCCGGATTACATCCGGGCAACGATGGCTTCACTTTTTTTCTGCATCAGCCTCGGCCATAAGAAGTATGCTGCTTGCAGTCAGGTTCAGTGCATAGCGTGCGAAGTAGTCTGGCACGGCAACAGGATCAGAGCCTTGTCCATGACCACCAAGTTTGTTTCTAACTGTTGGCAAACCACTTTCGAGTAGTGACCGGAGCGAGCCCATTTGCGATTCGAGATAGGTCGGTAATAACCCATTGCTCAGGCAAATATTAATCAGAGTTTTGGCCGTATCAGTTGGTTGCGTTGGCCAACCCCGATTTGTGCATATTGTCTTCATTGTACTTTCAAATGCCTTAAGCGAATCCACGAGACATTCTTTGTACCGACCATGGCGATAATGCTCATGAGCTTTTAGGAATTCTTCATTTGCCCCTTTGTATTGTTCATTGCGAAGGATTGCAAGTGCTGGTATGACAGCTTCTGAATGAATAAATTGTGAATCGACTCGAATTAACTCTGATGACTCAAATTGAAATCCGACTGCATGTTCCTTGAACCTGGCATTCAGTTCCGAAATTGCGTCATCAGGTCGAATTTTTGCGCCGCTATTGTGTGGGTAATGGCTCCTGACATAGGTGTCGATTGCCCAGAAGCATAGTTCTACCACATCGAGAGATTTATCCACAGACTCTTCGGCTAAGAAAAACTTAAAAATAGATTCATCAAGAGAGCGAGGGTGCTTAGTAAGCTCGAAAAGTCCATATTCGCGACAAAGGGTATTGTTTATATATTCGTACACCTGTGATGCGTGGCTGCTTCCATAACGATCTACACCAAGTGCATCGCGAATGACATGCACAACTTGAACCTTGAGCTGATTAGGGAATGCGTCATAAACATAAACGTCTGGAATTTCGCCGCGAAGGCGACGCTGGCGTTTTGAAAAAAGATCCGTTATTCCCATAGCTTCGGTACCCTAATGTTTAATTATATTTAGAAAACAGACCCAGCACGCACCGTACTCGCTCGAAGGTGGCCGGTCAATCAATACGCCAAACAGTCTGCATGTTTCATCCTGGCCTCATTCTTGCTAGTTATCAGGCAATTATTCTGATGTGAGGTTGAAGATGCGAATTTACGGATTGTGCGTGGCCGCGCTGTTGTTGGGGCTGGTAAGTTTTTCAGTGTTTGCCGGAGAGGTAAACGTTGCTGTGGCATCCAATTTCGCCGCACCAATGGAGCGCATCGTTGCATTGTTTAAGCAGGAAAGCGGGCATACGCTGAAGGTCAGTCTTGGTTCCAGCGGCAAGTTCTATGCGCAGATCGCGGGCGGCGCGCCGTTCGATGTATTTCTCGCCGCAGACGAAGCGATTCCGCAGCGTCTGGAACAGGAAGGACTGACAATCGGCGGTACGCGTTTTGTTTATGCACTGGGAAAACTGGTGCTGTGGAGCGCGCAGTCAGGATTTGTGGATGCGCAGGGTGCGGTGCTACGCAAGGGCGGTTACAACAAGCTGGCCATTGCCGAGCCGAAGTTGGCACCTTACGGGATGGCGGCGAAAGATACGCTGGAGAAGATGGGGCTGTGGAATGCCGTGCAGTCGAAACTGGTGCAGGGTGAAAACATCACGCAGACCTGGCAGTTTGCCGCGACCGGGAATGCCGAGCTGGGGTTCATTGCGCTGTCGCAGATTACCAGGGATGGCAAGGTGACGGGAGGTTCGTGGTGGCTGGTGCCGCACGATTTGTATAACCCGATACGTCAGAGCGCGGTGCTGCTATCCGGCGCAAAAGATAAGGCGGCAGCACAGGCCTTCCTCGCCTTTTTAAAGAGCGAAAAAGCAATGGCGATCATTCGCAGTTTTGGTTATGAATTGCCTTAATCGGCGGCGGGTAGCTGGTAGCGAGTAGCCTGTAGCGAGGATTTTTGTATGTGCTTTTGAACCCATGGAAAACATATTGACTTCTGCCGACCTGCAAGCCGTCTGGCTCACGCTCAGGTTAGCCAGCATTACGACAATACTGCTGTTGCTGATCGCCACGCCGCTGGCATGGTGGTTGTCGCACAGCCGTAAATGGTACAAGGGGCCTGTGTCCGCTTTGGTGGCGTTGCCGCTGGTTTTGCCGCCCACGGTGCTGGGTTTTTATCTGTTATTGTTGATGGGGCCGCATGGGCCAGTGGGCGAGCTGACTAAAGCCATGCATCTCGGCGCCTTGCCCTTTACCTTCGCCGGACTGGTGATAGGCTCGGTGTTGTTCTCGCTGCCCTTCGCCGTGCAGCCGATCCAGAATGCATTCGAGTCTATCGGGCGGCGTCCGCTGGAAGTGGCGGCTACGTTGCGTGCCGGAGCATGGGACAGGTTCTACAGTGTGGCCTTGCCGCTGGCGCGCCCCGGTTTTTATACCGCGATCATCCTGGCTTTCGCGCATACCGTCGGCGAGTTTGGCGTGGTGTTGATGCTGGGCGGCAACATACCCGGCGAGACACGCGTGCTATCCGTTGCCATCTACAGCCATGTCGAGGCGGTGGAATACGGCGCGGCGCATCTGTTGGCCGGCGGCATGGTGTTGTTCTCATTTATTGTGCTGCTTTCCTTGTACCTCGCGGGCGGGAAACTGGCGAAGGACGTGCGATGAGTGAGATACGCGCGCATTTTGCGCTGCAACTGGATGGCTTTGAACTGGACGCTTCCTTCATCGCGCCGGCTGTCGGTGTCACCGCATTGTTCGGTCCGTCCGGTTCCGGCAAGACCACGCTGCTGCGCTGTATTGCAGGACTGGAACGCGCCACAGGTATGCTGAGCATGAACGGCGAAGTATGGCAGGACGATACGATCTTTGTGCCGACGCATAAACGCCCGCTGGGTTTCGTGTTTCAGGAGGCCAGCCTGTTTCCGCACCTGTCGGTGCGCGTCAATCTGGAATACGGTTACAAGCGCATCCCGCCTGCCTCTCGCCGTGTGCAACTGGACCAGGTCGTGGAATGGTTGGGTTTGAGTCGGCTGATCGAGCGTGGCGATCCGGCAAAACTCTCCGGCGGCGAACGCCAGCGCGTCGCGATCGGTCGTGCGTTGCTCACCAGTCCACGCATCCTGCTGATGGATGAGCCGCTTTCCGCACTCGACACAACGAGCAAACAGGAGATACTGCCGTATCTGGAACGTCTGCACCGCGAGCTTGAAATTCCGGTGCTCTACGTCAGCCATGCGCTGGACGAAGTGGCAAGGCTGGCTGACCATCTGGTGTTGCTGCAACAGGGTCGCGTAATTGCCAGCGGCGCGTTGGGCGAGACGCTCGCACGGCTTGACCTGCCCACCGCGCATTTCGATGACGCAGGTGTGGTGATTGAAGCGGCAGTGGCGCAGCAAGACGAAACCTATCATCTTACGCGGCTGGATTTTGCAGGCGGCAGTCTGTGGGTGGGGAAAGTGAAGCAGCCGTTAGGCAGTCGGGTGCGCGCCCGCGTGTTGGCCCGCGATGTGAGCATCGCTTTGCGACAGTCGCATGGCACCAGCATCACCAATATTCTGGCCGCGCGTATTGTTGAGATTCGCGATGAAGGCTCAGATAAAGTAATGGTGCGCATGACGGTTGGCGAGTCGTATGTGCTGATGTCGCGCATCACGCGCCGTTCGCGCGATTTGCTGGGTCTCACGGTCGGCATGGAGGTGTTTGCGCAGGTGAAGAGCGTGGCGTTGATGTCATGAACATTGAAATTAACTTCGCCACTGCGGACGACCTGCCGCAACTTGCCGGCTTGCTGGCCGAACTGTTCACGCTGGAAAACGACTTTGCTCCTGAGCGCGTCAAGCAGTTGCGCGGCCTGCGCCTGATTCTGGATAACCCGGCACAGGGCAGATTGTTCGTGGCACGCGATGGCGCAAAAATTGCAGGCATGGCTAACGCGCTGATCTCCATCAGCACAGCGGAAGGTGGTCGCGTGCTGTTGCTCGAAGACGTGATTGTGGATAGTGAATATCGGGGCAGGGGGCTGGGGCGTGCGCTTGTCGAGCATGTTTTCGCCTGGGCAAAAGTGGAAGACATGCTTCGCGTGACCTTGCTGGCTGACCGCGACAATCATGCCGCGCTGGGTTTTTACCACAGGCTCGGCTTCGAGCATTCGAACATGTTGGTGTTGCGCAAGTCGCTAATTTAGCCGTTTTCCCCACAATATTTATATTTTTGGATTGTCCCCTTTGCTACATTTCTTTACTTCGCCTTGTTATGTTTATCACTTGCGGCCTGAATAACAATAAATTTATCCAAAAAATCATGATGATGCATTTCTGTTGCAGATGGCATGGTAGTTGCTGAATAGGTTGGAGAGATTACAGATGCTGCGCGGATTGAATGATGCGAAGTCATCATTTGCTTTGGAAGTGGTTAACGGTTTTAGTGGAGGAGAGAGAAATGCGGATAGGCATTCCTGCGGAAACGCGTGCAGGCGAAACTCGTGTTGCGGCGACACCGGAAACGGTGAAGAAAATGCTGGCATCCGGTCATACGGTGCTGGTGCAAACGGGCGCAGGTGCGGGCGCACATTATCCCGATGCCGAATTTGCGGCAGCGGGCGCGACACTGGTCGATGCGGCCAGTCTTTACAACGACGCGCAAATCATACTGAAGGTCAAAGCGCCGACATCGGATGAGCTGGCGCAAATGAAAGCCGGCACCGTGCTGATCGGCTTGCTCACACCGCATCTGACCGAACAGGTCGCAGCCATTACGCAACAAGGTCTCACTGCCTTCTCCATGGAAAAGCTGCCGCGCACCTCGCGCGCTCAGGCCATGGACGTGTTGTCTTCACAGGCCAACATCGCAGGCTACAAGGCGGTGATCGTCGGTGCGAATCTGTACCAGCGTTTCATGCCGATGCTGATGACCGCAGCCGGTACCGTCAAAGCAGCGCGCGTCTTGATTCTGGGCGTGGGCGTCGCCGGTTTGCAGGCAATCGCCACGGCCAAGCGCCTGGGGGCTGTGGTTGAAGCATCTGACGTGCGTCCCGCCGCGAAGGAACAGGTCGAGTCGCTGGGTGCGAAGTTCATCGACGTGCCCTTCGAGACAGACGAAGAGCGCGAAATCGCAAAGGGTGTGGGCGGCTATGCGCGTGCTATGCCGGCTTCCTGGATGCAGCGTCAGGCGGTTCTGGTCGCTGAACGAGCCAAGCAGGCAGACATCATCATCACCACCGCGTTGATTCCGGGTCGTGCTGCGCCGGTGTTGCTGACTGAGGACACCGTCAAGCTGATGAAACCCGGCTCTGTCGTGGTTGATATGGCCGTTGAAGCGGGCGGTAACTGCCCGTTGTCTGAAGCCGGCAAGACTGTTGTCAAGTACGGTGTGACTATCGTCGGCGAGACCAATTTGCCGGGGCTGGTGGCGACCGATGCCAGCGCATTCTATGCGCGCAACCTGTTGAACTTTATCAATCTGCTGTGCGACAAGGCCGGTGTGATGAATGTTGATCTGGAAGACGACATCATCGCAGGAACCCTGTTGTGCCGTGACGGCGCGCTTTTTGTCCCCGCAGCTAAATAAATCAGGATGCATGCCGCAAGACCGCAGGGGTCTTCCCACGGAATATAAGGCGATAAATCGCCTATTCCTGAATGAAGGGGATGCCCACGAAACAACGGAGCTAATGCTCCTGTTTCTGAATGAAGGATACGGGATGCGGGATTCAGGGGTTTTTCTCTTGCCTCTTCTCACTTCCCCCTTCCCATAATTAAAGGAGAATAATCATGACTGGTGTTGTAGATCCATTTGTTCTGAATCTGACCGTATTCGTGCTGGCGATCGTCATCGGTTATCACGTGGTCTGGAATGTCACCCCCGCGCTGCACACGCCGCTGATGGCGGTGACCAATGCCATTTCCGGCATCATCATCGTCGGCGCCATGCTGGCAGCCGGCCCTGAGCAGCTCGACCTGGGCACGGTGATCGGACTGGTCGCGGTAGCCCTGGCTGCCGTGAACGTGTTCGGCGGTTTCCTCGTCACCCAGCGCATGCTGAGTATGTTCAAGAAGAAAGGTAAGTAAATGTCAGCCAATTCAGTCGCACTCGCCTACCTTGCCGCAGCGGTCCTGTTCATTTTCGCACTCAAAGGCCTGAGCTCACCCGTATCCGCACGGCGCGGCAACATGTTCGGCATGATCGGTATGGCGATCGCCGTATTGACCACGCTCACCGTCACCCATAACTGGCTGTATATCGTGCTGGCGATTGCCGCCGGTGGCGCGGTCGGTGCGGTGGTCGCACGTCGCATCCAGATGACGGCCATGCCGGAACTGGTCGCGGCGATGCATTCCCTGGTGGGTCTCGCAGCGGTGCTGATCGCAATGGCCGCGTTCAATAATCCGGTAGCCTACGGCATCGCGCTGGCAGGGGAGGCCTTGCACAGCAGCAACCGCATCGAGTTGTTCATCGGCACCTTTGTCGGCGCGATCACCTTCACGGGTTCGATCATCGCGTTTGGCAAACTGTCCGGCAAGCTGGGCAGCAAGCCGTTGCGCTTCAAAGGTCAGCACTGGTTCAATCTGTTGCTGGGCGTAGCGATGATCGCTTTCGGCATCGCCTTCTTTATGACGCCTGCCTGGACCCCGTTCCTGATCATGACGGCGATTGCCATGCTGCTGGGTATCTTGCTGATCATGCCGATCGGTGGCGCTGACATGCCGGTCGTGGTGTCGATGCTGAACTCCTATTCAGGCTGGGCGGCGGCAGGTATCGGTTTTACATTGAACAACAACATGCTGATCATCGCAGGCTCACTGGTGGGTAGCTCAGGCGCGATCCTGTCCTACATCATGGGCCGCGCGATGAACCGTTCGTTCTTCAATGTGATTCTGGGCGGCTTCGGCGGTGAAGCGCTGGCAGCAAGTGATGACGGCGGCGTGCAGAAGACCTATCGCAGCGGCAGTGCGGATGATGCCGCGTTCCTGATGGGCAATGCCGACTCGGTCATCATCGTGCCGGGTTACGGTCTGGCCGTGGCGCGCGCGCAGCATGCCATCAACGAAATGTCCAAGGTGCTGACCGAAAAAGGCGTCAAGGTGCGTTACGCGATTCATCCGGTGGCGGGACGTATGCCCGGCCACATGAATGTGTTGCTTGCAGAAGCCGAAGTGCCTTACGAACAAGTCGTGGAAATGGATGAGATCAACAACGAGTTCGCGGATACCGACGTGGTGCTGGTGATCGGTGCAAACGATGTGGTCAATCCTGCCGCCAAGAACGACAAGGCAAGTCCGATCTACGGCATGCCGATTCTCGATGTCTATAAGGCGCGCACCGTGCTGGTGGTCAAGCGTTCCATGGCAACCGGTTATGCGGGGCTGGACAATGACCTGTTCTACATGGACAAGACCATGATGGTGTTTGGCGACGCGAAGAAGGTCGTCGAGGATGTGATTAAGAGCTTATCATGATACATATCATATAATTACATTTGCATTTTAATGTCGAATCGAGTTTTATGGACCGGGTTATGACCTCGCGATTTTCATCCTCACCCCCGATGGAAGTGAAATTGGCCGATTGCAATGTGTGCCCTCATCGGGATACGCTGCTGGTTAACGGGCGTTGTGTGCCAGGTGACATCTGCCTGATTGCGCAAAGCGGAAGACAGATAGATCGGTTTTTGCGCCGCAATCCTGAGTTAGCCCAAGACTGCCTTCGTGACGCTTTTTGGGAGCGGCGAGCGATAGCGGCGCGCTATGCGCCGCTGGATGCGGTTCAAAAAATGGGGTGGGATAAAGATGAGGTGGTGCGGCGCGTAGTGGCGAGCCGTTTGCCGATAGCTGAGTTAGGCGATTACCTGCACGATGTCGACCGCGAGGTGCGTATGACAGTGGCTGAGCGCATTGCGCCGGAGAGATTGAGCGCGCTGATTAGCGACCTGGATTATCTGGTGCGTTTGCAAGTGGCGAAGCGGCTGCCGCATGGTCAGTTGCCGCGCATGGCTCATGATCCTGACCGGGAAGTGCGCAAGGAAGTGGCCAGGCAACTACCGTCTTTCGCATTGCGGCCTATGGCTCACGATGAAGATGTCGAAGTGCGCCGCATTGTAGCCGCGCGCATGTTGCCGGAAGATGCGGCAGCCATGCTGACAGATACGGATTGGCTGGTGCGTTTGGAAGCAGCAAAACATGCCCCGCTGGAAGCGATCACCTGTTTGGTGGATGATTGCGAGCCGGATGTGTGTGCAGTGGTGCACCGTCGTTTGAATGGATTTTTGCTTGAGGACGAACATGACTAATTACATGCCTGACGAATCAACCCTGCGCAACCTGACTGTGGAAATAGAAACGACTTCACCGCGTCCGCATCACAGCGCATTGCTGGAAATTGCCAACCGTATTCGCCCCGGATGCACGTTTATTTTTGCTTTGAGCCGTGGCGGCTGGTACCGTCCCGGTGGTGTGATTGCGGCGGATGGCAGGCTGGTCGCTAATAATCTGGAAACTTGGGCGAGAAAAGAATTGGCCGATTGTGAGGGGGCGATGGAAGGACTGGTTGAGCGCTATGTTGACAGCAATCTGCTGGTGACGCGCCACTCCGGACGTACTCATTATTTTGTCGCGCCATACGGTCCGGCACCTGCGGATTTTTTGCAACTTGAAATCGAAGAGTTGCAAGAAGTGCTGGATAGAAAACTGATTGATGCAGACAATCCGCCGGACGATTTGCAGGAACTCATTGAGCCGGTTCTGCCTGCTCTGCTTGAAGCGCAGCCGGTTGGTGCGCCGTATTACCGTTTCCGCCGCTTGATTGACATGCGCCAGACGTTAGCCCGATTGCCGGCGCCTTACGGACAAAATTTGCCACTTACGCGTTTTCTGCTTGAATGGTCTCACAGCAGTGCAGCGGCGCGAGGCCACTTCAGTGATCACTGGATAGTCGCATTGCGCGAACATCAGGATCGTTATCGCAACCCGGTGCTTTCTGCATCACTGGTCACGCGTCATGCCCGCGAACTCAAGTCATTTCACTGGAATATCGAACTTTCCGGTGTAGATATGTCCGTTCAATTACAGGCATTCGATCGTGCCGCCGGATATACGTCGGCCTGGTATTTTCATCTGGTATCGGGAACCATTACGCCGCCGAAAATTGCCTATGCCGTGCTGTGCGATCTGGATGCCGGATTCAGCTATCTGCCGGATAGCGAAGTCGCTCTGCTACGAAGCTGGGTGGTAGAGCCGTATTCGGTATAACGGGCATTATTGATACTGCACTGTGGGCAAACTGGGGTTCGCAGGTATATTGCCCAGCGGGCAAGTGGTTTTAGCAGGGATGATGCGCACTGCGCATCAACTCGCAATTGGGATTGGCAGGGATGATGCGCAGTGCGCATCAACTCGCAATAACTTGCAAACATGCCATGCCCGTTCCCCTCTCTCCAACTCTCTGATGGAACTGCTAGCCATTCGACTAGGCTGCCCAACAACGCCAGCCAAGTCGCTGGTTATCCCGCAAGCGGGGGAGAGGGCAAATGAATCGCTACGCGAGTTTTGCATAAATGTATTGTTGCACTTCGGCCTTCTTGTCGGATTTGCTACAAGACAGAGTCTCATAAAACCTATATAAATCAATAGGGTTATTCCTGGCACGGCATTTGCGTCAGTGAGAGTGTCATTACTCACGAGTGAATATCATGCAAGCCCGAGACATCGCCGAACTGCTCAACGAGCCGGCGTGCACACATAACACCAAGTCCAAATCTGGCTGCGCTCGTCCCAAGCCGGGAGCGACAGCAGGCGGCTGTTCGTTCGACGGTGCGCAAATCGCGCTGCTGCCGATCGCCGATGTGGCGCATATCGTGCACGGCCCGATCGCTTGTGCGGGCAGTTCGTGGGACAACCGTGGCACGCGTTCTTCCGGCCCAACCTTGTATCGCATCGGCATGACCACCGACTTGACCGAGCAGGATGTGATTATGGGGCGCGGCGAAAAGCGCTTGTTCCATGCCATCAAACAGGCGGTGGACAGTTATTCTCCTGCCGCAGTATTCGTCTACAACACCTGCGTGCCCGCGCTGATCGGCGATGATATCTCGGCGGTATGCAAGGCGGCGGCTGAGAAATGCGGCGTGCCGGTGGTGCCGGTCGATTGCGCCGGTTTCTACGGCACCAAGAATCTCGGCAACCGTATCGCCGGAGAAGCCATGTTCAAGTATGTGGTGGGGACGGGCGAACCTCTGCCTGTGCCCGTTGAGGCGCAGTGTCCCGGTATCACCGTGCATGACGTGAACCTGATCGGCGAATACAACATCGCGGGCGAGTTTTGGAATGTGTTGCCGCTGTTCGATGAGCTGGGCTTGCGTATTCTGTGCACCTTGTCAGGGGACGCGCGTTTCCACGACGTGCAGACCATGCACCGCGCGCAGGCCAACATGGTGGTGTGCGCGAAGGCATTGCTCAACGTCGCTCGCCGTCTGCAAACCGGCTACAGCATTCCCTTCTTCGAAGGCAGCTTCTACGGTGTGACCGACACCTCCATGGCGTTCCGCGATTTTGCACGATTGCTTAATGATGAGTCGCTGACTGAACGTACCGAGGCGGTGATAGCCCGCGAAGAAGCGAAGATCAATCTGGCACTCGACCCTTGGCGGGAAAAGCTGCGCGGTAAGCGCGTGCTGCTCTACACCGGCGGGGTTAAATCCTGGTCGATTGTCTCCGCGTTGCAGGATCTGGGGTTGATCGTCGTTGCAACCGGCACCAACAAATCCACCGAAGAAGACAAAGCGCGCATACGCGAAATCATGGGTGACAAGACCCGCATGATCACCGATGGCAGCCCCAAAGCGTTGCTCGGCGTGGTTAAGGAATATCAGGCGGATATTCTCATTGCAGGTGGTCGAAACATGTACACCGCGCTCAAGGCAAAGGTGCCGTTCCTTGACATCAACCAGGAACGCGAATTCGGCTATGAAGGTTATAGCGGCATGATCGAACTGGCGCGCCAATTAGCGTTGACCTTGCAGAGCCCTGTGTGGCAGGCGGTGCGCAGTCCCGCACCGTGGGCGAAGCAGGTTTCAGCCGGCATTGAACTGGCAGGAGACGAATAACATGGCCGAAATTCTCAAACGTAACAAAGCCCTCGCGGTGAATCCGCTTAAAGCCAGTCAGCCGATGGGCGCCACACTCGCTTTTCTGGGTATTAACCGCGCCATTCCGATGTTGCATGGTTCGCAAGGCTGCTCGGCATTCGGCAAAGTGTTTTTCGTGCGTCATTTTCGCGAGCCGATTCCGTTGCAAACCACTGCAATGGATCAGGTATCCACGGTGATGAATGCGGATGAGAACGTGATTGAAGGGCTCAGGGCGGTTGCCGAGAAAAGTAGCCCCGCGTTGATTGGTCTGCCCACCACCGGTCTTTCCGAAATGCAAGGCACAGACATCAAACGACTGGTCAAACAGTTCTACGCTGCATATCCGGAATTTGCGCACATCCACGTCGTACCTGTGAATACGCCGGATTTTATCGGATGCCTGGAGAGCGGATACGCACTGGCTGTGAAGGCCGTGATTGAAACATTGCTTTCCGCGTCTGCTCCCTCCACCGCGAGCGGGGGAGGATTGGGGAGAGGGACTGTAGGCCGTCGCCACAAGCAGGTCAATGTGCTGGCAGGATCGTTCCTTACACCGGGTGATATTGAGCATGTTGTGGAGCTGATCGAAGCATTCGGGCTGCGACCTTTAGTATTGCCGGATATCGCCGATTCGCTGGATGGACATCTGAGCGAAATGGAAACCAGTCCGCTGACGCTGGGCGGTACGCCTGTGTCGGAGATTTGCAGCATGGGTGATTCGGTTGCCACCCTGGTGCTGGGCAATTCCCTATTCAATGCGGCTGATGTGCTCAAGGAACTCACCGGCGTGCCTGACTACCGTTTCGACTGCATGATGGGGCTGGATGCTGTGGATAGTTTCGTCGCAAAACTGGCGAAGATCAGCGGCAAACCCGTGCCTTCGAAGATTGAACGTCAGCGCGCGCAATTGCAGGACGCGATGGTTGACAGTCATTTTATGTTGGGTTTTGCACGCGTGGCGATTGCGGCTGACCCTGATTTGCTGTTTGGATTTGCGCGGCTGGTGACGGAGATGGGTTGCGAGGTAGTGGCTGCCGTAGCCCCTGCACGTGCCAATATTTTGCAAAGCGTGTGTGCCGCACAAGTTGCGATTGGCGATCTGGAAGACCTTGAAATTGCGGCGAAGGCTCATGGCGCGCAACTCATCATCAGCAATTCGCACGCGGCAGAAACTGCACGCCGACTTGAGATTCCGCTGCTGCGTGCGGGCTTTCCGCAATATGACCTGATCGGCGGCTACCAGCGCCTGTGGGTCGGCTATCGCGGCACACGACAAACCTTGTTCGACCTCGCCAACATGATGGTGGAACATGGTTGCCACGAGATTGAACCTTATGTATCTGTATACAGAAGGGTGAAGGGCAACGGGGGAAGGGATGAGACATCTGCGGCTGTTGGATAACACAAAGGAGAGCGCCATGACGGTAAAAATAGCATTTGCCAGCAACGATCGCCGACAGGTCAATCAGCACTTTGGTGCGGCGGAAGCTTTTGCCATTTTTGCAATGAGTGAAACAGACTCGCACCTGGTGGAAGTGGCTGAATTCATCGAGATCGCCATGGACGGGCACGAAGGAAAACTGGCTGCCAAGGTCGAGTTGTTGGATGGTTGCGCGGCGGTGTATTGCAATGCGGTTGGCGCATCTGCCATACAACAGCTGTTGGCCAAAGGTATTCAGCCGATGCGTGTGGATGAGGGTGCTGCCATCGACGGTTTGCTCAGTTGCCTGCAAAAAAGTATGCAAAGTGAGCCACCGCTGTGGTTAACGAAACATTTGAAGACGCAGTCCGTCGCAGATCGTTTTGCCGAAGATGAGGAGTGGCAGGAATGATAGCGACTTCTGCCCGCGTGATCACCAGCACAAACGGAATCGCACAGGTCGAGCCGACCGCACAGTTCGGATGTGGCGGTTGCAAGACCAGCAGTTCGTGTGCGGTTTCCGGTCTTGGAAAATATTTTTCAAACAACCGCAAGGCGATTGCCGTGTCGTGCGATGCATCGGTTCGCGCCGGTGATGAGTTGCATATGACGATGAGCGAGGCTGATTTTCTCAAGGCGGGGGTGTTGGCGTATTTGCTGCCCAGTTTGTTCACCATTGCGGGTGCAGGCCTTGCCGCCACGCTCGGATACAAAGATGCAGGTGCTGTTGTGGGAGCCGCATTGGGTTTTGCCAGCGGTTTGTTATTAGTTCGATTAATCGCCTGGGTGCCGCGCATGACAGTCAGCCAGGTAACGTTCAACGAAGGAGATACACCATGAATCAAGCAGTAGAGCAGGATGCATTGTTGTCCACCGATTTCATCAAGGAAATGGTCAAACAGATGCGTGCGGTAGACAGTTACGGCACTTACGATGGTTGGCCATCTGACCGTGTTTTGGCTCCTTTCATTGTCACCAAAGAACAACGTCGCTCAATACCTGTGATCGGTGATCCCGATGACATCATGCTGTCGCGCATCAAGGCTTTTTACAACGCGATTTCCTCACTGATCGAAAAAGAATGCGGCCTGATGGCGGTTCCCATCATGAATATTTCGCACGAAGGATTTGGCCGTGCCGTGATTACCGTCGGCAAACTGGTGGTGATGGATCGTACCCTGCGCGATGTGCATCGCTATGGTTATGAGAGCCTGTCCAAGATGAAGGATGAAGGAGACAAGCTGCTGTCCGTGGCACTGGAGATCATCGGCAAGTATCCCGAAGTGGCTGGAATGTAGAAACTCAGGATGCAGGATCAAGGATGCAGGATCAAGGAAAACAAATTGCTCCGTTTTTAGCTGAATCCCGAATCCCGAATCCTGAATCCTACTGAAAGGAACAACATGACAGCAGAAGAATTGAAAGCACTCGATAAGGAAGTAAAGAAGCTCAAGCGTATTTCCAGCGAATGGGCTGCGCAATTACATGATCTGGTCGAGGACAGGCTACCGGCCGGATATGAAGAAATCCACGGGATTGCACAGTCAACCTATGACGCATGTAAAGCCTGGGCGGAGGCGAACGCGAAACTGGCCGCTGCACAGAAAGATTCACAAGGATAAGGAATTACGATGGAACTTATTACCGGAATCACACGCGGCGGTACTCCTTACACGCCAGCGTTTGTCACCGCATTAAATCAGGCGAATTGCATCGGCTGCGGTCGTTGCTACAAGGTCTGCCCGCGTAATGTATTTGAACTGATCGAACGCAGCGAGGATGACGAGGCTTATGACGAGGATGAAGACAACAGCATGGTGATGTTGCTGGCCAACGCGCTTGATTGTATCGGTTGTGGTTCCTGCGGGCGAGTCTGCCCCAAGCAGTGCCACACTCATGAAGCGTTGCCACTGGCCGTTTGATCTAAAGGAGAATATTCATGCCTAAACCACAGAGACATGTCTTCGTCTGTTCGCAATCCCGTCCGGCCGGACATCCGCGTGGCTCCTGCGGGCAGCGAGGCTGCCGCGAAGTGGTCGACGAGTTTATGAAACAGTGGCAGCAGCGACAATGCTTCACTCAGGTGGCTGTGACGGCGACCGCCTGTCTGGGCCCGTGCGGCATGGGGCCCAGCGTGCTGGTCTATCCGGAGGGCATCATGTACGGCAACGTCACCGTGGCGGATGTGAGTGAGATATTTGAAGAACATCTGCTGGGCGGACGTCCAGTCGAGCGGCTGATCGTGCCATCCGCAATATGGTAGCAGCACTTCCCGCTGAGCTTGAAGCGCAGGTCTTGCGTGTCGTGGCGGCCCTGAATGATGAAGCCGCGCGTTTTACTGCGGATGGGAAGTCGCCGCAGATTGCGCGGACCGCGCTGGAATTTACCAGGGTCATTGATCCCGGCAATCAATTGCCCGGCTTCGAGGGCATTTGGCGCAACGCGGCTGCTGAGCGTTGCGGCAGTCTGACCTTCAATAGCGACGGCAGTTTCTATGCCGAATACGATTTGTTTTTTCCGCATCCGACAGACGCACGCTGGTTCGTCGAGATGGTCACGGCATGGGGGCGGGCAGATTCACTGCGCGTCGAGGTTCAGATGATTCCGGGTTTAGAATGATGCCTGAATTACCAAAAGACATGCGCCTGATTCTGGCGCACAAACAATCCACCAGCGCGCGGGTACGCTTTCTGTGCTTCGCGCACGGCATCAGTGCCTTTGAACCGTTGCCGCCATTGTCATCGTTTGATGAAGCTACGCCTGCCCCGCATGTGGTGCATCATCCCGCTGTCTATTTGCGTGCGGCACAAGAGCGTCTGGGTTTGCCCGACGGCAGTCTTAAACATGAACCTGAGTTTGTAGCATACGTTGTGACACCTGATGAATTGATAGCGGTGTGCCTGGCTGTTTTTACCAGCATCGACCCGCCTTTTGCGGCTGCGGAAGCCGTTGGCGCCCGCTTCATTGCCATCACCGAAGCGCGCAATTTTTCTGAAGTGGAGCTGGATTTGTTGCGCCATGCTTATCCCGTTCTGGTTTAATCTTTAAAACCTTTTTTCATCCACGAAAAACACAAAATTCACTAAATAAATCAATATGATAGGTTTTGATAATTATTTACCACTTGGGTGGCAAGCCAATTTACGGTATGCATTTTAATTTGTTCGTGTTTTTTCGTGCCTTTCGTGGACAACTGATTTTTATAGGTTAATTTAAAGGAATAATGATGTGTCAATTTCAAATGGGTGACATGGTGTTTGCAGCGGAAGATTTGTTTAACGAACCGGTAGATGAGACAGGTGAAAGCGGCATTCCGGGCGTCGAACCCGGTGAGCTGTTGACTGCTGCCGGCACAAGAGGCGTGGTGGTGAATGTCGGGCATGCCGAAGCCGCACCTGGTCAGGAAATCTATCTGGTGCGTTTCGAGTCCGGGGCGGATGGCACGCTGGAAGAGCCGATAGGTTGTTTGTCTGAAGAACTGAGCGGCTCGAAACAGTAATGAACAAGGTTGCTACGGTGCTGGCTTATCACACGCGCAGCAAACACAGCCTGGATAGGTATGCCGCAGGTCCGGGCACATTGGACTGGGAAGCGCAGCCCAAAGCGTTTCGCGACTGGACAGGCACACAGCAAATCGCGCTGCCACGCGATGTCGTTGTCTCGGAAATTTCCTGGAGCGATCTTTCTGATGCGCGTTCCTCCGCTCCATTGAACATCGCTGATCTGGGTTCGTTGCTGCGTTTGTGTGCAGGGCTTACCGCGTGGAAGGAATATGCCGGTTCGCGCTGGTCACTGCGCGCGCATCCCTCGTCCGGCAACCTGCATCCCACTGAGACATGGCTGATCGCATCAGGTGTCGCCGGGCTGGAAGATGGCTTGTATCACTACCAGAATCTTCACCACGCACTGGAGCGACGCGCATGGGGAAGTGCTGCTCAAGAAAGCGGCCTGTGGCTGGGTTTCAGTTCCATCCACTGGCGCGAAGCGTGGAAATACGGCGAACGCGCATTTCGCTATTGCCAGCTCGATCTGGGGCACGTGCTGGCCGCTGTATGTTATGCGGCCTCCCTGCATGGCTGGCGAGTGCGCTTGCTGACTATCGATTCGGCCTCAGTGGCAAACTGTCTGGGACTGGATCGCAAGGCTGATTTTTCCGGGGTGGAAGGCGAAGAGCCGGAGGTTATCGTAGCGCTTGAGGCTGCGGGTAGCTCAGAAGTGCCGCCGACGAACTGGCAGCACTGGGCAGGCAAGCCCGATCTGCTCGATGCGCGTCCTTTGTACCAATGGCCGGTAATCGAGGAAGTTGCACAGGCAACACGTGGTGCACCGCCGCGGGCTGATTCGATGGCAGTGGCTGATTGTGCTCACAAGCATGAAGGTGGCATCCGTGCGGCTCAGGTTATCCTCAAACGGCGCAGTGCCCAGGCATTCGATGGTCAGTCGGTGATGCCTAATGCCGTGTTCAGGCAAATGTTAACCAGCCTGCTGCCAGGCGGCTCACCGGTGTGGAATATGTGGCCGCACACCGCGCGTGTGCATCCTGTACTGATGGTTCATCGTGTGGAAGGTGTCGCGCCCGGCCTGTATGCGATGCCGCGATCCGAAGCTGCCCGGGCATCGCTGCAAACTGCATTTCGTGACACATTTACCTGGCAGCCTGCTGCCCCTGAACTGTCCTTGTTCCAACTGGTTTGCGCACGTGCCGGCAAGATCGCGCGCACGCTGTCCTGCCATCAGGACATCGCCAGTCAATGCGCCGTCACCTTCATGATGGTGGCGGAATTCGCTGAACCTATTTCATCTGATCCTGCCGCCTACCGCCATCTGCATTGGGAGACTGGCATGTTGGGGCATGTGATCACGTTGGTGGCCGAAGCGGCCGGATGGCGCGGCACCGGCATCGGATGCTTTTTTGATGATGCCGACCACGAAGTGCTCGGACTTAAAGACGATCACTTTCAGGTGATCTACCACTACGCAGCAGGAATGGCGCTGGATGATCCGCGCATTTCTACGTTACCCGCATATGACTAAATCGACAGGAATTAACATGAATGAGCGATCAGGCTTGCCCTTTACAATCAGCAGCGGTCAGCACAGTATTCTGGGCAAACAGGTGAAATTGCAGTTTGCCGATGATTTTGTTTTGAAGCTGACACAGACCGAGGCATCCAGCCTGTCATTGGCGCTGGTCGCCGTGCGCGATGGCATCAGCTGCGAACGTGAAATCTATATGAGCCCTATTGCCAGTGATGCGGCGTTCGTTGGGTCTGTACGAGATTTGGGTGTAAGCATCGCTACCCCCGCAGGTGCACTGAAGCTGGACTGGACAAAGGTCGGATTTCTGGCCGAGGCGCTGGCCGCCGCCATAGGTTAACTTGAAACTCGCATAGCGGATCGTTCGCCTCCTCAATTCCGGCATGTTTTGACATGAGTCAGTGGCTGCCCTCCCTGGGAGCAGGATCAGGCAGGAGAGTTCTGTGCGGCACTCAATTTTTCCGATATGAACTCGGCCCGTGATGTAGCGTTGTTTTCCTGATTATTCAGGGTGCACCATGCAAAAAACTCTTGAGGGATTATACGGCACTCAATTGCGCGAACGCCGGAACGCAGAAACTCTCGCTGAGCCTTGATTGCCATTGCTTTCCATTTTGGAAATGATGCCTCGAAACGTTCGGGGTCAGTTGCAGTGGCCTTTACCTGTGCCCAGGTTTCCTCGGTGTACCAGGTGACACCGATCAGGAGTGACTGGCTACGTTTTTTAGCTCTCAAGCGTTGAAGGAGTGGAGGTTGTCTCATAATAAAGGGGCAAATAATTCCGGTTAGGGGTTAAATGGCTAAGCCAAATTCAGGTGCGATTTGTTTTAACCAGGTATCCAGTCGCACATCGGTAAGATTCTTCTGGTTTTCCTGATCCAGCACGAGACCTGCGAACGCATCGTCTATCAATGCCTTTGAAGAAATGAAGTCGTAATCGTCTGCAGGCCATTGGCCTACTACTTTCGCACCGCGTGCGACGACGAAGTGGTAGATCTCGCCCATCGCATCGACGAATTCGTCCGGGTATTTGTCCTGATTTCCCAGACCAAACAGAGCAACCGTCTTGCCGCTGAAATCCACACCTTTTAGTTGCGGCAAAAATTCCTCCCAACCGCCACCCATGCAATCGGTGGATAGCCCGGGCAGTTGTCCGCCGCCCAGCGTGGATGTGCCAAGAATCAAGTGTGAATATCCGGCAAGCAGTCCGGCACTGGCCTTGTTGACGTTCAGTGCATTCGCCATCGTCTCATCGTCGAAACGCTTCTTGATGAATTTCGCGATGCGGCGCGTGTTGCCGGTGCTGCTGGAGAAAAATAGACCGATTCGTGACATGACATTCCCCTTGTCCGATGAAACGTTGCGTCGCTGATTGTCGTAATCAGGACAATCAGCAGCGGATGCGACAGAAAATCAAACAGGGCCGCGTCCGGCGCGCTTCAGTTCCACCGTGCGGGTCAGCGCCTCTTCAAACGATACCTTGTCACCTTTTGCTTTGTAGTCGGACAGCGCCTTGTAGACTGTGACGATCTTCTCCGATGCCGACTGCCCCTTGAAGTCGCCTTTGTCCAGCGCTGCGATGTCGATCAACTCGTTCCAGATCAAGCCTTCCTGCATGCCGATGGCGGCGATAGTCAGGCCGCCGGTTTCGATAATGAGCGGCTTGTTGATGTTCACCACAAACAGAATGATGCGCACGTCAGGCGCGAAATCCGCCTGATAATAATCCAGCACTTTGGGTAGCAGTGCCAGTTCGTCCAGACTGCCGACATACAGTTTGATCTTGTCGTTATCCGCCAGAACGATGGTGTTCTTGATGGTCGCGGTGGGCGGCTTGCGGTGTCCTAATGCATCGCCGACCTCGCCCAGTTCCAGCACCAGATCGCCGCGATAAGCCGCAAAGCTGCCATTGGCTTCCTTGAAATTCATGTTGAACAGCAGACCTTTTTGTTCGTAAGCGTCGAATAGCATAGTGCACCTTGTCGTATTGAGTAATGGAGCAATACGTTCAGCAATACTCATGCCAGTAATTTTGTGCGTGCCAATGACATATCTATGGCTGGTGCGTTGTAGTTTTCTGGTGGCGACATGCAAATTCCTTGTAGCAAACACTACAACACTCTCGGCTCGTACTGTTTCAGACAGGCGAGTTGAGCGGATTAAATATTAAAATATTCAATAAAACAATATATTAGATAAATAGTATTGAGCTGGCACGCTGTTTGCGTTCTATCAGGCACGAACCCTGAATTCCCTGATAGGAGACTTACCATGCTTAACCTGACACCCAGTGCAATTTCCGCCGTAGAAAAATTTATCAAAGGCTCAGCCGTGCCGGTTGCCGGACTGCGCATCGCCATTTCCGGCGGTGGCTGCTCCGGTTTTCAGTATGGTATGACGCTCGAAGAGAACAAGAGCGAAGACGATGTGGTGGTGGAATACGGTGCGGTGACGCTGCTGGTCGATCCATTGTCAGCTCCTTTGCTGGAAGGCGTCACAGTGGATTTCGTGGACAGCTTGAGCGGCAGCGGTTTCAAATTTGAAAACCCGAATGCCAGCTCCAGCTGTGCTTGCGGTTCATCTTTCTCGGCATAAGGAGCGCGTCATGTGGGATTACTCGGACAAAGTTAAAGATCATTTTTTCCAACCGCGCAATGCCGGGGTGCTGGCTGATGCCAATGGCGTGGGCGATGTCGGCTCGATCAGTTGCGGTGATGCGCTGCGCCTGATGCTCAAGGTTGAGCCGGAATCGGACATCATTCTGGATGCGCAATTTCAGACCTTCGGGTGCGGTTCGGCGATTGCTTCTTCCTCGGCACTGACCGAGATGATCAAGGGCAAGACGCTGGAAGAGGCATTGAAAGTCAGCAATCAGGATATTGCGGATTATCTGGACGGCCTGCCGCCGGAGAAGATGCACTGCTCGGTGATGGGGCGTGAGGCGTTGCAAGCCGCCGTGGCCAACTATCGCGGCGAGGTGTGGAGTGACGATCACGAGGAAGGCGCGCTGGTGTGCAAGTGTTTCGCCATCGACGCCGTGCTGATCGAAGACACCATACGCGCCAATAATCTGTGCTCGGTGCAAGATGTAACCAACTATACCAAGGCGGGCGGCGGCTGTTCGTCCTGCCACGAGGGTATCGAAGATATTCTGGCACGTGTGATGGTGGAGCGCGGTGAAACCTACACGCCGGGCAGTGCGCCCAAGCAAGAAGTATCGCCTGTCGGGCTGACCAATTTGCAGCGCATACGCAAGATTGAGGCGGTGCTCGAATCTGTCCGTCCGCAGTTGAAACGTGATGGCGGCGACATCGAACTGGTGGATGTGGACGGCAAGACCATTTACGTGAACATGACTGGCGCGTGTGCCGGTTGCCAGATGGAAGCACTGACGCTGCAAGGCATTCAGCAGAAATTGATGGAAGAGCTGAAAGAATTCATCAAGATCGTGCCGACTAAAGTCAGCTCACTTACCCGCGCAATGAAAGGCTGATCATGAACGGCATTTATCTGGACAACAACGCAACCACGCGTGTAGACCCGGCTGTGGTGGAAGCCATGCTGCCGTATTTCACCGAGCAGTTTGGCAATCCTTCTTCGATGCACAGCTTCGGCAACAAGGTCGGGCTGGCGATCAAGAAGGCGCGCATGCAGGTGCAGGAGTTACTTGGCGCTGAATATGATTCAGAAATCATCTTTACGTCCTGCGGCACCGAGTCTGATTCCACCGCGTTGCTCTCTGCACTGAAAGCTCAGCCTGAACGCCGGGAAATAATCACTACCACCGTGGAGCATCCTGCCATTCTCACGCTGTGTACCTATCTGGAAAAAGAAGGTTACAAGGTGCATTTGCTCCAGGTGGATCACAAGGGACGGCTGGATATGGCGGAATACCGGCAGCTTTTAAGTGATCAGGTGGCGGTGGTGTCGGTGATGTGGGCGAATAACGAGACCGGCACCTTCTTCCCTGTAGTCGAGATGGCTGAACTGGCAAATGCTGTAGGTGCGATGTTTCACACCGATGCGGTGCAGGCGGTCGGCAAGGTGCCGTTGAATCTGAAAGACACCAAGATCGACATGCTCTCCGTGTCCGGCCACAAGCTGCATGCACCCAAGGGCATCGGCGTGTTGTATCTCAAGCGCGGCACACGATTCCGCCCGATGTTGCGCGGCGGCCATCAGGAACGCGGCAGGCGTGCAGGTACCGAAAACTCCACCTCCATCGTGGGGCTGGGCAAGGCGGCCGAGATGGCGCTAGAAGCGATGGACTATGAAAACACCGAAGTGGCTCGCTTGCGCGACAAGCTGGAGGCCGGCATTCTGGCAAAAGTGCCGCGCTCATTTGTGACCGGAGATCCTGATAATCGTTTGCCGAATACCAGCAATATCGCGTTTGAATTTATTGAGGGCGAAGCGATTTTATTGTTGCTGAATAAATTCGGTATCGCGGCGTCGAGCGGTTCAGCCTGTACTTCAGGATCGCTGGAACCTTCTCACGTGATGCGTGCAATGGGTATTCCCTATACCGCTGCGCACGGCACGGTGCGTTTCTCGCTGTCGCGTTACAGCACCGAAGCGGAAGTGGATCGCGTGATACAGGTGGTGCCGGAAATCATCGCGCAGTTGCGCAAGCTGTCGCCTTACTGGGATGGCGACGGACCTGCGGCTGAGCCTGAAAAAGCCTTCGCACCCGTGTACGCCTGAGCGAGAAAATCATGTCAGCCCAAAGCCAAAATCGCACCATCGTCATCGACGACACTACGCTAAGGGATGGTGAACAGTCGGCGGGCGTGGCGTTCACGCTGGAAGAGAAGCTGGACATCGCCTGCCGTCTTGATGCACTCGGTGTACCCGAGCTGGAAATCGGCGTGCCGGCAATGGGCGAGGAAGAGCGCGATAGTATCAACGCTGTCGCCGCGCTCGGTCTGAATGCGAGGCTCATCGTGTGGAGCAGAATGCATCTGGATGATATTAAAGCGTGTCGCAATTTGAATGTGCACACAATCGACGTATCGATTCCGGTCTCCGATATTCATCTGGCCAAAAAGCTGAATCGCGATCGCGCCTGGGTACTCGACACCATCCGGGAGCTGGTGCCGCGCGCACGGGGATTTGGGCTGGAGGTCATCGTCGGTTGTGAAGATGCCTCGCGCGCCGATCCCGAGTTCATGTTGCAGGTGGCGGAAGCGGCTCAGGCCGCAGGTGCGCAGCGCATCCGTTATGCCGACACACTTGGCGTGATGGAGCCGTTCGGTGTGCACAAGGCTATATCGGCATTGCGCGCATCCGTTGATCTGGAGATCGAGATGCACGCCCATGACGATCTGGGACTGGCGACGGCCAATAGTCTGGCAGCGGCATTAGCGGGGGCGACGCATCTCAATACGACGGTCAACGGGCTTGGTGAGCGAGCCGGGAATGCGCCGCTGGAGGAAGTGGCCCTCGGACTTAAAAAATTATACGGCATGGCAACCGGCATCGATTTAACGCATTTCACCGCGTTGTCCGCCTGCGTTGCTGCTGCTTCAGGTCGTCCGGTGCCCTGGCAGAAGAGCGTGGTGGGCGAAGGCGTGTTCACGCATGAAGCCGGTATTCATGTCGATGGTTTGCTCAAGGATCCGGACAACTATCAAGGTTTCGATCCTGGTGAAGTGGGACGCAGTCACAAGCTGGTGGTCGGCAAGCATTCCGGTACACATGGCGTGATGGCCGCGTATGCCAGCATGGGATTGACGTTAAGTCCCGTTGAAGCCCGTGCACTGTTACCAGACATCCGCGCTTTTGCCGAACGCGCAAAACGCTCTCCTGCCGATCAGGAATTGTTGTTCCTGTATCAACGTTTCATCGGGCGCAGTCTGCCCAACATGATGCACTAAGGGGGGCGCAATGGAAGACACTCTGGTGATGAACAAAGCTGCAATGCCAAATTTTTTCACCCTGCTGCGTGAAGATGTGGAATGCGTGTTTCATCGTGATCCTGCGGCCAGATCGCGTTTTGAGGTGTTGACCACTTATCCCGGCGTACATGCGCTGTTGCTGCATCGCATCGCCCATCGTTTGTGGCTGTTTGGCCTGCGCTATCTGGCGCGCGTCGTCTCCTATCTGGCTCGTTTGATTACGAACGTTGATATTCATCCGGGTGCCTGCATCGGGCGGCGTTTTTTCATCGATCACGGTGCCTGTGTGGTGATCGGAGAAACCTCGGAAATCGGCGATGACGTGACGCTGTACCACGGCGTGACACTGGGCGGCACCACTTGGAACAAGGGCAAACGTCATCCGACGCTGGGCGACGGGGTCGTGGTCGGCGCAGGGGCAAAGATACTCGGTGCCATCACGCTGGGCAATCAGGTACGAGTCGGGGCTAATTCGGTAGTGGTGAGTGATGTGCCCGCCGCGCGCACCGTGGTTGGCATCCCGGGGCGGATAGTGCTGCGTACCGAAGAGGCGGGTGCCGACAATATTTACGGCATCAATCTGGATCATCACCTGATTCCTGATCCGGTCGGGCGTGCCATTGCCTGTCTGATGGAACGTATCGAAGTATTGGAAGGGAATTTGCGCAAGCACGGCAATGCAGTGGATGGTCAGTGCCGTACCTGTGAGGCAGACGATTTATGCGGCACGGAAGTGGCGCGCACAATTAAGAGAGAGTAAAGCTATGGATTTGATGAATTTTGAGCAGACCACGTTGTATTTCGATGAGCCGATCAGCCCGGAAGTAGAACAGTTAATTGCCGATGCGGCAGCCAGTTATGGCAGTAATGAGGCAGAGCTTCTGTTGTTACGTGCCAATTTTATGGCGCCCAAACAACTGATGGTATTGGTAGCTCTTTATCGCTATTACTTTTATCAGCATCGTCTGGAAGACGCGCTGCTGGTGGCTGAGAGTGCGCTGGCCGTTGCCGGACGCCGCCTTGAGTTTCCGGATACCTGGGTTTATCTGCACAGCGGAAATGTGGGCGCCGGGGTAATGCGCTCGATGGGATTGGTGCGCTTTTACCTGATGGTACTCAAGGCGGCCGGATACATCAATCTGCGCTTGTGCAGGTATGACACAGGTCAGGCCATGCTGGAGAAACTGGTCGAACTGGATAGCTGTGACAGGTTAGGTGGTCGTGCTTTGTTGGACGTGGTCAGGACTGAATCGGTAAATGGACTTATTGAAAGGAGTGCGTAATGGACGAATTAACGTTAGATGAGGCAATGGATGAACTCGTGGCAGCAGAAGAGTTTCTGGAATATTTTGGAATTGCGTATCAACCTTCAGTGGTACAGGTGAATCGCCTGCATATTCTGCAACGTTTTCACGATTATCTCGCCCGTGCGGGCGAGTTGTCCGAGATTGAATCCGCACGTCGCGTGGTGTATGCCACGCTGTTGCAGCAGGCGTATCAGGATTTCGTAAAGTCGGATGCGCTGACCGAAAAAGTGTTCAAGGTGTTCCACATGCACGAGCCGAAGACTCACTTTGTGCCTTTGACCTCAATCACGCTGAATAAAGCCAATGCTGCCTGAATTTGAATTCGGCGACGAAGTTCGCATCATCCGTAACGTGCGCAATGATGGCACGTATCCAGGGCTTAGCACTGGCACACTGCTGGTACGGCGTGGCAGCACGGGTTTCGTAATGAATGTCGGCACCTTCTTGCAGGATCAACTGATCTATACCGTGAATTTTCTGGAGCTGAACAAGATCGTCGGTTGTCGCGAAGAAGAATTGATCAGCATCGTTGATGCCTGGATACCCAGCAAATTTGAGAGCCGCGAAAAGGTGAAGAGCCGCATCACGCTGACGGTGCGTGGCGAGGTCAGGGTCACGCCGGGAATGGAAGGCGAGATACTGAAAGTGTTTCGCGATGAAAACGATGGTGTGCAGTACCACGTGATTTTTCACGATCAGGTTTTGCAAGTACCTGAAAATTCACTGGAAGCGGTGCGAGTTTATGCAGATGAGGAGATGAGCAATGCCTGAGATGATCGACAGTGGCATCGCCTATCTGGCGCTCAAGGCCGCACATAAGTTGTATGGCAAGGCACCCGTTGTGTTGCAGCCGGCAGAATTGGCTCATGTGCAAAGCCTGGCGCAGCATCAGCATAAACTGGAAGCGCGCGTGCTGGTGGCGACTGAGGCGCGTGATGCCATAGTACCTGAGGCCAGTCTGGATGCCGCGATGTCTGAAATCCGCAGCCGCTATCCGGGCATTGATGAGTTTATCGAAGATCTTGCGCGTAATGGACTGGACGAAGCCAGTTTCGCGGCAGCGATGGAGCGAGAACTGAAAGTCGAAGCGATTCTGGAGAAGGTTGGCACGCGCGCCGTCAAAGTCAGCGACGTGGATGTTGAACTGTATTATCTCTATCACCCGGAGCAGTTTCGCCGCCCGGAAACACGAACTGCCCGCCACATCTTGCTGACCATCAACGAGGACTATGCCGAGAACACCCGAGCGCTTTCCTATGAACGCATTACGGTAATTGCCGCCCGGTTAAGTAAAGAACCTGCACGGTTTGAAGAGCAGGCCTTGAAGCATTCCGAATGTCCCACCGCATTGCAAGGCGGTGCGTTGGGCGATCTGCCGCGCGGCAAGTTGTATCCGGAGCTGGATGAAGTGCTGTTCAGCATGGAGGTCAAAGGCATCAGTGGCATCGTTGAATCTCCACTCGGTTTTCACATCCTGCGTTGCGATGCAATCACGGAAGCGGGCGTGCTATCACAGGAACAGGCGCATGGGCACATACGCAAACTGCTGGAACAACGTCGCAAGCGCGTATGCCAGAAAGCGTGGATCAAGCAGTTGCTGGCGGTGAAAGTGGCTGGCTAATAGCGAGAAAAAAATGAAAAATAATTTGCCCATAACGCAGCATGAAGTTGATTATGCAGAAAGCCAGGTCTTTGTCACCAAGACCGACACCAGAGGGGGCATTACCTACGTGAATGATTCTTTCGTGCAGATCAGCGGATTTTCCCGCGAAGAGTTGCTGGGTAAAAATCACAATCTTGTCCGTCACCCGGATATGCCTGAGTGGGCATTCAAAAGCTTGTGGGAGACAGTTGAAAGCGGTCATCCCTGGCGCGGTATCGTAAAGAACCGTGCCAAGAGTGGCGACCATTACTGGGTGCGCGCCACCGTGTCGCCAATTACGGACCGGGGTGTTGTTACCGGATATATTTCTCTCAGGAAGAAACCGACTCGTGCTGAGGTTGCTGCTGCGGAAGCACTGTATAAATCAGGCAGAGTACCTTCAGCGAAACTCCCTCTGTTCAGGCGCTTCCGGAATCTCACACTGCAAACCAAGCTGCAACTTTTAATCCAGCCGGCCCTGTTGTTGATGTTGAGCGTCGGAAGTTTTTCCATCGTCAACGATAACAAGGCAAGTATGTTCGATTCGGCGCAACGACGTGCCCAAGGGGTCGCCAACGAGATTATAGACAGCGCAAACATGCTGATGGTCACAGGGCAGATCAGCGATGTCAATACGCGACAACTGCTGATGAATAAAATTTCCGATTCGGGAAATATTGTCGCGCTGCGTTTAATGCGCACCGAGCATGTCGTCAAACAGTTTGGTCCGGGGCTGCCGGAAGAGCAGATTCAGGATGAGCTGCAACGCAGTGTTATTGCGAGCAAAAAGCCTTATTACGCGCTTGAGAATCGGGATGGCAAGCCGATCTTCCGTGCGGTGACGCCCTATATGGTCAGTCGTGATTTTCACGGCACGGATTGTTTGAGTTGTCATCAGGTGGAGGATGGCAGTGTGAATGGGGTATCTGACATTCAGATCGATTTGAGCGGTGGTTTTTATGATGATCTTAATAAGGTAATCGTCGAGCAGATTCTCATCCAGCTTGCGTTTCAGCTGGTGTTATTCTTTTTTATCAGGTTGATCGTTCGCCGTTTTGTCGTCAGACCTGTCGATGAAATCAAGCAACACCTGAGTGAGCTTATCAACGGTCAGATGTCGGGGCAAGTTGATATTTCAGGTCGTGATGAAATGGGGGAGGTGCTTTGTTCCGTCCAGTCGACCAAGGTGTTGCTGGGTTCTATCATCGATCAGATTTCTTCGGTATCGGGGCATATCGACAACCGGGCAAGACATTTGTCGGAGGCGATGACGAAAGTGGCGGAAGGCTCGCAATCTCAGTCGGCAGCGGCTAATTCCATGTCGATTGCCGTTGAGAAAATGACTGCAAGCATAGACCAGATTGCGGAGAATGCCGGGGAGGTCAGGCGCGTTTCGGACAACTCGACTTCGCTGGCCGCCGAGGGGGGCAAGATTGTGCGGCAGGTCGTTGATGATATGTCAAAAACCAATCAGGCCGTGTTGAACACGGCACAAACGATGCGGAATTTGGGTGAACAATCAGATCAGATACAGAATGTGGTCAAAGTGATCAAGGAAATCGCCGATCAGACCAACCTGCTTGCGCTCAATGCGGCGATTGAGGCGGCGCGCGCAGGAGAGCAGGGGCGTGGTTTCGCCGTGGTTGCGGATGAAGTACGCAAGCTTGCGGAAAAAACCGCTCGTTCGACCCAGGAGATTGCCGGTATGGTTGACGAAATACGCGGCAGCACAAGTAATGCCATTGCGGAAATGGTGGCGACCGTCGAGATGGTCAAGGCGGGTTCTGTGCAGGCTGAGCAGGCCGGTGGCGCCATTGTGAAAATCAACGAGGGCGTGTCCCGTGTGCTAAGCGGTGTCGAGGATATTTCTTCGTCCATCAGGGAACAAAGTTTGGCGAGCCGCGAGATTGCCGATAATGTTGAAAGAGTCGCCCGGATGTCGGGCGAGAACAGCGAGGCCATCAGGGATGTCTTTGGCACGGTGGGAAATCTTGAAACCCTCTCCAGTGCGCTTGATCAATCCGTCAGCCATTTCCGGATTTGAGCGATTCACCAAAAGGTGTGGCGCTGAATATGGCCGGGTTGCCATGTCAAGGTTACGCTACGCGAGTTTCACGTTAATTCAGTACGTTGACAGATACTCAGGTCACAGCTTTTTTGGGTAATTTGCCCGCCAGTTGAATCAATGCCCGCGCCGGGGTCTCACACGAGCGGCGGATGCCTGCATCAGCGTATTCCTCCACGCATCAGATATCGCTTCCAGCCCGTATAGCGCACCGGACAGCATGCCTGCAATGGTGCCGGTGTTGTCGGCATCGCCAACACGTTGTGCACGATTGACTCTCCTCCGCTTGCATTTCGCTTCGCCCAATTTTGGTGCATCAGCAAGATGCGCTGCACTTTTTATGGACATCTGTTAAACATTTGCTGATAAGTACATGCCAATAAAGTCGGCAGATAAGGCTTTATCAGCCATGGCATACTTTATGCTTTGATTGCAATGAGGGTGTCGATCCGTTGATTGGCCACTTGCAGAAGAACTAGGGTTCCGACTGTCAATTAAAGATTGGTGGTGTCTGGTCCGAGAGTTCTCGGTCTTGTCGATGACAAGACTTCACGGAGGGATAAAAGCCCGGGAGGTTGTGACCAGTTCATTGGCACCCTCTCGGGCTATTTCATTTCAGGAGTCGAATTATGTCGTCAAAACAATTGCTCGCACTGCCAACAACGGACATGTGCCTGGCAAACTTTAACGAGGTGCCAAATGTCCACTGACAACACTCGCCCATCACTTTACCAAAGTGTCATCAGCGGATGGAGTGCCTTTTGGGTGATACGCGGACATCTGAGCCCTCGTATCTATCTGTTGTTCGCCCTGACTGGCATGTTGCTGCCGCTTGCTGCATGGTGGTGGTTATCCGCGAGCGGCCTGATGGACAAGGTATTCATGCCCGGCCCGATTGACGTGCTGTTACGGCTATATACCTGGTTCAAAGATGACGATCTGCTCGGCGACATGTGGATCAGTACCTACCGGGTCGCAGCCGGGTTTTCCTTGTCGGCCATACTCGCCATTCCGCTGGGCATCATGATCGGCTCATACCGTCCGGTGCAGGCGCTGCTCGAACCCTTGACCGATTTCATCCGCTATATGCCGGCGGTGGCCTTCATTCCGCTGGTCATGTTGTGGGTCGGCATCGATGAAAGTTCCAAGATCGCCATCATCTTCATCGGCACCTTCTTTCAGATGGTCTTGATGATCGCCGAAGATGTCCGCCGGGTTCCCATCACGCAAATCGAAGCGGCCCAAACCATGGGTGCGACTCGCAGCGAAATCGTCTCGCTGGTCATCATTCCTTCCGCGAAACCGGCCTTGCTCGACACCCTGCGGGTCACCATGGGTTGGGCTTGGACCTATTTGGTGGTAGCCGAACTGGTTGCTGCGAATTCAGGGTTGGGCTACGCCATTCTCAGGGCACAACGCTTCATGCAGACCGACAAAATCTTCGCCGGGATCATTCTGATCGGACTCATCGGATTGGCGATCGACCAGCTGTTCCGCTGGCTGCATCGCAAGAATTTTCCCTGGTTGTACAAAAAATAGGGCACATGATGAATACCAAGATCAGTATTGAATCTGCAGGCAAGACATTCGGCGATGGCAATATCATAGCCTTGCAGGATGTAAACCTTGCCATTGGCAGCAATGAATTCGTGACTTTCGTCGGTGCATCGGGCTGCGGCAAATCCACGCTGTTGCGCTGTATCGGCGGACTGGAGACGCTATCCTCCGGCAGTATCAACGTGGACGGGGTGCCTGTCAGCGGGCCAGGAGTCGATCGCGCTATGGTGTTCCAGCACTACAGCCTGTATCCGTGGCTGTCGGTGATAGACAACATCAAATTTACTCGTCTGCTGCAAATCAATCGCGAAGACATCACCTCTGCGGATGTCGAAACAGCCTCAGGCCGGGCGGATGCTTTAATTGATCTGATGGGATTGAACCATGTTCGGGATGCCTATCCCAATCAGTTATCCGGCGGTATGCAGCAGCGTGTTGCCATTGCACGTGCGCTGCTGCCCCGTCCGCAGATACTGCTGATGGACGAACCATTCGGCGCACTGGATGCCCAGACGCGCGAAGTGATGCACGACATGATCCTGCATGTATCCAAACTTGAGAAGACCACCATCGTGTTCGTCACGCATGATGTGGAAGAAGCGATCTATCTCGGTCAGCGCGTGGTCGTGATGGCGCCGCGCCCCGGACGTATCGACAGCATCTGTCAGGTTGTTCTGCCGGCGCAACGCAATCAGGACATGAAACTCTCGCCGGAGTTCGTGCAACAGAAAAAAGCCATCCTGACCCGTATCCGCGAGACCGCTGGTATGCACACCGATCTGGAACTGCTGGAGCGGATGACCCGACAGGCTGAAGCCGATCAATGATATGCAATGAAAGGAATGCCATGACTGAAAAACTATCTGAACTGAACATACTGTGGGAGGAGACCATCCCCGGCGGCGCACACTGGTCATTTTCGATGAAGCGCGGGACTGCACTGCGCATCACTGATGTGGAAGGCGGCGCAAATTTGTCCACGTTGTTTTACAACAGGCAAGAGAAACTGGAGCGCTACAACATGGCGGATACGCTCAAAGCGCAGCATACCGCGCATCTGAGCCGTGGCTTCGTGTGCTATTCCGACATGGGGCGCGTGCTGGCCTCCGTCATCGAGGATAGTTGCGGCTGGCACGATACGATCTGCGGCATGACTAACGCGGCAATGGTGGAGAAAAAATATGGCACAGCCACTTACCAGCAAGCCCGCAATGCCATGCACCGCAATGCGACGGACAGCATGATCATTGAGCTCGGCAAGTGGGGGATGGGCCGACGCGACATCGTGCCGAATGTGAATTTCTTCAGCAAGGTGAGTGCGGACGAAGCGGGCGGTCTGCACTATCAGAGCCATCATTCAAGGGCGGGTAATTTCGTCGAGCTGCGCTTCGAGATGAACGTGCTGGTCGTCGTGTCGGCCTGCCAGCATCCGCTTGACCCGAATCCACAGTACGCGCCCAAGCCCGTTTTGCTTCAGGCCTGGCAGTGCGGCACACCTGATGTGTACGACCACTGCCGCAACCACCGCCCGGAAAATGTGCGCGGTTTTCACAATACCGAGTTGTTATTCAGTTAAAGAGAGAACATGGCTATCGTTGAAAGTAATCTGACCCCCGAACTGGCAAGCTACGACTTCGTTCTGCCTGCCGGTGAGTCCTGGCTGCATGAAGTGAAACGCGGGCAGCTGTTCCGCATTCTGGATCTGGAAGGTAATCAGGCGGTGGATACGCTGTTCTACAACGCGCGTAACCCTGAAGAGCGTTACAGCGCGGTGGACACCATACGCGAGCAGTCGAATTTGTATCTGACAGCGGGAACGCGTCTGATGTCCAGTGAAGGCAATGTGCTGATGACCATCGTCGCCGACACCTGCGGACGTCACGACACCTTGGGTGGCGCCTGTGCGGCGGAGAGCAACAGCGTGCGCTATGCCATCGACAAGAAGTATATGCATAGCTGCCGCGACAGTTTTCTGCACGCGCTGGGACATTGTGATTGCGGCATGGACAAGCGCGATCTGACCGCCAATGTGAACTTCTTCATGAACGTGCCGGTAACTCCGCAGGGCGAATTGACCTTTGCTGACGGGATTTCTGCACCCGGCAAGTATGTGGAGATGCGCGCGGAGATGGACGTGTATGTACTGATCTCCAACTGTCCGCAACTGAACAATCCGTGCAACGCCTACAACCCGACGCCGGTGCGTCTGCTGGTTTGGGATGCAGTCAGCCATTAACCATCGCGTCCGGACGGCCGGATGTATGACAACGATGCAGGACGACCTGCGAATTGGGTGAGCCATGTTTAATAAAGTCTTGATAGCAAATCGCGGCGTGATCGCCTGCCGCATCATCCGCACCTTGAAGCGGATGGGCATTCAATCTGTAGCGGTTTATTCCGAAGCGGATGCGCAATCGCTGCATGTGCAGATGGCGGATGAAGCTGTGTGCATCGGTGCAGCGGCCGCCGCCGAGAGTTATCTGCGCGGCGAACGCATCCTCGAAGTTGCGCTCGAAACCGGTGCACAGGCGATCCATCCGGGTTATGGATTTCTTTCGGAAAATGCCTCATTTGCAGAGCAGTGCGCTGATGCTGGCGTGGTGTTCATCGGCCCGACCCCGGATCAGATGCGCCGTTTCGGTCTGAAGCACACCGCACGCGAGCTGGCTGAACAAAATGGTGTACCCTTGCTGCCGGGCAGCGGCCTGCTCTCCGATGTAGGCCACGCACACGCTGAGGCGGCACGTATCGGCTATCCGGTAATGATCAAAAGCACGGCGGGCGGCGGCGGCATCGGCATGCGTCTGTGCTGGAGTTCAGATGAACTGGCCGAGGATTTTCAGTCGGTGGATCGGCTTGCCCGCGCCAACTTCAAGGATGCCGGCATCTATCTGGAAAAGTATGTCGAGCACGCACGCCACATCGAGGTGCAGCTGTTCGGTGACGGCCGTGGCTGCGTGATCGAGCTGGGTGAGCGCGATTGCTCAGTGCAGCGTCGCAACCAGAAAGTGATCGAAGAGACGCCTGCGCCCAATCTGACGCCCGCCGTCCGAAAACACTTGCTGGCGACCGCAGTGCGTTTGGGTGTAGCCGTTCAGTACCAGTCGGCGGGTACAGTGGAATTCGTGTTCGATGCAAACAACGGCGAGTTTTATTTCCTCGAAGTGAATACGCGATTGCAGGTCGAACACGGCGTCACCGAAGAAGTCACCGGCGTCGATCTGGTCGAGTGGATGTTGCTGCAGGCGGCCGGAGAATTGCCGTCACTTGCGTCATTGAAAGTCGAGCCTGTGGGTGCGGCTATGCAGGTGCGCCTGTATGCGGAAGACCCCAACAAGAATTTCCAGCCCTCCAGCGGCGTGCTGAGTGGCGTCGAGTTCTCCAAAGAAGCGCGGATTGAGACCTGGGTGGAGCGCGGCAGCGAAATCCCGCCCTATTACGATCCGATGATCGCCAAGATTATCGTGAAAGCTGACAATCGGGAAGCGGCGCTGGAGAAGATGCGTCACGCGCTGGCCAACACCCGCGTCGACGGCATCGAGAGCAATCTGGACTATCTGCGTCAAATCGTTTGTGACTATGTGTTTGCCGATGGCTTGCAGACCACGCGCTATCTGAATGGTTTTCATTATTATCCGAGCACTATCGATGTGATCGAACCTGGCGTACAAAGCACAATACAGGATTTCCCCGGACGCACAGGCTACTGGAACATCGGTGTACCACCGTCAGGCCCGATGGATGCGCTGGCTTTCCGCCTGGGCAATCGCCTGCTGGGTAATGCAGCGGATGCGGCAGGCCTTGAACTGACGGTCTCAGGCCCGACTTTGCTTTTCAATACCGACACGGTGATTGCATTGACCGGGGCTGCGATGTCGGCCGAACTCGATGGCGAACCTCTGTCGTTCTGGCATAGTCATGCGGTCAAGGCAGGCAGCGTGCTGCGTCTGGGATCGGTGGATGGCGGAGGTTGCCGCAGCTATCTGGCAGTATCTGGCGGCTTCGATGTGCCGGATTATCTGGGCAGCAAAGCAACCTTTACGCTGGGACAGTTCGGCGGACACGGCGGACGTACCTTGCGTACCGGCGATGTGCTGCATCTGGGCGCAGTCACAGTGTCTGGCGCAGAACAAACCCTGCACGGCGATTTGATTCCGACTTACTCCAGGCAATGGGAGATCGGCGTGCTGTACGGCCCGCATGGCGCACCGGATTTTTTCACGCCGGCCGATATCGAGACGTTCTTTGCCACCGACTGGGAAGTGCACTACAACTCCAGCCGCACCGGTGTGCGCCTGATCGGCCCCAAGCCGGAATGGGCGCGGCAGGATGGCGGCGAGGCGGGACTCCATCCGTCCAACATCCACGACAACGCCTATGCGATCGGCGCGGTGGATTTCACCGGCGACATGCCGGTGATTCTGGGGCCTGATGGCCCAAGCCTGGGCGGCTTCGTCTGTCCGGTGACCATCGTTCATGCCGAGTTGTGGAAAATGGGACAACTTCGGCCCGGTGACAGCATACGTTTTTGTTGTATGACACTGGAACAGGCCAATCATCTGGAACGAATGCAAGATGCTTCAATCGAGCATTTGCGCCTGCCCGAGAATCCCGGTCACTTTCCGGTGGCCGACACGCCAATTGCTGATGCGATGGGTAGCGCTATCGTGCACAGCATTCCGGAAAGCTGCGATCAGGTTCAGGTGGTCTATCGTCAATCCGGCGACCGCAATCTGCTCATCGAATACGGCCCGCTGGTACTCGATTTGAACTTGCGCTTCCGGGTTCATGCGCTGATGCAATGGGTGCAACAGGCCATAGACGATGGAAAATTGCCGGGTATTCTCGATCTGACACCCGGCATGCGTTCATTGCAGGTTCATTTCGATGGCCGCGTATTGTCGCGTGAACGGTTGCTGCAAACACTGATCGCAGCAGAAGCGCAGTTGCCGATCATCGAAGACATGCAGGTGCCGACCCGTATCGTGCACCTTCCGCTGTCTTGGGATGACCCGTCGACGAAGCTGGCGATCGAGAAATACATGCAATCGGTGCGCAAGGATGCACCGTGGTGTCCGAGCAACATCGAGTTCATCCGGCGCATCAATGGGATAGCCGACATCGAAACGGTCAAACACATCGTGTTTGATGCCAGCTATCTGGTGATGGGCCTGGGGGACGTCTATCTCGGCGCGCCGGTAGCCACGCCGCTTGATCCGCGTCATCGTCTGGTGACCACCAAATACAATCCGGCGCGCACCTGGACGCCGGAGAATGCCGTCGGTATCGGCGGGGCCTATATGTGCGTGTACGGCATGGAAGGCCCCGGCGGTTACCAGTTCGTCGGCCGCACCGTACAGATGTGGAACCGTTACAAACAGACGGCTGATTTTCAACAAGGGAAACCGTGGTTGCTGCGCTTCTTCGATCAGATTCGTTTCTACCCGGTGTCGGAGCATGAACTGCTCAAGATGCGCGAAGACTTTGTTGCCGGTCGCTTCCAACTCAAGATCGAAGAGACGACGTTCAGCCTGAAGGAATATAACCAGTACCTGCAAACCAACGACGAAGCGATCAGCGCGTTCCGCAGCAATCAGCGCGCCGCCTTCGCGGCAGAACGCGAGATGTGGAAAGCCAACGGTCAGGCAGAGTACGCGACGGACACCACCGTGTCTGAAGCAGGTACCGACAGCGAGCTTGATCTGCCGCCGGGTAGCCGTGCCGTCGCCGCGCATGTCGCAGGGAACGTTTGGAATATTCCGGTGCAGGTTGGCAGCAAGGTCAAGGCCGGCGATGCGCTGGTGATCATTGAATCGATGAAGATGGAAATCGCGGTAGTGTCACCCTGTGACGGCGAGATTGTGCAGTTGTATTGCCGCACGGGCGGACAGGTCGCCGCAGGCCAGGATCTGCTGGTCATCCGGAGCGAGGCGTGAGAACAACATGAACTTCAGTCTAGACATCAATTCGTTACGCCAGCAATACCTGACGGGCAAACTGCATCCGCTGGATGTGATGGAGGAGATTCTCAGCTGTATCGGTGACGATCCCCATCGTGTCTGGATACATCGTCTGCCACTGGATGAGATAGAAAAGTACGTGCTCGCAATACAGGACAAAGACCCGGCCGACTTGCCGCTGTACGGTATACCGTTCGCCATTAAGGACAACATCGACCTGGCGGGTGCGCCAACCACGGCAGGCTGTCCGGAGTATGCCTATCATCCGGAACGGCACGCCACCGTGGTGCAGCGCCTGATCGATGCAGGTGCGATCCCGATCGGCAAGACCAATCTCGACCAGTTCGCCACCGGACTGAACGGTACACGCTCGCCATATGGCGCCTGCCGCAACGCCTATAATCCGGACTACATTTCGGGCGGATCAAGTTCCGGCTCGGCGGTCGCGGTGGCATTGGGGCAAGTGAGTTTCAGTCTGGGTACCGATACCGCAGGATCGGGTCGCGTGCCGGCCGCATTCAACAATCTGGTCGGTGTAAAGCCGACGCGCGGATGGGTTTCCACACACGGTGTGCTGCCCGCCTGCCGCTCGCTGGATTGCGTATCCATCTTTGCCCGGAATACAGCGGACGCGTCCAGCGTATTGTCGGTGGCAGCAGCTCTGGATAATCAGGATGCCTATTCGCGCCAGATGCATACGTACGGCTTTGATTTCGGTCGTGCCGAAGCTTTTCGATTCGGTGTGCCGACAGCCGAACAGCTTCAGTTCTTCGGCAATCAGCAGGCAGCCGAATTGTTCAGGCGCAGTTGCGATGCGCTGCGTGCGATAGGCGGTGTTGCCGTTGAAATTGATTTCACCGCTTATCTAAATGCAGCAAGATTGTTATACGAAGGACCGTGGCTTGCGGAACGCTATGCCGCGATTACGGATTTTTTCGATGCACGGTCTGAAGCGATCCATCCGGTAGTGCGTGAGATCATCTCTGGTGCAAAAAGATTTTCGGCGGCAGATGCCTTCAATGGCATGTACCAACTGGAAGCATTGCGCCGTGAAGCCGATATGGTCTGGGACAGCATCGATTGTCTGGTCACGCCGACAGCAGGCACCATTTATCGCATCGAGGAAATGCTGGCTGACCCGATCCGGCTGAACGCGAATCTGGGCTATTACACCAATTTCATGAATTTGCTCGATTGCGCCGCCGTTGCCGTGCCGGCTGGCTTTCAGAATGACGGTCTGCCCTTTGGCATCACGCTGGCAGCACCTGCGCATCAGGATCTGCCGTTGCTGCATTTGGCCGACCGATTGCTGGGCGGCGAGAAAGTTTCTTCTGCACAAGAATTACTTGCCGGACGCGTTCGCATTGCGGTCTGCGGTGCCCATATGGCAGGACTGCCGCTCAATCATCAGCTCACCGATCGGGGCGCACATCTGGTCGCGCGTACCAAAAGCTCTGCGGATTACAAGCTGTACGCACTGCCCGGCGGCCGGCCTCAACGGCCCGGCATGGTGCGAGTGCAGGCGGATCAGCGTGGCAGCGCCATCGACGTGGAAGTATGGGAGATGGCGGCACGGGAATTCGGCTCCTTCGTTGCGGGCATTCCTGCTCCGCTGGGAATCGGCACCCTCACGCTGGCTGAGGGCGCGCAGGTTCAGGGCTTCGTCTGTGAGCCATATGCAGTCAAGGACGCGGTGGATATTAGCTGTTTCGGCGGCTGGCGCGCCTATCTACAAGGCGGCAGATAAAATGAAACTTAAGCTTTTTAAAACCCTGTGGGGCTGGACGGGTTCAATCGCCCTGGCGGCAGATCAGGCGGTCGGGGCCGGTTTTGCCGGGCTGGAAGGAGGGGCCGCCGGCAGCCAGACGTATCGCGATGAACTGTTGCAAGCCTTGCAGACACGGCGGCTGGAATACATACAGGAAATCGTGACGGCAGGCGGTTATGTGCCGCGTCGTCATGCCAGCGTGGAAGAACATATCGCCGATGTCGCGCGTCAGTTGCAGCTGGGACAGCACCTTGAACCACGCTCGGTGACCATTATCGGCGGTTGCGATGCGTGGTCGCTGGAGCAAAGCGTGCGCTTTTTCAGTGAGGCGCAGGAAGTTGCGGCACGCATGAACATCACCTGCAGCTTCGAGACGCACCGCAGCCGTTCGCTGTTCAATCCGTGGACGACGCTCGCAATTCTGGAACGACTGCCGGAGCTGCGCCTTACCTGTGATTTCAGTCACTGGGTGGTGGTGATGGAGCGGCAACTGGATGAGGACTGGGAGGTGGTGCTCGAAGTGGCACGACATGCTCAGCACATTCACGCCCGCGTCGGTTACGACCAGGGACCGCAAGTGCCGCATCCCGCAGCCCCCGAATATGCAGCTGCACTGGCATCCCACCAGCGCTGCTGGGAAGCGATCTGGTCGATGCAACAAAAAAAAGGATATTCAGTCACCACCATGACACCCGAGTTCGGCCCGGATGGTTATCTGCATACCCTGCCGTTCACAAATCAACCGGTCGCCGATTTGTGGGAGATCAATTCATGGATGGGCAAAACCGAAAAATTGCACTTTCAGGATTGGCGCGTCGCGCCTTGAAACACGATGACCGACACGCAGTGCACACGTTCATTTGTTGCACCAATCGGGTGCATGAAGCGAGCTTCACGATGGTTCACACAGTACGGATACCGTGTAAAGCCGCATGCCATATGGTTGGCATGTAATGTGCTAATAGATTTAATGTAGTAAAGGGCAATCCGCTTCAATGCAACTTTCATCAACCCAAGCAAGGAGTAGCAAAATGCAAATCAAAAAACTTATCGCATCTGTAGCTTTATTGTCGGCTTCGTTTTCAGCCTGTGCTGTGACCCCGGTCAAACTGGGTCTGACTACCTGGATCGGGTACGCCCCGTTCTACGTGGCGGAAGGCCGGGATATGTACAAGAAATACGATCTGAAAGTAACGTTGCAAACTTTTGCCGATCCTGCCATGTTGCCTTCGGCCGTTGCCAGCAAAGCCGTTGACGGTGCATTGATGACCTATGATCAGGTGATCGGTGCGGTTGCCCAAGGGCAGGATTTCAAGGTGGTGATGCCGATCGACTATTCCAACGGCGGCGATGCGGTGCTGGCGGGCAAAGGCATTACAAAAATCAGCGATCTGAAAGGCAAGAAGGTGGCCTACGCACCGCTGTCGCCTTCTGATTTTCTGATTTCATATGCACTCAAGAGCAACGGCATGACCGATAAAGACATCACGCCTGTGAATATGACGCCGGAAGCGATTCCTTCTGCGATGGCATCCGGCGCGGTTCCGGTGGGTGTCACCTATGAACCCAACGTGTCGCAAATATTGGCGATGGACGGCGGCAAAAAATTCCACGTGATCTATTCGTCCAAAGAAGCGCCCGGCCTGATCGCCGACGTGCTGGTATTCGATGCAGCGCATATCCAGAAGAATGGCAAAGAAATCACCAGTCTGATCAAGGCCTATCTGGATGGTCTGGCGTACATGCAGGCGAAACCTGAAGAGGCTGCCGCCATCATCGGCAAGGCCATCGGTGTGTCAGGCAAAGAAGTGCTTGAACAACTGAATGGGGTTTACAACATTCCGTTCAAGGAAATGCAAAAACCATTCGCTCCGGGCAAGGACACCAAGTCTTATTTCGTCAGCGGAGATGTCATCAACGCAATCCTGCTGAAGAGTGGCCAGATCAAGAAAGCCGTGGCGATCCCTTCCACGATAGATGACCACTTCGTCAAGGCGTTGTCGAAATAAGCGTAAATCGGTCCCCTGCTGATATCTGATGCGGGAGACCGATTTAACCATGAGTCGTTTTATGGCAATTCACGCCACTTCCCTCCAGCCTGAAAAAGGCAAAGCCATCCCGGTACTGCTCGCAGGTTCAGTGATGTGGGGGCTATTCTGGTGGCCGCTCAAAGCACTCGATGCGGCGGGTATCCACAGCGGCTTTGTGCAGTTCTTCGCTTACGGTCTGTCGGCACTGGTGCTGTTGCCGTTCGCCTGGCGCAGCCTGTCCAGTTGGCGCAGTCAGACCGGTTTTCTGCTGCTCATCGCGCTGCTGGGCGGCTGGGCCAATGCATCCTTTGCCACGTCGCTGGCTGAAGGCAGCGTGGTGCGGGTGATGTTGCTGTTCTACCTTGCACCGGTCTGGACCATCATCGCGGCGCGAATTTTCCTGGCCGAAGCATTTACCCGGCTGCGCCTGATCGCATTGGTGCTGGCACTCGCCGGGTTGTTCGCGACACTGGGCGGCCCTGCGGTATTCGCCGCACCTCTTTCATCCATCGACTTGCTGGCGCTCTCTTCCGGCCTTGCATTTGCGCTCAACAACGTCGCCATTCGTGCCGGACATGGTCTGCCCGAATTGATCAGAGCCGTGGCGGTATTCGCCGGGTGCGCGCTGATTTCGCTAGTCTTCATGTCCTGGAACGAGCAATCGATACCTGCGCTTGATGCCCTGCACCTGTGGGCATTGGCAGTACTTGGACTGGCATGGGTGTTACCGGGTACGCTCGCCACATTTTACGGCGTCGCTCGCCTTGATGCAGGACGTGCCGCCATCCTGCTGTTGACTGAATTGGTGGTGGGCGTGTTCTCTGCGGTGCTGATCGGCACAGAACACTTGTCTTTGCAGGAGGCCGTGGGGGGGGCGCTTATTCTGTCGGCAGCCGTGATCGAAGCGCGTAGCGAATCTCCGGCTGAAGAGAAAAACACATGACCCAGGCATTACGTTTATGGCCGTTGCTGACCGCCACTCACCGTTACGATAAATCGCTTTCAACCCGTAACCGGGGTCAAGGGCAGATTATTCAGGCGCCGATACTGGCCTATCTGATCGAAACTGCCAACGGACGCATACTGTTTGATGTCGGTTGTGATTATGCCAAGATTGCCGAGCCGGTCCGGCGCGCACAGTATTACGACCCGGAAAATTTCGCGTTCGGCGCGCCCGAGATGCAGGAGCCGCAGCGCTTGCCGCATCACCTTGCCAAATTGGGGCTGACAACGGCCGATGTGGATGTGGTATTTCTGAGTCATCTGCATTTCGATCATGCAGGTGGCTTGTGTGATGTGTGCGGCAAGGAGGTACACGTGCAACACGACGAGCTGGCAGCTGCGCGAACGGGGAATGATGCAGCTTATTTCGCAGCCGATTTTTCCGGTGATTATCCGTGGAAGGTAAAACTGGGCGAATACGATCTGGTGCCGGGGGTGCGAGCCATCTCAACGCCCGGACACACGGCGGGTCACATGTCATTGTGGGTAGAGCTACCCAACGGTTCACCCATATTGCTTTGTGGCGATGCAGCTGATCTTGCCGAGAATCTGCAGCAGGAGATAGCGCCCGGTTTATGCTGGCAAGACCGTGACGATCTGGCGCTGGACAGTATCCGAAAACTAAAGCGTCTGGCCAAGGAAGAACAGGCTCAGCTTTGGCCCAACCATGACATGGAATTCTTTCGCTCACTGAAGCAATTCCCATACTTTCATGAGTAAATCAGGCATGAAATATGCGGAATGACCTTGGGCACGCAGGGACGCCTGGTTGCATGTCTGCTTCACAAACCAGCCGGTTAGTTGCTCAAATATCGGGCGGGCTCTGATACTCAGGCCGTTTTGGCTGATTCATCCGCCAGTTGAATGAGTGCCCGCGCCTGGGCCTCACACGAGTGGCGTATGTCTGCATTCAGCGTATTCCTCCACACATCGGGTATCGCTTCCAGCCCGTATAGCGCACCGGCCAGCATGCTGGCAATCGCACCGGTGGTATCCGCGTCCCCGCCGCGATTGACCACGTCGACAAGACAGCTACGGAAATCGTCAGTATCGAAAAAAGCCTGAAACACGGCCTGCACGGTATCGACCACGTATCCGCTTGGGTTGCTGCTTGGGCGTATCCCGCGGAACTTGAATTCGGGATGGCGAGTGACAAGCGGGTGGGCGTGCTGATGCAGCAGGTGATTTTTTTCTCTGCCAAGAAGCGCGTCCTGAATCATGAACACCAGGGTTTCGCAGGCGGCGTCCGACAGTGAGCTGTTATGCGTTACATGTCCCTGTGCGCGGCAGGCGGCGCGTATCGCATCTTCCGAATGATTGAGCGTGGCTAATGCTACAGGCAGCACGCGCATCAAAGCGCCATTGCCCGCATCATGTTCCGAACAGGGTGCCTCCGGATTGCCGGTGTTGCGAAATTGCAGCAGGTTGCGCCGCACGGTGTTACCGATGTCCACCGGCTTGGCGCGCATCCAGGCATCGAAAGCATGAGCTGCGGCGAGCGCATCCACGCTGCCATGAGCAAGTATCGAGCTGCCTAACGCCAGCGACATGGTGGTGTCGTCGGTGACTTGTCCAGGTTTGAGGTGCAGCCAGCCGCCGCCTGTCAGCGTGTCGTGAATTCGATACTTGGCCGCAATTTCACGCGGCGTCATGAATTCCACCGTCGCACCCATCGCATCACCGATGGCAAGACCCAGATAGGCGGCGACAGCGCGGTCAGTGGTGGTCATCTACTCCCTCCACCTTGCAGGGGGAGGACTAGGGAGGGGGTAAACGCGCAAGACACACAATATTTACAATGAGTAACCATGCCGGGGTGCATCAATCTTCAGGGCCGAAACACTTCAGGTAATCTGCACAATACTCGCAAGAAGGAGCGCGGCAGGCGTTGATGCCTTCCCGCTCGCATAATTGTTTATAGAGGAACTTTTTCCATTTCATGTCGTACATGTTCTTTGCTGCGAGGGCAGGGAAGTTCTGCGTCATCAACCGGCTGAGATACTCCCGTGAATGAAGCCCCAAGTCTTGCCACAGGTGATTGCGATCCATGCAGGCAGTGGTGACGATCTCTGCCATCCATTGCTCAGAAGTATCTTTACCTGCGCGAGACTCCAGCAACAATGCGAGCACATCGTCGCGTTCAAGTGCGCGCGGGTCAGCAATGCTTTCGTCGAAATTCACAGCCAGCTTAATGCCTGGATAATGCCTTGCCAGCAACGCGGAAAATTCCGTGTTGCTCAGACCAAGTCCGGGCGGCAGTGCGCCCAAGCCTGCTACCTGTCCGGCTATCATCTGTGCGAACAGTTCATCGCCAGGCAAGCCCGCCGCATGCGCCATCAGCTTCCCATACAGGCCGTCAGGCGGTGCGGGCAATTTTTGTGGAATTCCGACGACGGGTTGCATGATTAATCAGCCCGGACGCACGACGATGTTGCTGCCAAGTACCTGTGCCTGACAGGCGAGACGGTTGTTGCGGCCCGCCATATTTTCCTGCAACACCTTGTCTTCCAGCACCGAGCGTTCTGACATGTTTTCCATGCCCGAAACGATGCGCATCATGCAGGTGCCGCATTCGCCTTCGCGGCAGCCGTAGGTGATACCGGCACCGACTTGTTCGGAAATCTCAATCAGGCGGGTACCTGCCGGGACAGTGACCGTGATGCCGATGTTTTCAAAGGTAACGTTGGCTTTAGGCATGACTGGTTTCCTCGGGAATTAGGCAGGGTTGTGCATGACTGGGGCAGGTTTCGATGTCACCATCTGGATTCGCATCGTTCAGGCCTATCCATAAGCGCACTGCGTCTTCATCAAACCCCGCGCGGCATGTGTCGCCCACTTTTATCAGCGGGCGACGGATCAGCAGCGGCTCGGCGATCATCATCGCAAGCGCGGTGTCGCTGTCGAGTGCGGCAGGATTAACCTCGCCGGATTTGATGCGAGGGGCGCTGGAATTGAACCACTGTGCTACCGGCAACTCACCGAAAAACGGGCGAAGTTCTTCTTTGCGCCATTTCTCCTTGAGCAGGTCTTTAACCAATACCCTGTGGCCGGACGCAGCCAGCCACAACTTCTGTTTGGTGTTGTTGCCGCAGCCCGGCTTTTCAAAAAAAATTACGGTAGCCATGATGCCGTTATGCCGCTTTTTGCCTGGCGACAAGCTCGGCAAATTTTGCAGGCGGGATGCCGGTGAGAGAGCCGGGCGGATTTAACGCCTCTCCCAGTTCATTCAGAATTGCACCTTCGATCGGGCAAATACTGACGCACTGAGATTCCTCGAAATCGCCCGCACATTCATTGCATTTGTCCGGGTCAATCAGGAAATGCGGCTTTGCCTCGTAAATTGCCTTGTTCGGGCACAGCGGTTCGCATGCCCAACAGTTGACGCAAGACTCGATGATTTCAAATGCCATGATGTTTGCCCTTAAAAAACTAACTATCACTACAGGTCGAAAAACACTCCGTTCGGCCTGAGTTCGTCGAAGGCCTGGAATCCATTCATGTTTCGACAAGGCTCTCCTGAGTTTATCGAAGGGCTCAACACGAACGGACTCTTGGCTACGTGTGGCTATTCCCGTTCAGGTTCAAGCAACTTTTTGTTGTTCGGCAGGTTTGGCGTCAAGCTTGCCATTGGTGCGCATCTCTTCATACACCGCCAGTATTGCGTCCTCAATCGGCTCCATCGCATATTCGCCGTTGGGTTGGATGCCTGCGGCTTCCAAAGGACCCCAAGGCTCAAAGCCGATTTTGCTGCACAGCACCACTTCACAACCTGACAGCGCTTTCAGGCTCTTGTCCAGCGCACTTTCATCATCGCCGCAGGTGTCGCCGCCTTCACAGTAGGCAACCGTTTTGCGATGACCGATGAAGCGCACGCCGATTGATGAAGCCTCGTAAATCAGGAACTCGCTGGCATGACCAAAGTGTTCGTTGATGATGCCGCCCCCCTTGGTGGCAATCGCCATCAGCACCGGGCGTGTTTCTGGCTTGTTCACCTTGAGGCCTTCGATGCTGACCAGTTGCACCTTGTTTTCGCGGGCGATGCGTTTGCTTTCCAGTTCTTCGTTGATCGCGGCATGGACTTCGGCGCGCATCTTCATCGCTTCAGGGTAGTTGATGTCCATGGCATCTATCTTGTCCATGGTGAACTCATCACCGCGATCTTCGCCCAGCAAACCCACCGCATCGGCGCGACATTGGCGACAGTGACGCATCATATTCATGTCGCCGGAACATTCGTCCTGCAATATTTGCAGTTCTTCGTTAGTCGGTCCGCGCTGGCCGGTCATGCCGTAGAACGTGCCGTGTTCAGCCTCTGAAATCAGCGGCATCACGTTGTGCAGGAACGCGCCTTTGGCCTTGACGATTTTGGATACTTCCGCCAAATGCTTGTCGTTTACGCCGGGAATTAATACCGAATTCACCTTGACCAGAATGCCGCGTGCGACCAGCATTTCCAGACCTTTTTGTTGCTGTTCGATCAGGATGGCAGCGCCTTCACGACCCTTGATGCGCTTGTTCTTCCAGAAGATCCACGGATAGATTTTCGCGCCCACCTCGGGATCAACACAGTTGATAGTGATAGTCACATGGTCGATGTTGTACTTCGTCAACTCGTCAACATGCTCGGGCAGCGACAGGCCGTTGGTCGATACGCACAGCTTGATGTCCGGGGCTTGCTCGGACAACATGCGGAACGTCTCGAAGGTACGCTCAGGATTCGCAAGAGGGTCGCCAGGGCCTGCAATGCCCAGCACCGTCATCTGCGGAATAGTCGCGGCGACAGCCAGAACCTTCTTTACCGCCTGAACAGGGTGATGCAACTCGGACACCACGCCGGGGCGTGACTCATTGGCGCAATCGTATTTTCGGTTGCAGTAATGGCACTGGATGTTGCAGGCCGGAGCGACCGCTACATGCATGCGTGCGAAGTAGTGATGCGCCTCTTCGGAGTAGCAGGGATGGTTGAACACCTTTTCCCGGATATGCTCCGGCAGATGGCCCATCTGATCGTCAGTCGAGCCGCATGAACCGGCTGAGCAGCCGCCGGCATCGGGTGCAACATTGTTAAGGACAGGTAATTCCACGTTAAATCCTCCTGGATAGGTTGCTTAACTAAAAGCAAACTGCGTGCCTGAGCTAAAATATTTTACAATACATTGATTTATTAGTATATTTTGTTATATTTTTGGCCGGCTGTTGGAAACAGCACATGACATCCCGGGTGACTTGTAGCAAAGACAACAAAATCATCTGGTGTGCCGGTTCAGGGTGGAAGGTTGAGCCGGGACGTCGCGGTGTGCATCAGCGATAAGCTATGTCAGCGCACATCCAAGGGGGTGATGTGCCCAACTTTCGCGCTAATAGCCTGTAGAAGTCGGGTATTGCAGTTGCGGTGTCGTATAATTTATCGATAAGACGGAAGGGTGGTTTGACGCCGGTATAGATTACGAAAAACCGGCAGGTTCACCGGTTTTCCTGTTTGCCATTCAGGTCAGGCGCGTAGCAGTGCCTTTACGAGTTTTTCGGATAGTTGCTCGGCGGTGAACTGCGGTTCATTGGGCGGATACATTTCATCCTCTGCAAATTGAAATCCGTTTTCACGCGCAAGCGTGAGCAACTCGCGTACCTTTTGGCAGGCGATGAGTTTCTCTTTTAGTTCAGGTTCTGCACGTGCTTTGTCTGAAAAGGCTTTGATGTCTTTAATGGCCATGTTGGTCTCGTAATAGTTTTATAGATATAGGAAAAGTGCATCATCCCTGTCGGATGAATTGTCGCTTTTTCATCCTTGTCTGATATAAAGCAAATTTCATGCCTGATAAATACGCTACTCACTGCCCCGACAGTTGTTGGCTGCATAGCCGCTCAAACTCTTGCACGGGAACCGGTTTGCCGAACAGGTAGCCCTGGAATTTGTTGCATCCATACTGACGTAGGAAGGCGAACTGGTCATCTGTCTCGACACCTTCAGCCACCACTTCCAGGCCGAAATTGCTGGCGATGCTGATGATGGTGCGTACCATGACGCTGCTGCTTCTGTCGCGGGCGATATCCCGCACAAAGGACTGATCGATCTTGAGCTGTTCCAGCGGCAGGCGTTTGAGATGGGACAACGAAGAATACCCTGTACCGAAATCATCCATGGCGAAGCAGATGCCGATCCCGCGCAGTTCCTGCATTTTTTCGATAGCATCCTGCATATCCTGCAGAATAAAGCTCTCAGTCAACTCCAGTTTGAGTTGTGAGGGACGAATTCCGGTTTGTTCGATAGCCTCCTTAACTTGTTCGACAAAATAGGGATGACTCAATTGCCTTGGGCTGACATTGACGGAAACCCGGATCTTGCTCATTACCGGATTCATTTCCCAGTTTTTTAGCTGGGCACAAGCTTGTTCGATCACCCAATCACCGATGGGAAGAATCATGCCAATCTCCTCACTCAGCGGGATGAATTGAGCAGGAGATACCATCCCTCGCAGCGGATGTTGCCAGCGGATCAATGCCTCAGCCGCGACGATGCGGCCTGTGTCGTCCACCTGCATCTGGTAATACAGCATCAACTGATGCAAGCGAAGCGAAGCACGCAGATCTTTTTCCAGTTCGGCTCGCTCCTCCATTTTGGATTGCATCTCCGGATCGAAGAAACACACCATGTTGCGACCGGAAGCCTTGGCATGATACATGGCAAGATCGGCCTGTTTCAGCACCTCATCAAGGCTGCTCTGATGTCCGCGAAACAGAGTGACGCCGATACTGGGCGAGCTGTGGTGCTCGATGCTGTTAAGCTGGTAGGGCAGGCTTAATTCGGCACGGATTTTTTCGGCGATCATCTCGGACTGGTTAGCGGCCTCCAGGTCCATACTGCTCAATGATTCGAGGGCCACAACGAATTCGTCGCCACCCAGTCGGGCTACCGTGTCACCTTCGCGCACATTGCGTATCAGGCGGTTCGCGACCTCTTTTAGCAGCAGATCACCGACGTCATGTCCTTGCGTGTCGTTGAGGGTCTTGAAATTATCCAGATCGATGAACATCAATGCACTGTGTTTGCCGCTGCGTGAACTGAGGGACATGCTTTGTAGCAGGCGCTCGTGCAACAAGCGGCGATTGGGCAGTTTTGTGAGCGGATCATAAAAGGCCAGACGGTGGATTTCTTCCTCGGACTGTTTGCGCAGGGTGATGTCCTGCACCATGAACAGCACGAGGTTTTCCTCGCCTATCTGAGCCAGCGAAATATCGGCAAGGTAGGAATGGACGCCATCTTCATTCGTACGATCAAATCCGAAATCGTTGCAATGCGAACGGCTTTTCAGCACCAGGATGATCTCTTCATCCAGCGCTGCGACATCGAGAAATTCACCTAACGTCTTGCCCTGCAATACTTTGCTTTGGGCCAGGTTGAACATGCGCAACACGGCATTGTTGGCAAGACGAATTTTCCCGAATCCGTCCAGCACAATGAAGCCGATCGGCATATTGCTGACGATCTGTTCGGTATAGCTGTGCGCCAGCAGCAGTGCTTTCTGTTCGGCGTGGAAATAGGTGTCCAGCGCCAGCCCCATGTCGAAAAAAATGACTTTCAGCAACGCCCGAAAGGCATCCAGTCCACGTTCCGGTTCATTGGCATAGTGCTCCGACACCAGAGGCATGACTTCGCTCAGGTATTTGCAATACGCGCTCATGTACCACTTGGGCGTAAGGCCCACACGCTGATGCACGACGCCGATATGCAAACGATTTTCTACATAGGCCAGGTCATAACATCCTGCCGTGAGCTGACTGAAATACACCGTCTGAGCCTGTTTCAGGCGAGCCAGCTTGGCTTCATCACCCAACAGCGGGCGAATCTCGGGAAAGAGTAACAGGTGGTCATAGAAAACCTCGGTCAAATGATCACGCTGCGCATCCAACATGTCATGTACGTCTTTAAGCCGTGCGGCATCACGTTCGTCAAACGACAAAAATGCTTGTCGCTGTGCAATTTCAGTTTCATCAATACCAATTTCAGTGAGCAGGGCTGGAATATTGCGCATAATTAAATCTGACGAACTTTGATGTTGAGGGTCTGGATGCGATAGGCGATCTGGCGCGGGGTCATGTCGAGCAGGCGCGCGGCTTTGGCTTGTACCCAGCCGGCCTGTTCCAGTGCTGCAATCACTTTTTCGCGTTCGTCGAGGTCGGGATCATCGAGATTCACGTTCTGGATCGCGCCCCGACTCACCGAGATCTTTTCGTTGATGCCAGTGAGCAGGATGGCGTCGCGGTCGATCACGCAGCCTTCGGTCATCACGGCGGCGCGCTCCAGGCAGTTTTCCAGTTCGCGCACATTTCCCGGCCAGTCATGGTGCATCAACACGCGCAATGCGGTATCGGTCAGGCTGAGCGATCGTCCTTGTTTTGTAGCGACTTTTTCGACCAGAAAGCGTGCGATATCCGGTATATCTTCCATACGTTCCCGCAACGGTGGCAAGAACAGCGGCATGACGTTAAGCCGGTAATACAAATCCTCGCGGAAGCGGCCTGCTTCCACTTCGGCTTCCAGGTCACGGTGGGTAGCGGCGACCACGCGGACATCTACCTTGATGGTACTTGTGCCGCCGACACGTTCCAGTTCGCCTTCCTGCAATACGCGTAGCAGCTTCGCCTGGAAGGGCGCCGAGATTTCGCCGATTTCATCGAGGAACACCGTGCCGCCTGCGGCTTGTTCAAAGCGGCCTTTTCGTTGCGCGATAGCTCCTGTGAACGATCCTTTTTCGTGACCGAACAGTTCTGATTCCAGCAGGCTTTCCGGCAGGGCGGCGCAGTTGAGTTTGACGTAGCTGCCACGCGCACGCGGGGAATTGTAATGGATGGCGTTAGCGATCAATTCTTTGCCGGTTCCGGTTTCGCCACGTATCAGTACGGTGGTATTCCACTTGGCGACCAGTCGCACCTGTTCAAAAATACGACGCATAGCCGGGTTATGGCCAATAATGTTGTCGAAACCATATTGTCCGCGCACCGTGCGTCGCAGCACGTCGCGTTCTTCGGTCAGTACACTTTTTTCCTGCGCAACATCCTGTGACAGGCGCACGCTTTGACCGATCAGGTTGGCGATCATTTTCAGAAACCGCTCGTATTCAAACAGCAGTATTTCAGCTCCAGGAGCGGGTTGAGCGGCCAGCACGCCGACTACCTTTTTGCCGACCCTGATTGGCACGCCGACGAACGCGCCCAGCGGGTTATAGATGCCGAGGCGACTTAAGAAGCGCGGTTCATCGGTGATGCGCTTTACCACGATGCTGTTGCCCGACTTCAGGATAGTGCCGACGATGCCTTCGCCAGGCAGATAAGTGACTTCTTCGGTAATTTTATCGGATATGCCATATACCAGCGAGACTTGTAACTCTCCGGTTTTTACATCCATCAAGCTGACCATGCCGCGCTCCAGGCCTACGCCTTCATGCAGTGCGTGCAACATACCATCCAGCGTTTCTTTCAGATTGAGTGAATGAGACAGTACACGGCTGGCCTGATAAAGCGTTTCCAGTTCGGTGCGCAGCATCTCCAGCTCTAGTTCCGCCCAGCCTTCCATCTGTGCGTTGGATAGTTCAACAGACATGGTCATCTCCTGCTACACGCGGCAGTTGCACGCGCACCCGGCAGCCGCTGCGGTAGTCCGGATCAATGTCTATGGTTCCGCCGTGACGTGTCACTACGTCTTGCGCCATGGCTAACCCCAGGCCCAGATGTTGTTGCTCGGCACCTTTGGTGGTGAAAAAGGGCTGAAACACCTTGAAACGCAACCCGTCTGCGATGCCAGGCCCGCTGTCTTCAATAAACACCTCCATGCAATCGGGGCGGGTCGCGCATTTGATGCGCAATTCGCGATGTGAGCTGCGTTGTTCATTGAATGCTTCCACCGCGTTGGCAATAAGCTGCTTGAATAAATTGGAGAGTTGCACGGGTTGTCCGAACGCGGTACCGGAATTTACATCGGGTTGCCATTCCACCACGATGTTCGCACCGAGCAGGCTGGCGGTGGAGAGCTTGAGCACATCGGACAGTATTTCATTGAGATTGACGGATTTTGATGACTCGGTGGTCTGGTTAGGAATGCACGCACGCAATGTTTCCAGTGCTTCGCGGCTTTTTTGCATGGCGTCTTCCAGTGCTGTCGCTGATATATCGCCCCAGGCATTCATGCTCATCTGAGGTGATGAAGGTGTGGTTGAAAGGCGGCGTTCGAGCATGAGCGATACGGCGGACAGCGTATTAAGCGGCCCTTCCAGTTGATAAACTGCGCCCGCCAGGGTTTCACGCAAGCTTTGGATGCGCTCTTGTTCCGATAAAAGCGCCCGCAGGCTGTTGATGCGCAGTGCTTCTTGCTGGCGTTTTAATTCACTGATGTCGGCGATGGTGAGAAGCAAATAATGTCTTTGCTGCGGTTCGTAGAAAGCATCTGCACCGACATCTTGTTCCTCGAACCAGGATACGGCACAGGAAAACCAACGCGCGGCGCGATTCGGGAACTCCACGAAAACCTCGCGCGCGGCGATGTTGTGGTGGCGGCTTTGCGCCAGCACAAAAGCATTGCCCATCTGAGCGCGAATGGAGCCGAGCAATTTGATAGCAGGCTCTTTGCCAAGATCCCCGATCAGTTTTTTGTATTCCTGATTGTCGAGCAATACACGTTCATTTTCGTCCAGCAATACGATGGCGACCTGCGCTGCATCCACTACGGATTCGATCAATGACTTTTGATTTTGTACCTGCCTCTCCAGCCTGTGCACTTCGGTGACATCGCGGTGCATACCGAGATAGTGCGTGGTGTTGCCGTCTTCATTTACCACCGGCGAGATGGTCAGGTCGGCAAGATATCGACTGCCATCCTGACGCTTGTTGACCAGCAGTCCGTTCCATGGACGCTGCCGCTTGATCTGCGCCCACATGGTTTCGTACACCAGTTTTGGCGTGACCCGGTAGGAAAGCAGGGACTGGTTCTGCCCCAGAATTTCGGGCCTGGAATATCCCGTGGTGCGCAGAAAGGCGGGATTGGCATACAGAATGTTTGACTGCTCATCCGTGATTGAAATCGCCAGGGCTGCCTGCTCGACCACTTGACGAAAGATGTGTGGTGGCACGGAAGCATCCATATCTTCATTGGAAGTGCTCATGTTTTTTTCAGGGGGTAACTTGGCCATGATTCATCCGATTGCGATTTGATGAATAACTGTAAGCAATATCCGTGCCCAATTTTTTGTTGTTTCGTTACAGCGATACAAACATTGGATTTTTTGTCGTGTTTGCGACATAAACATGCTGTATTACCTGAAAACGACAAAGGTTTTTGCCCTCGATTGGTGCGAAATAGCTGCAATTGCTTGATTTTGTGCATGTCTGATTTATTTTGAATTGCTGGCATGACGTTTGCGTATAGAACGGCAGGAGACTTATCGATATGAGTGAATACCTGTTGTTGCTGCTTTCCACCGCACTGGTGAATAACGTGGTTCTGGTGAAATTTTTGGGGTTATGCCCGTTCATGGGTATTTCCAAGAAGATGGATACGGCCTTGAGCATGGGGCTTGCCACGACCTTTGTGATTACCTTTACTACCGCTGGTTCATGGTTGCTGGAGCACTGGTTGTTAATGCCGCTGGGTATAGAGTATCTGCGCATTCTGACTTACATACTGGTCATTGCTGCTGTGGTGCAGTTCACCGAGATGGTGATACGCAAAGTGAGCCCGCCGCTGTATCAGGTGCTGGGCATTTACTTGCCGCTGATTACCACCAACTGTGCTGTGCTGGGACTTCCGCTTCTCAATGTGCAGGAGAAGAGTGGCTTTGCGGTCAGCTTGATCGGTGGTTTTGGTTCCTCGGTCGGTTTCACGCTGGTACTGGTGTTGTTCGCCGGCATGCGTGAACGCATCGCATTGGCCTCCGTTTCGTCAACTTTTGCCGGCGCGCCTATCGCTTTCATCACGGCGGGAATGTTGGCTCTGGCCTTCATGGGTTTTGCCGGTTTGGTTCCGCATTAAGAGAGGAGAGGTAATGATTACCGCACTGACGAGTTTGACTATTTTGGGCGCAATCCTGGGCCTTATTCTGGGCGTAGCCGCGCGCGTGTTCAGGGTGGAAGGTAACGCACTCGTTGCTGAGTTGGTTGATATCTTGCCCGGTTCTCAGTGCGGTCAGTGCGGTTTTCCCGGTTGTGCCGGTGCCGCTCAAGCACTGGCCGAGGGGCGTGCCCCCGTCACGTTATGCCCGCCTGGCGGTCGCGCTGTGGCTATCGCACTTGCGGCCAAATTAGGTGTCGATGCTGATGTCAGCGGGGTACAGGATTCCGTGCCCATGATCGCCGAAGTACGTGAGGAGTTGTGCATCGGCTGTACGCGCTGCTTCAAGGTCTGTCCTACCGACGCCATCATGGGGGCTGCTCAGCAGATTCATTCGGTGTTCCGTGAGGCGTGTACAGCCTGTGGAAAGTGTGAAGAAGTCTGTCCGACCGAGTCGGTAAAACTTCAGCCGGTTCCGGTAACACTGCACGCATGGTATTGGAATAAGCCCGTGACTCAGACTATGCAGACTGTTGCCGCGTGAGGTAAATATGAAACTTTTTAAATTGCGTGGCGGGGTTCATCCAGAGGGTTGGAAGGGGTTGGCAGCAGAACGTGCTATCCGCGTTTTGCCGCTGCCCGAGCGACTATTCGTGCCTTTACAACAACACGTTGGCGCACCTGCCCAGCCGCTGATTAAGGTGGGTGAGCATGTGCTGAAGGGGCAGATTATCGGTGCCAGTCAGGGTTTTATTTCAGCGCCTGTTCATGCGTCCACTTCCGGGCGTATTGTCGCTATTGGCGACTACACCGCAGCGCATCCATCCGGGCTTGCGGCACCCACGGTCACGATTGAATCTGATGGCGAAGACCGCTGGCTGGAAACAGACAGTCCATCCGATCCATTTTCGCTTTTACCGGAAGAAATCGCGGCAGCTGTGGGTGCTGCCGGTATCGTCGGTCTGGGCGGGGCTACTTTTCCATCGGCGGTGAAACTTAATCTCTCGCGCAAGAATAATGTGCGCACGCTCATTATCAACGGCGGAGAGTGTGAGCCCTACATTACCTGCGATGACAGGCTTATGCGCGAGCGTGCGAGCGACATTATCGAAGGTGTTCGTCTCATTCGCTACGCTGTGGGCGCAGTCGATGTGATGGTGGGCATCGAGGAAAACAAACCGGCGGCATTGGCATCCATGCGGGCTGCCGCAGCGGGTACTGAAGTTCAGGTGATTGCCGTTCCGGCGATGTACCCGATGGGCTGGGACAAACAGATGATCCGGGCACTGACCGGACGTGAAGTGCCCGCTGATGGTCGTTCTGCCGACATCGGCGTGCTGGTGCATAACGTGGCGACAGCCTATGCCGTGCGGGATGCCGTCCGTTTCGGCAGGCCGCTGGTGTCGCGACTGGTGACGGTCAGCGGCGGGGCTGTGGCTGAACCTGGCAATCTGGAAGTGCCGATAGGGACACTGGTTGAGACTTTGTTCCAGTATTGCGGTGGTTTCAGCGAGAAACCGGCGCGTATGGTGCTGGGCGGGCCGATGATGGGAATTGAGTTATTTACGGCTGCTGTACCGGTGGTAAAAGGCACTAGTGGCGTGTTGGCGCTGACCGCCCGTGAAATTGGCAGCACTCAAGCTTCCCCGTGCATCCGTTGTTCCAGTTGCGTGCGCGCCTGTCCGGTGGGGCTGCTGCCATTGGAGATGGCCGCACACATTCGCGCAGGCGACTCGAATGCGGCTGTGTCACGTGGTCTGAAGGACTGTATCGCTTGCGGCTGTTGTTCATTCGTATGTCCGTCGCATATTCCGTTAGTGCATTACTTCAACTTCGCCAAGGGCGAATTGATGGAGCAGGAACGCGGCAAGCTGAAGCAGGAGGCTACCAGGAAGCTGGCGGATGAACGCATCGCGCGGACACAGCGCATTGAACGCGAACGCCAGGAGGCCGCTGAAAAACGCAAGGCCGCTCGTGAAGCCAGGGAGTTTGCTGCGAAACAGGCGGCTTTGCAAACTACAACGGAGGTAGCATGAACGCAATTGCACATTCCCCCCACGCCCACGCACCGATTTCTGTCAACCGGGTGATGGCTCTGGTGATGCTGGCGCTGACACCCGCCACGTTGTTTGGATTCTGGTTGTATGGCTGGCCGGCAATCAATGTCTGGGTCATGTCGCTGCTGGCGGCCTTGCTGGGTGAAGCTCTGGTGCTGAGGTTGCAACAGCGTGCGGTACGTCCTGTGCTGATGGACGGATCCGGCCTGTTGACCGCCTGGCTGTTGGCTTTGTCGTTGCCGCCCTGGGCTCCGTGGTGGATTGCTGTGCTGGGCAGTTTGTTCGCAGTCATCATTTCCAAACAATTGTATGGCGGACTGGGGCAAAACCCGTTCAATCCGGCGATGGCTGCACGTGTGATGTTGCTGATTTCATTTCCGATGGAAATGACCACATGGGTCGCTCCCGCACCCCTGGGCTCCATCCATGCACCGGGCTGGCTTGAAGGATTAGCGGTCACCTTTACGGGCTCTCAGGTGGACGGCATGGCCAGCGCGTCATTGTTAGGTCACGTCAAGACCGAATTCACGCGCGGAATTGGATTGGAACAGGCGCTGTCAGGCTACTACGCGCCACTGGACGCACTATTGGGCAGTCGCGCCGGCAGTCTTGGCGAAACAGCGGCCTTGTTCCTGCTGGCAGGCGGTCTGTTTTTGATGTTCAAACGCATCATTACCTGGCATGCACCGGTGGCGATGCTGATTGGTGTGGTTGTACCCGCACTGATTTTCAGTGCCGTCAGTCCTGCTCATTATGCGGGGCCGCTGTATCACCTGTTGTCCGGCGGTTTGATGCTGGGGGCGTTCTTCATCATCACGGATCCTGTGACATCACCCAATACGGCCACCGGGCAATTTATTTTCGGCCTGGGTTGCGGCCTGCTGACCTGGATCATCCGAACCTGGGGTGGTTACCCGGAAGGGGTGGCATTCGCCGTCATGTTGATGAACGCCGCCACGCCCATCATCGATCATTATGTGAAGCCACGTATCTATGGGCGCAATCGCAAGGGCGTGTCCATGTCCATAGAACCTCTCAAAAAGGAGTCGTGAGATGAACTTTCAGAAATTACGCGGCGAATTATATTATCAGGCAGCGCTTTTAGGCGGGGTGGCACTGGTTACGACCGCAGCCTTAGCCCTTGCCGACAGGGCGACTTCATCCGACATCGCTGCCGCTCAGGCACGGGACATGCAACAGTCACTGACTCAAGTTCTGCCCGGCGAATATGACAACGATTTGCTTAAAGATACGCTAGTGCTCAATGGGCCGAACGGCGAAGTCACCGTGTATCGGGCGCGCCGCGCCGGACGGGTCGAAGCGGTCGTTTTTAAAGTCAGCGGCAACGGCTATGCCGGTCCGATCGATTGCATGATGGGCATAGATCGCAACGGACATATTACCGGCGTTCGCGTGATTAAACACAAGGAGACGCCGGGTTTGGGCGACAAGATCGAGCCTGCCAAGGGGCACTGGATATATGAATTTGAAGGCAAAAGCTTAGGTGATCCGCCCGCTGAAAAATGGGGGGTGAAAAAAGACGGCGGCGTGTTCGACCAGTTCGCAGGAGCCACAATCACCCCGCGTGGTGTAGTCAAGGCCGTCAAGGGCGGACTGGATTTTTTTGATAAGCAGCGTGCACAAATGCTCGATGACACAGTACCACTCCGTGAAACATTTGGCCGGACAACCGAAGGAGGCAAGCCATGAGCAATATTTACTCGCGTATCACCCGCGACAGTCTATGGAACAACAACATCGTCTTTGCACAGACGCTTGGGTTGTGTCCGACGATGGCAGTGACCAGTACCGCCACCAACGGCCTGGGCATGGGGCTCGCTACCACGGCAGTGCTGGTCGCCTCCAATATGCTCATTTCTTCGATCCGTCACGCCGTCAGCGAGGAGGTGCGCATCCCGGTCTATATCGTGATTATCGCCACGCTGGTGACTCTGGTGGATGTGAGTATTAATGCCTGGGCGCATGATCTGTACAAAGTGTTGGGGCTGTACATCGCGCTAATCGTGGCCAACTGTGCCGTACTCGGACGCGCTGAAGCATATGCCGCCAAGAATCCGATATTACCGTCCGGCATGGATGGGCTGATGATGGGATTGGGATTCACTTTTGCACTGACCATTATTGGTGCGGTTCGTGAAATACTCGGCACGGGCACCTTGTTCGCCGATGCGCACTTGTTGCTGGGACCTGCATTTTCCTTTATGGAATTGAAACTTATTCCTGACTACAAAGGCTTTCTGCTGATGATTTTGCCACCCGGCGGGTTCCTGGCGGTGGGTTTCCTGATTGCTGGCAAGCGAATTATTGACCGCCGCAGTGCTTCTGTTGCCGAGCCCGTGCCGGCCGCAGCGCCCGCCATTAGTTAAGGAGAGCCTCATGCAAGTCGGCATCGCCTATTCCGAACCCGCGCAACAGCTATGGCTGCGCATCGAAGTGCAGGAGGATTCCACTGTGCGGACTGCCATTGAGCAGTCCGGCATTCTGCGCAAGTTTCCGGAAATAGATCTGGAAACCCATCGGGTCGGCATCTTTGGCAAAGTAACCCAACTCGACGGATTGCTAAAACCCGGCGACAGAGTGGAGATATACCGGGGCATCACCGCAGATCCAGCCACCGTGCCTCGTCGGCAAATGGCTGAGGATGACGACGATGACTAATCTAACGTGAGTGTCAAATCTTCCCTGCACTTTTACATTTGGACAGGTTGATTCGCTTTCGCTCAGATTGTTTGGATTTGTTTGAAACCGTAATGGAACGGCAGAAGACTTTCAAAGTCATCGAGGATTTACAGAAAATTTTGCCATGCGCAGAGTCGCACCCAAGCGGTGCACATGATTTTTGCAGTGCGTAAGTTTGGTGCGATATCCCGATTTTATTACCACATAGTATTTGTACTATTTTGAATTATAACGATTATATATTTGTGGCACGCATTCTGCTTATAGCTTGGCGCGGGAAATTCATTTTATTTACATCTCTGAAAAGGAACCATCATGTTGAAAAGCAAATTATTGAACACCCTGATCCTAGCCGCCTTGGCGGTGCCTTGCGTGGCAATGGCGGAAGATGCAGCCCCTGCTGCGCCGGCCTCACCCATTACTGCAAACGTGGGCTTCACGACCGACTACATTTTCCGTGGCATTACGCAAACATCCCACAACCCCGCGGTA
>JAUSNM010000006.1 GCA_030645535.1 Gallionella sp. | reverse complement strand
ATTACAAAAAGGAATTGTCGTGGCCACTAATTTAGTCGTTCGCAATGTTGAGGAAGATGTAGCCCTTGCGCTGAAGCAACTGGCAGCATCCCACGGAAGAAGCGCGGAAGCGGAACATCGCGAAATTTTGCGTATGGTTTTGCAGCGTCCAAAACGTCGCTCCGTTGCCGAAGTGTTATCCAGCATGCCAAATGTGGGTGAATATGCCGACTTTAATTTCCGGAACGCATAATCCATGTACCTGGTCGATACAAATGTTATCAGCGAGGCTCGTAAAGGCATAAAGGCGAATCCAGGCGTTCAGAAATTTTTTCAAACGCCCGAGAATATTTATATTGCTGCGCAAACGATAGGCGAAATTCGGCGGGGGTTAGAGAACATTCGTCATCGTGGTGATCTGCCGCAAACCAAAATGCTTGAAAAATGGCTAGCTCTGGTTGTGTCTGATTATGCCGATAAAATTTTGACCTTTGATGAAGAGTGCGCTCAAGTGTGGGGGAGATTGATGTCACCTCACCCTGAACATCCGATAGACAAACAGATTGCTGCGATTGCGCTGATTCACGACTTGGCGGTGGTAACGCGCAATGTTGATGATTTTCGCGGAACTGGCGTGGAAATTGTAAATCCCTTTGAGTAACACGACTCAAGCCGGACACAGGCGTAAGCAGGCCCAATATCTGCTTTCAAGAAGGCAATCGTTACAATTGAACGCACAGTGTTTGCCAATTTCACCAAAAGCATCTCGATGCCGCTAAGCGGCCATTCGCCAGTTGTTTTCCAAAGATAATCCGGCAGTTACAACGGCGAGAGCAGCACGCTGTCGCGCAGTTTCTTCAACTGGTCACGCAATCCGGTGGCTTTCTCAAACTCCAGATTTTTCGCCGCTGCCAGCATCTCTTTTTCCAGCCGGTTGATTTCGCGGGCGACCTGCGTCTTGCTCATCGCCAGGTACTTGGCCTGTTCCTGGGCCAGTTTTAGCTGACTGCGCGCGTTATCCGGCTCGTAGGTACCTTCGATAATGTCCTTGATGCGCTTCTGCACGCCTTGCGGGGTGATGCCGTGTTCGAGGTTGTGCGCCACCTGTTTGATGCGGCGGCGCTCGGTCTCATCCATCGCGCGCTGCATCGAGTTGGTGATCCTGTCGGCATACAGAATCGCCGTGCCGTGCAAATGGCGCGCGGCGCGACCTATCGTCTGAATCAGCGAGCGTTCAGAGCGCAAAAAGCCTTCCTTGTCAGCATCGAGGATCGCCACCAGCGACACTTCCGGTATGTCCAGCCCTTCGCGCAGCAAATTGATGCCGACCAGCACATCGAATTGGCCCAGCCGCAAGTCGCGGATGATCTCGACGCGCTCGACCGTTTCGATGTCAGAGTGCAGATAGCGCACCTTGATGCCGTGCTCAGACAGATAATCGGTCAGATCTTCCGACATGCGCTTCGTTAAAGTCGTGACCAGCACGCGCTCGCCAACCGCAATGCGCTGATTGATTACCGACAGTAAATCATCCACCTGATTGATGGCAGGACGCACCTCGATGATCGGATCGACAAGACCCGTGGGGCGCACCACCTGTTCGACCACCTGCCCTGCGTGCTCGGCTTCGTACACGGATGGCGTGGCGGACACGAACACGCTCTGGCGCATGATGTGTTCGAATTCGTCGAAGCGCAGCGGCCGGTTGTCCATCGCGGACGGCAGGCGAAAACCGTAATTGACCAGATTTTCCTTGCGCGCGCGGTCACCCTTGTACATCGCGCCCACCTGCGGAATCATCACATGACTCTCATCGAGGAACATCAGCGCGTTGGGCGGCAGATAATCCAACAGCGTCGGCGGCGGATCGCCCGGATTGCGTCCGGACAAATGCCTTGAATAATTCTCGATCCCCTTGGTGAAACCGATCTCGGCGAGCATTTCCAGATCATGGCGTGTGCGCTGTTCGATGCGCTGCGCCTCGACCAGCTTGTTTTCGCGAATATAGAACGCGATGCGCTCCGCCAGCTCCAGCTTGATGGTCTCGATCGCCGTCAGTACCGTGCTGCGCGGCGTGACGTAATGGCTGGACGGATAGACGGTGTAGCGCGGCACTTTTTGTTGAATATGGCCGGTTAACGGATCGAACAGCGACAGTGTTTCCACCTCATCGTCGAACAGCGTGATGCGCAACGCCAGTTCGCTGCTTTCCGCAGGAAAAATGTCGATCACATCGCCGCGCACACGGAAACGACCGCGCGAAAAGTCGATGTCGTTGCGCTCGTACTGCATCTCGATCAGGCGTTTGATCACGTCACGCTGGTGCATCTTTTCGTTATTGCGCAGATGCAGGATCATGCCGTGGTAATCCACCGGATCGCCGATACCGTAGATCGCCGACACGGTCGCGATGATGATGCAGTCTTCGCGTTCGAGCAGCGCCTTGGTGGCCGACAATCGCATCTGTTCGATCTGCTCGTTGATCGCCGAATCCTTCTCGATGAACACGTCGCGCGACGGCACATAGGCTTCGGGCTGGTAATAATCGTAATACGACACGAAATACTCGACCGCATTTTCCGGGAAGAATTCGCGCATTTCCGAATACAGCTGCGCCGCCAGCGTCTTGTTCGGCGCCATCACCATCGCAGGCCGTCCACAGCGCGCGATCACGTTGGCCATCGTGTAAGTCTTCCCGGAACCGGTCACACCCAGCAGCGTCTGGAACGCCAGGCCGTCATCGATGCCCTCGACCAGTTGCGCGATCGCGGTCGGCTGATCGCCCGCCGGCTCAAAAGGCTGGTGCAAACGGTAGGGACTATCGGGGAAGGTTTTGATGTTCATAAGCCTTGCATTGTACGGGCAAATACCAAACAGTAAGAGATGCCGACTACTGCACACCTGCGAAAAAAAACAGACAGCGCCGGCACGCTAACCGGCGCATGCTTGAAAAAACCTACATGGAAGTGCTGAAAGAAGTAAGGGTCGGAATCGCGACGATGACCGACAGTATCCCTGCCACAACCCAACGTACGAATTTTGCCACAGCAGAATAAGCTTTTTTCATTTTTTCACCTCTAAGAATTGGAAACACATACCCGTTTCATCACTGGCGCGATGCAACGACGGGCACAACTCAGAGAGGAATAATGAAAATTAGTTCCGCAGTAAAAAGGTCGGGATTGTGAATTTTTTATTACACAGCCACGAGGAAGATGGGTATTGCTGGTGTCCTCGACAGGAATCGAACCTGTAATTGCCCCTTAGGAGGGGGCGGTAATATCCATTTTACGACGAGGACAGCTGGCGCATTCTACCGGAAATGCGCTGTAATCTAAACCCTCACGCTGTTATCATGCGCACCTGTCGCAAATTAACGCTCTAACGGGCATGCCCGTTCCCTCTCTCCTACCTCTCCCCCGAAGGTGGAGAGTGACTGGGTCTCGCTGCGCGAGTATCACTTTAACGAGGTCACAAAATGAAATGGTTAGCGATTGTCGCTGCGTTGATTATTTTCGCGGCTCTGCTCACAGCACGTGCGGCGCGCGCCGGCGATTTGCCTGAAGTTGGCAAGCCTGCACCCGGGTTCAAGCTGCCCGATCAGCACGGCCGTCAACATAGCCTGCAGGATTATCGCGGCAAATGGCTGGTGCTGTATTTCTACCCCAAGGATGACACGCCGGGCTGCACGCAGGAGGCCTGCGCTTTTCGCGACGACCTGCATCAGCTGACTGAACTGGGCGCGCAGGTGATCGGCGTGAGCGTGGACGACAGTGACAGCCATGCAGAGTTTGCCAAAAAATATAATCTGCCCTTTCCGTTGCTGGCAGATAAAAACGGCGAAGTCGCTGCAAGTTATGGCGCGTTGCTGAATCTGGGCATTTTGAAACTCGCACGGCGCTTCACTTTTCTGATCGACCCGCAAGGCAATATCAAAAAAGACTACTTGAGCGTGGAAACATCGCGCCATTCCAAAGAAATTATCGAAGACTTGAAAAAACTCACTGCAGGAGGAAATATTTAATGCAGGCTCGTATCAATATGTTTGTTGCATGGTTCCTGATCCCGCTGACACTGGGAATGGGTTGGGTGGCATTTGCCGGTCGTATGCTGCTGGAACTGCTGGGGGTCAGCACGCATGAGGGCGACATTCCGGGCCGTCTGGTGGGCGCATTATTGCTGTTCGGCGCCGTCTATCTGGTGCTGCATTTTCGCGGATCTCTGCCTCCGGAAGGCAAACCGACGGGCAAAGGCTTTGGCTTCGGTCAGCGTCTGGTGCTGGCAGCGAATCTGCTGGCCTCCCTGTTTTGCATTTTCCAGTTCACCCAGTTCCTGATTGAAAACCACGACATACGACTGGTACTGAACGGCTTCACCGACGCATTCGGCTACTGGGTTATGGCCCTCTGGGTGATCGGCTTCTCCTTCCTCTATCAATCCTCACTCCCTGTCGGGCATGGAAAAAATACCGCCCAGTGATGGTAGAATCAGCCATACCCGCTTTCCCCCTGCCCTCTGATGGAACTATCAGCCAATCGACTAAGCCCGTAAACAGGCAAGTCGCTGGTTATCCCGCAAGCCGGCGAGGGTAATAAAGACTCGTTTTGCGAGTTTCACGTTTAAGTTTAAAGAGTAATTTACATACATGCCATACATCACACTAGATAAAGCCAGCTTAGCCTTCGGTCACGTAGCCCTGCTCGACCATGCCGATTTTCAACTCGACGAGGGCGAACGCGTAGGCCTGATCGGGCGCAACGGCGGCGGCAAGTCCAGCATGATGCGTGTGCTGGCAGGACAAGGCACGCTCGATGACGGGCTGGTTTGGCGTCAGCCTTCCGCGCGAATCTGTTACGTAAGCCAGGAACCTGTGCTCGATCCCGAGGATACCGTATTCGATGCCGTGGCAAAGGGCCTCGGCAATCTGCAAAAGCTGCTGCACGACTACCACCATGTCTCGCATCAATTGGGGGAGCCGGACGCGGATTACGATAAGTTACTGGAAGAAATGCAGCACTTGCAGACCCAGCTCGAATCACAGGATGGCTGGTCGGTACAGGCCAGAATCGAGACCGCGATCGCCAAACTGGATCTGGATCCAGACAGGCTGGTAGGTAATCTGTCCGGTGGACAGCGTAAGCGCGTAGCCCTGGCGCAAGCCCTGGTGGCCGAGCCGGACGTACTGATCCTGGATGAACCGACCAACCATCTGGATTTCGCCTCCATCGACTGGCTGGAAGGCCTGTTGAACAATTTCGTCGGCAGCGTGCTGTTCGTCACCCATGACCGACGTTTTCTGGATAACGTCGCAACCCGCATCGTCGAACTGGATCGAGGCAAACTTGCCGGCTTCCCGGGTAACTTCACCGCCTATCTGGCGCTCAAGGAACGCATGCTGGCTGATGAGGCAGTAGTTAACGCCAAGTTCGACAAGGTGCTGGCCCAGGAAGAAGTGTGGATCCGTCAGGGCGTGAAAGCCCGCCGCACCCGCAACGAGGGTCGCGTGCTGCGTCTTGAGCAACTGCGTCGCGATCGCTCCGCTCGCCGCGAAAAACAAGGCAAGGTCGAAATGACCGTGGATACCGGTGAGCGTTCAGGAAAGCTAGTCGCCGAACTGACCAATGTCAGCAAAGCTTATGGCGGTCGCACGCTTATCAACGATTTCT
>JAUSNM010000003.1 GCA_030645535.1 Gallionella sp. | reverse complement strand
GTCAGCACCACCACCGGGATGCGCCTGAGCAGGGTGTCGTGCTTCATCACCTTGAGGAACTCGATGCCATTCATGATCGGCATGTTGAGATCGAGCAGGATAATACACGGCTTAACGCTGTCAGGGTCGCGCAGGTATTGCAGGGCCTCCTCGCCATTTTCAAGATTCACCAGCGGGTTGGTGACCTTAACCTCCTTCAGGGCGCGCTTGACCGTCATGACGTCGACTTGATCGTCTTCAACCAGGAGGATGGGCTTGTCGGAGTTTTTCATGCTTGTGTTCCTTTTGTTTGGATTAGGGTTGCAGAGGTGCGCGGCAGCGTGAAGAAAAATGTGCTTCCCTCTCCGACAGTGGACTCGACCCAGACGTGTCCGCCGTACATTTCCACGATTTTCTTCACCAGCGCCAGGCCAACACCGGAGCTTTCCACGCGGTCGCGCGGTGCGAGCGTCTGGAACAACTGGAAGATTTTTTCGAAATGATGCTGCTTGATACCGGGGCCATTGTCTGTGACGCTGAATTTCCATTGCCTCCCCTCGGCGCTACAGTTGATGCGAATTTTGCCCTCGGGTTTGTCCATGTATTTGATGGCATTGGAGAGCAGGTTCTGGAACACCTGCTGGATGCGGGTCGGCTCTGTCATGACAGTCGGCAAGGGATTTTCGATGGTAACTATGATACCCGCTGGCGGAGCAAGCGAGTCGATCACCTCCGGTACCAGCCGGTTGAGATCCACTGCGACCATCGTTTCTTTTACCCGACCCACCCTTGAATACAACAAAATCCCGTCGATCAGGCCGTCCATGCGGCGTACCCGGCTGATCAACAGGCGCATGTGCGCACGGCCTTCATCGTCAAACTTGTCCGCGTAATCCGTGAAAATCCAATCTGCCAATGAACTAATCGCGCGTAGCGGAGCCTTGAGGTCATGGGACGCCACATAGGCGAAGTTTTTGAGTTCTTCGTTGGCGCTTTCAATCTCCCGCATCAGACTGTCCCGGTACTCCTCAGCTTTTTTGCGCTCGGTAATATCGCGCAGAAAACTGTAAATCCGTCCACCGTTGCGAATGCTGTAGTTCGAGCTCACCTCGACGATCTGGATATGGCCATCCTTGCAGCGCCTGCGGGCCTCGAAACGATTACTACCTGTTTCAAGCAGCTTGCCGATATAGCTTGCAGCTTCTTCTGATGTTTCTGCCGCGTCCAGGTCTGCTGCATTCATTTTAAGCAACTCTTCGCGGCTGTATCCCATCATGTTGCAATACGCATCATTTACTTCCAGGATATGTCCTCGCATATCGGTTATCAGAAAAGAGTCCAGAGAGGTTCGGATCATGACCTTGAACTGTTCTTCCTCATTCTTGTGCAGCACATCTTCAATCTGATCGCGTTCACGGATATGGATGGCCAGGGGCCGAAACAGGAAAAAATAAAGGGCGGGCGAGACAAATGCGACCAGCAGTGTGGCATCCACGATTGCCTCGCTGATTAAAGATCGCTCTGGCAGTTGGTATAGCAGCAGCATCACTGATGCTTCCGAGATAAAAACGGATAAGGCGACAATAAGAAAAATTGACGCGGGGGATTTCAAGCGAAACAACGGTTTTTGTAGGTTGTGCATCTATCGTGACCGCCTGGCTGTTTGATGCTGTATTGTAACGCATCAAACAACAAGAATTTGTTGAAGCGAGCCTCGGACTTCACTCTGGCGGAGTGATGAGCAGGTCCATGTGGAACAGCTCATTTCGGATTGCAGCCGGTCTATTGTATGATGCGGCTCTTTTTAAAATCAGTAGCGACATGAAATTTCCTGATGTATTCGATGTAATTGTGGTGGGTGGAGGGCATGCCGGAACCGAGGCGGCCTTAGCCAGTGCGCGCTCGGGTTGCAAAACCTTGCTGCTTAGTCACAACATTGAGACCCTCGGACAAATGTCGTGCAATCCTTCGATCGGCGGGATAGGCAAGGGCCATCTGGTCAAGGAAGTGGATGCATTAGGCGGCGCAATGGCAATGGCCACCGATATAGGCGGCATCCAGTTTCGCATCCTGAATTCGAGCAAAGGCTATGCCGTGCGGGCGACAAGGGCGCAGGCCGACCGCATGTTATACAAGCAGGCCATCCGCACCATGCTGGAAAATCAGCCCAATCTGTGGTTATTCCAGCAGGCGGTTGACGATTTGCTGGTGGAGCAGGATAAAGTCACCGGCGTGGTTACCCAGTTAGGACTGCGTTTTGGCGCAAAAGCCGTGGTGCTGACTGCGGGGACTTTTCTGGGCGGGCTGATTCATGTGGGCCAGGCCAATTATCAGGCGGGACGCGCAGGCGATCCTCCCTCGCTGAGTCTGGCGCATCGCTTGCGCGAACTGAAGCTGCCGGCAGGGCGTTTGAAAACAGGCACGCCGCCGCGCATCGATGGTCGCACCATAGATTATTCGGTGTTGCAGGAGCAGGCGGGCGATGACCCGGTTCCTGTGTTTTCTTTCATGGGCAATGCCGCTTTGCATCCTCGTCAATTGCCGTGCTGGATCACGGAAACCAGTGAGCGCACACATGAAATCATACGCGGGGGGCTGGACAGATCGCCCTTGTTTACCGGGGTCATCGAAGGGGTAGGGCCGCGTTATTGCCCTTCCATCGAAGATAAAATAACCCGCTTTGCCGACAAGACTTCGCACCAGATTTTTCTGGAGCCGGAAGGTCTGACCACGCATGAGATTTATCCCAACGGCATTTCGACCAGTCTGCCATTCGATGTGCAACTGGAACTGGTGCGTTCCATCAAAGGCATGGAAAACGCGCATATTTTGCGCCCCGGCTATGCAATCGAATACGATTACTTTAATCCTTGCGGCTTGAAAAGTTCTTTGGAAACAAAGGCAATACAAGGGTTGTATTTCGCAGGGCAAATCAACGGCACGACAGGTTATGAAGAGGCGGCAGCGCAAGGTTTGTTAGCCGGCTTGAATGCATCTTTACAGGTGCGTGGTATGGACGCGTGGTGTCCGCGCCGGGATGAAGCCTATCTGGGCGTGCTGGTGGACGATCTGATTACTCAGGGGGTATCCGAGCCGTATCGCATGTTCACCAGCCGGGCCGAATATCGCTTGCAGCTGCGCGAAGACAATGCCGACTTGCGTCTGACGGAAACGGGCCGGAAATTGGGCGTCGTCGATGACGCGCGTTGGCAGGCTTTTCAGATAAAACGCGAGGCGATCGCCATTGAGCAGGAACGCCTGCGAGGAACGTGGGTGAACCCGCGTATTTTGCCCGTCGAAGATGCTCAGCGTGTGCTGGGAAAAAATATTGAACGCGAATATTCGCTTTATGACTTGCTGCTGCGTCCGGACGTGAACTATGCCAGCTTGATGACGTTGCCGGGAGCAGGTGTCGCCGTTGAAGATGCGAAAGTGTCCGAGCAGGTGGAAATTCAGGCCAAGTATCAGGGTTATATTGACCGGCAGCACGCAGAGATCAAGAGCGGTGAACAGAATGAGGCGCTGCGCTTACCGGATGATCTGGATTATCGTGAGGTGCGCGGCTTGTCCATCGAGGTTCAGCAAAAACTTAATCAGCACAAGCCTGAAACGGTGGGTCAGGCGGCACGAATTTCCGGTATTACCCCGGCTGCCATTTCCTTGTTGTTAGTTCATTTAAAGCGCGGATTCAGAGATGCAAAACCAGCTCAATAATCGCATAGCAGAAGAATTACAGCGCGGAATCAATCAATTGGGGCTGTCTCTGGACAGTGAGATTCAGGAAAAATTGCTGGCTTTGCTGGCTTTGCTGGTGAAGTGGAACAAGGTCTATAACCTGACCGCGATCCGTGATCCGCAGCAGATGGTCAGTCATCATTTGCTCGATAGTCTCGCAGTGCTGCCGCATCTCTTTGCCGGACGCTGGCTGGATGTCGGCTGCGGCGCGGGCTTGCCGGGGCTGGTGCTGGCAATTTGTCGGCCGGACTGGCAAGTCACGTTGCTGGACAGCAACAGCAAGAAAACCGGCTTTGTGCAGCAGGCAATCATCGAGTTGGGGCTGCGCAATGCCCAGGTTCGCTGTGCGAGAGTGGAAGACTTCCAGGCGACCGAGAAGTACAACGGAATTATTTCACGCGCTTTTACCGAGTTGGGGGATTTTCTGCGCGTCACCCGTCATCTGTTGGCTGACGGCGGACGATGGGTGGCCATGAAAGGGTTGCCGGAGCAGGAGTTGGCGGGCGTACCAGCGGATTGTACTGTTGAACATATCGTACCGCTTGTCGTGCCGGGGCTGGATGCGGCGCGCTGTTTGGTCATTGCAACGAGGGGACAGGCAACATGACTAAAATAATGGCCATTACCAATCAGAAGGGTGGTGTGGGGAAGACTACCACCACGGTGAATCTGGCTGCCAGTCTTGCGGCAGCCGGGCAGCGCGTGTTGCTGATTGATCTTGATCCGCAAGGTAATGCAACGATGGGCAGCGGCATAGAGAAACGCGATCTTGAAATTACCATTTATCACGTGCTGTTGGGCAGCAAAACAGTTGCTGAGGCACGAAAAAAATCTGAAGTGGGCAAGTACGACGTGCTGCCCGCCAACCGGGATTTGGCCGGGGCGGAAATCGAACTGGTTGATTTTTCGCAACGCGAAACGCGCTTGCGGGATGCGTTGCAGTTGGTGGCTATCGAGTATGACTATATCCTGATCGATTGCCCCCCTGCGCTTAACCTTTTGACTTTAAACGGATTGTGCGCTGCAAAGTCGGTAATGATCCCGATGCAGTGTGAATATTATGCGCTGGAAGGGTTGAGCGATCTGGTCAATACCATCCGGCGTGTGCGCGCCAGCCTGAACCCGGTTCTGGAGATCGAAGGGCTGCTGCGCACCATGTTTGATCCGCGCAACACGCTGGCGCAACAGGTTTCCGATCAGTTGCAGGAGCACTTTGGAAATAAAGTTTATAACACCGTGATTCCTCGCAATGTGCGCCTGGCAGAAGCGCCCAGTTATGGTATCCCGGTTCTTTACCACGACAAGGCTTCCAAAGGGACCCAGGCTTATCTGGCGCTGGCCAGTGAATTGTTGAATATCGCGGCGAAATCGGTAGTAGTAGCTTAATGAAAGCAAGTATGACTAAACCACAAAAAGGCCTGGGGCGCGGACTGGAAGCATTGCTGTCCGGTGGAAAAAGCGAAAAGGATGACGTGCTGCGCGACCTGAGCGTTACGCTGCTCAAGCCGGGAAAATACCAGCCGCGTACCAATATGGGCGAAGAGTCGTTGCAGGAACTGGCCGCTTCGATCAAGGTGCAAGGCGTTATTCAGCCTATCCTGGTGCGTCAGCTGATCGATGACAGCTACGAAATCATTGCTGGTGAGCGTCGTTGGCGGGCCGCGCAAATAGCGGGGTTGAGTCATGTGCCTGTCCTTGTGCGCAGTGTGCCGGACAAAGCTGCATTGGCGATGGCGCTGATTGAGAACATACAACGCGAAAATCTCAATCCGCTGGAAGAGGCGGTCGGGATACAGCGCCTGATCGATGAATTCGAGATGACCCATCAGAGCGCTGCGGATGCGGTAGGTCGTTCGAGGAGTGCTGCCAGCAATTTACTGCGCCTGCTCAAACTGCCAGCAGCAGTGCAGTCCATGTTGATGGAAAACAAGCTGGACATGGGGCATGCGCGCGCGTTGCTGGCTTTGGATGGCGCACAGCAAATAGCGGCGGCAAATAAAATCAGCCATGATGGTTTGTCCGTGCGGGAAGCGGAGAGGCTGGTACAGGACTGCCTGAACCCGAAAGCGCCACAAGAAAAGCCGGTGAAGAGTCGTGATGTGCTCAGGCTGCAGGAAGAATTATCAGAGCGTATCGGCACGAACGTGACCATCAAGGAAAAGAATAAGGGGACAGGTCAATTGATAATTGACTACACCAGTCACGAACACCTTGAAGAGCTGATTGCTAATTATAAAAATTGTAACAAGGGGGCTTGACTTTGACTGATGGAATCAATGACAATGCGCGCTATTCGGAAACGCCCGGGATGGAAAAGGTAAATAAAATCTCCGGTATGGACGAAACAAAAACAACAATAAATCAAGCCTTCAATAAGGCTGCACACTGGCAAATAATCGTAACTTTGGTCTTCTGCGTCGTATATCTGCTGTTTAGCAGTGTGAATGCGGCAATCTCCACATTTTTGGGTGGTGCGGCAGCGCTGATAGGCGGTTATGCGGGTGTATTGATGACGCGCAGGCGGGTAGATCAATCGGCTGGCAGCGTGTTGGTCGCATTGCTCAAAGCAGAGCTAGCCAAAATAATGGTGATCTGTTTGCTGTTGCTGATGATATTTAAACTTTATAACGGGCTGGTACCATTGGCCCTGATAGGCGGGCTGGCAGCCTCCGTACTTGTTTCAGGTGCAGGGCTGGGAGCCGTAGGGAATAATAAAAAATAACTGGATCAATGAATGTCGACAGAACACGCGCTAACACCATCTAGCTATATCACTCATCATCTAACTTTCAATTCCCAGTCTATCGGTAATGGCGGATTCTGGTCGTTGCATCTGGACACGTTGATCGTGTCCGGCCTGCTCGGTCTGCTGACATTCGGTCTGCTGTACTGGATTGTTCGAGGTGCCACTGCAGGTGTGCCGACCAAGCGTCAGGCAGCCGTTGAATTGCTGGTCGAATTCATCGACGATCAGGTCAAGGGAATCTTCCACGGCGATCGCAACAAGTTTATTGCACCGCTTGCGCTGACCGTATTCGTCTGGGTATTGATGATGAATGCGATGGACTTCTTGCCTATCGACGTGATGGCCTGGGTTTACGAGAATGTGTTCGGACTTGAGCACTGGCGTGCAGTGCCGACTTCAGACATCAACACTACATTTGCGCTGGCTTTGTCGGTATGGTTCCTGATGATCTTCTTCAGCATCAAGGTAAAGGGCCTGGGCGGCTGGATACATGAGTTGTTCTGCTCCCCGTTCGGTTCTAACCCGTTGATCTGGCCTGCCAACTTTTTGTTCAACCTGATCGAATATGTTTCCAAACCGCTGTCGCATGCCTTGCGTCTGTTCGGTAACATGTACGCCGGCGAAATCATCTTCCTGTTGTTGGGAATGTGGGCGGCCACCGGTCTGGTCGGGACGATATTCGGCGCGCTGTTGGGTGCCGGATGGGCAGTGTTCCATATCCTGATCGTTGTTTTGCAAGCCTTTATTTTCATGATG
>JAUSNM010000114.1 GCA_030645535.1 Gallionella sp. | reverse complement strand
CATGTCAGCCGACCATCAAATCACAAATCAGTCATGTTGTGGTGGATAGCAGTTGGGAAATGTATACGGCCAATTTGCTTGAAAAAAGCAAGTTGGTGCAATCGTATTCAAAGAACGACCATCTTGGTTTTCAGATTCACTATTTGTGGAATGGGGCACGTCGCCGGTTTGTGCCTGACTTTTTGATACGTCTGGTAAATGGCAAGACGTTGATACTGGAGATAAAGGGCGAAGATTCAGAGCAAAACCGCGCTAAACGTTCATCGCTAGACGTATGGGTGCAAGGCGTAAACAGCAAGGGTGGTTTTGGCGAATGGTGCTGGGATGTGGCGTTCGAGCCAGCAGTGGTCCAGGATATTTTAGCGAAGCATGCTGGATGAAGAAATTCAGAAATAATCTGAAGGGGAACATAAATGGCTAGCCATGACATTTCTTTCAAAATTCCACAAAAGTTCATCTTGTCGAAGGATGTCGAATTTGAAGTGAAATCCAACGGAGCAAAACTAGGCACTTTGCTTATTAGCCAAGGTAATGTCGAATGGATTCCTGCAAATAAAAGTGTGAATAAGCGGCGCATCTCCTGGGAGAAGTTTGCGGCCCTAATGGAGGCTGAGGGTAAGATTACCAGAATCAAGAAAGCGTAGCCGTACATGCGTCCGATGGAACCTTCGAAGAAATGCGGAATATGGATTTCGACGGCCTTTCGCCATGGGAGCTTTATGCGAAAAAAATACAGCCGTTCTTGCAAGGCAATGCTTAACCCTACAGTCAACGTCTCTCCCTTTGCTCGCTTGGAGTGTAACGAGCGGTAGGCCGGTTACCTCAACGTTTGAACTTCTGCTGTGTCTCGGTTGCGGCACTTGGTGAATAGCTGCTTTAAGGAAGTGCAATAACAAGATTGAATGAGAGTGAGTGTGTAATGGCTGGCGAGATTATTTTTTACCAAAGCGATGACGGCGCGATACCGCTGGAAACTCGCCTGGAAAACGAGACCTTGTGGCTGACGCAGCAGCAAATGGCGGAGCTGTTTCAGACCACTCAGCAGAACATTAGCCTGCATGTCCAAAATATCTATGCCGAGGGTGAGTTGTCGGACGAGGCAACTCACAAGAAAAACTTGTGGGTTCGCCAGGAAGGCAATCGGCAAGTGCAACGAGAACTGGACAGCTACAATCTTGACGTGATTATTTCCATTGGCTATCGCGTGAAAAGCTCGCTGGCGACACGCTTCCGTATCTGGGCGACTCGTCGCGTATCATCCCTGCTTATCCCGCTTAGCGGACGGTGCCTGACATAAATGAGCAATATAACTCTCAACGTAGTCAACCATGACCGGAACAGCGCGCAGATGTGCTATGTGTATCCGGTCGTGTCGCGCCGTGCAGGCGGCGTATCGGTCGGCATCAACCTCAATCCCAACAATGCCTGCAACTGGCGCTGCATCTATTGTCAGGTGCCTGATCTGGTGCGCGGCACGGCGCCACCTGTGGATCTGTTGCTGTTGGAAAATGAACTGCGCGCCTTTTTAACCGGGCTGCTGCACGGTGATTTCATGCAAACGCGTGTGCCGGAAGGCGCGCGGCGCATCAACGACATCGCGCTGTCCGGCAACGGAGAGCCGACCAGCGCGGCCGAATTCTCCGACGTTATCGCACTGATCGCCCGCGTCCGTTCCGAGTTGGCGTTGCCGGAATCGGTCAAAACTGTGCTGATTACCAACGGCAGCCTGTTGCATCGCAGCGATGTCCAGCAAGGCCTGCGCGACATGTTCAGGATTCACGGCGAAGTGTGGTTCAAACTGGATCGTGCAAGCGAAGCCGGTATGCTGCGCATCAACGACACTCATGCCCGTATCGACAAGGTTCGTTTGAACCTCATCGCAGCAATATCTGCCTGCCCGACCTGGCTGCAAACCTGCTGGTTCGCACTGGACGGTGAGCCGCCATCAGCTCAGGACGAGGATGACTATCTGGAATTTGTGGCCGGACTGTTGCGCGACGGGCATCCATTGCAAGGCGTGTTGCTGTACGGGCTGGCACGTCCTTCGCAGCAGGCAGAAGCGCCGCGCCTGTCCGCTTTGCCCGCCGTCACGTTGCAGCATTTCGCCGATCGCATCGCCAAACTGGGTCTGCCCGTCAAGGTCAGCGTCTAGTCTTTCAGGTTCACGCACATGAAACAATCACCCGAATGGAACCGCTTGCTGCAATCAACGCTGTTCGCCCCGCTGCATCCGGTTATTTCGCGTCTTAAGTCGGCGGGATTCCCCACACTCGAAGAGCTAAATGCGCAGCTTGTGGCTCATCAGCCGGCGATTGCGGTGCAGTCCGGGTGTGAACTGCGTTTCGTCGGGCAGGGAATCGGCCGTCTGGCATTCGAGGAACAATATGAGCCGCGCTGCTATCTGAGCGGTGAAGTGCAGACGCGCACGGACAATTGGCATGACTTGCTCAATGCCTTGGTGTGGTTGACATATCCCAAAGCCAAGGCGGCGATCAATGTGCGTCACTACAGGTCGCTGACAGAAACGCCGCAACCGTCAGCCCTGTCGCCGCGCAGCGAGCGCGGCGCGGTGCGCGACACCAATACGCTGCTGGATGAATCCGGCGTGATCGTGGCTTACGCAGATGCGGAGCTGGCAGGCTTGCTGCGCAGCTTTCAGTGGACGGAGCTGTTCTGGCAACGGCGCGAACAGGTGCAGGCTGGCATGGATTTTTTCCTGTTCGGCCACGGGCTGTATGAAAAGGCGCTGCAGCCCTACATCGGCATGACAGGGCAGGGGCTGCTGCTCGCGGTTGAGCCGTCATTCTTTACCTGGTCTAAGGCTCAGCAGTTGGCGCATCTGGATAGCCGGTTGGCGGACTACCTGTCCGAACCGGAACATTGCCGCAGTACCCGTGAGTTATCTCCCGTGCCGTTGCTGGGTGTGCCGGGATGGACGGCGGACAACGATTGCGCTGCATATTACGACAACACCGATTACTTTCGCCCCGGCAGGCGCGAAGCTCAATCTCTAATTGAAAGCGCCGCCGGCGATGAATCCTGAATCCTTGCAACTTCTGACAACCCGTGTCATGCCTTACGGTAAATACAAGGGGCGCGTCATTGCCGACTTGCCCGGCCATTACCTCAACTGGTTCGCGCGTGAGGGTTTTCCATCCGGCGAACTCGGCAGTCTGCTGGCACTGATGCAGGAACTGGATCACAACGGCCTTTCGTCTTTGCTGGATCCGCTGCGAAAACGCTAGCGGGTCTGTTTCACAAACACGGGCCGCGCCCAACCTGAAGGCGGTACAATGACCGCTGACTGACCTCTAATGAGGCTGAAGCGCGTCTACAACCGGGGAAGTGAGTATGCGTGGTGATATTTTTCGTAGTGTTCGAACCTACCTGGTAGCGATAGCCATCGTTGGCATTGCCACTGCGCTTGTATCGACTATTTTTTTCACACGGGACAATTTGCCCTGGACCGCCTTTCTGACCGGCATTCTGGTCGCATCCGTGCTTGCGGAAGCAGTGCGGGCCTCACGCTCGGAATGGGTGTTGATGCGTCGCACGGCACAGTTATCCGCAATGAAGGAAAAGTTTGAACTTGAGTCGGGTTTGCGCAGGGACGCCGAAAAAAAGATCATCGATGACCGGTTGAGATTGCGCCTGATCGATGAAACATTGTCGACGATGATCGTGCTGATCGATGCCGACGGGCTGTGCCGATACCACAACCGGGCCTTTCGTGAGTGGTTGCACCTGAGGGCGGAATTGATCGACGGCCGGCCCATACGTGAACTGTTCGGTTCTCGCGCTTATGCAGGAATCGCGACGGCAGTCCGGCAATCTCTGGGCGGACAGGCCTTGCATTATGAGTTTTTGCAGGAAATGCCCGGTGGTGCCGTCTATCGGCTGTCGGTGGAGCATGTTCCTCAATTTGATGCTGCCGGCAAGACGACCGGATTTTATTTTCTGGCTGAGGACATTACCAGGCGCGGTGATCTGCCGCTGTCCGACAAGTCTGAATCCCGGGAGCATGCAGCGGGTTCCGCGTCCAGCGGGCACGCCGACCAGGAGATGTTCCTGGATGTTTTTTCCGAGCAACTCAGCGGGCGGTCAGATGCAGGAAAACAGTTCATTGCAGCAATTCAGGGCGGTGAATTTCAACTGTATTGCCAGCTTATCTCGCCTCTGCCGATAGCGTCCGGCAAAATAGCCCATTATGAGATACTGATTCGGATGGTGGAGGAAGAAGGCAGCATGATGCCACCGGGCGCATTTTTCCCGCTGGCCGAGAAAAGTGGATTAATGCCTTATCTGGATCGCTGGGTGGTTGGACATGTTCTGGAATGGGCCGCCAATCAACCGAGTCGTGACATCGAATCGACATTTTTCATCAACGTGGCAGCGGCCACGATAGGCGACCCGGAATTTCCCGGTTTCCTGCAAAGCACACTGGCCGAGTTGGGGATGCCAGGTTCTGCCCTGTGCTTTGAAGTATCTGAAGCGGATCTGGCGACACGAAGCAACAGCGCAGCAGAGTTTATTCGTCAGGTAAGGGGTTGCGGCTGCCGTGTTGCGCTGAGCGGCTTTGGCAGGAATATGACTTTGTTCGATCAGATACGTGGTTTTCAGGTGGACTTTCTGAAAATAGATGGCAGTACGATAATCAACATGCTCAGTAACCCCATTGATCTGGCCAAGGTGGTTTCCATCGACCGGGTCGCCAAAAAAATCGGCGTAAAAACGGTTGCGGAGCTGGTTGAAAGCGATGAGATCGTCGAAAAGCTTGGCGAAATCGGTATCGATTTTGCTCAGGGGTTCGGTATTTCCCGTCCGCGCCGACTGGGCGAGTGATTATATTAGTTGTTCTTTTAACCTGATATCAGGCTGAACAGATGAACTGGAAAACTGGCTTACGTCAACCCGGCGTGTCGGCGGCTTTAGCGGCGGCCCTGTTGTTCGGCGCAGGAACTCCGCTGGCGAAATGGCTGCTCGATGCCGTGAGTCCGTGGCTATTGGCAGGCTTGCTCTATCTCGGTTCCGGAGTGGGCCTGACACTTTATCGTCGCCTGATTCATGCGCCTGCCGCTCACCTTACGCTGCATGAGATGTTCTGGTTCGCCGGCGCTATTCTGGCGGGCGGTATCGTAGCTCCCGTGCTGCTGATGGTCGGGCTGACGGGTATGCCGGCATCCGGCGCATCGCTGTTGCTGAATGCCGAAGGCGTATTCACCGCGCTGCTGGCCTGGTTCGTTTTCAAGGAGAACGTTGATCGGCGTATCGCGCTGGGGATGGGTGCCATTCTGGCGGGTGCGGTCATGTTAAGCTGGCCGGGCGAAGCACGCTTCTCAGGAATGGGGCCGATGTTGGCTATTCTGGGTGCCGGCCTCGCCTGGGGGATCGACAACAATCTGACTCGCAAGATGGCGCTTCACGACGCCACCTGGATTGCCTCGGTAAAAGGATTGGTATCCGGCACGGTCAATTTGATCCTGGCCGTCTTGCTGGGTGCATCCATGCCGGCACTGCCGAATTTAGCGGGTGCGATGTTGGTGGGTTTTTTTGCCTACGGGGTGAGTCTGGCCTTGTTCGTGGTTGGCCTGCGCCATCTCGGCACTGCGCGCACGGGCGCTTACTTCTCGGTCGCACCGTTCTTCGGCGCGATTCTGGCCGTTCTGATGGGGGATGCAGTTACGGTACCCTTGTGCCTTGCCGGCGCCCTAATGGCGCTGGGCACCTGGCTGCATCTGACCGAGCGTCATGAGCACGAGCATACCCATGCAGAGATGGGGCACGATCACGAACACATTCATGACGAACACCACCAGCATGAGCACGATGTGCAGATCATGCCAGATGCGATGCCTGATGCC
>JAUSNM010000112.1 GCA_030645535.1 Gallionella sp. | reverse complement strand
CATCGTCCGTTTTCAGTGTCCGCACCAGCAATACAAACTGTCTGGCCATCTTTAAACCTTGTAAGATCTGTAACGATAATGCTGCGCCTAGTCATGTCGTCTCCCTAATAATAGCTACAATCATGCAATACTTTTATTTTAAGTTTTTATTTTCTGTTTGCGTTACATGAGTTTGGAGTCTCACATTCCAACAAACTGTTGGAATGTGAGACCTGTAGACCATATTGCTATACATCGAGCAGCGATGGGATAGTCCTGTAATCAACTTTGCTATCTGGCAACTCGGACAATGCTTTAATTTTCGCCTTATTATTCTCAGTCAATAGCATTGTCGCATCGAGTGAGCATTTAACGATTTTCTTTAATAATTTCCCCGCAGATTACCGGCTCTTGGTCCGGGTCAGAAACACGGTGACTTCTTCCCTGTCATGGTAGAGCTGCTTGGCGGTCATCTTGTAGTTGATGCCTTCCATGTTCAGACGGGTACGGATGCCGCCCAGGGCTGCATCGAGGGCATTGACGCGCTGTTTCATCGGCAGTTTCAGATTGAAGATTGCATGTTTGCACCAGCCGGCCGCGAACCAGTTGCCGATCAGCTCGGCGACTTTCGACGGTTTTTCCACCATGTCGCAGATCAGCCAGTCGACCGCTTTGCGGGGCGAAAACTTGAAGCCGTCCTGCATCAGATGTTCGACCATCGGATTCTTGGCCATCACGCCTTTCATCGGGCCGTTGTCCACGGCGGTCACGCGTATGCCGCGTTTGACCATCTGCCAGGTCCAGCCGCCGGGGGCTGCGCCCAGATCCACGGCGGTCATGCCGGTGCGCAGCAGGCGCGTTTGTTCGCTCTTGTCCAGAAAGACCTCAATGGCTTCGGCAAGCTTCAAAGTTGAGCGGCTCGGCGCTTCAGCCGGCATTGACTGGCGCACGATACCCATGATGGACGCCGCGCTGTTGTACGGATCGCTGGTGCCGATCAGCGCGGAGGATTTATCCGGGAAGAAAAGATGCAGGCGCGGCAGCTTTTCATTCGGGATGTCATCAGTCAATCGACCCTGTTCGCGCAGTGCTGTTTCCAGCAAGGGCTGAAAACGGCGGGTGAAGGCCGACAGCGTCTTGCCGTCGTTGGTATCCGGTACTTCCAGCCACAGTGCACCGAAAGTGCCGGGCAGGGTGTTGATGGCGGCGAGTATCGGGGTCAGGCGGTCGCGCTCAGGCAAATCGTCTATCGTGTGATGCAAGCGGATCAGCTGGCGTGCAAAAATCAGTTCGTTGTAGGACAGCGTTTGCTCGTTAATCGTGACGATGGCGTAGCCGCTGTCCGTTGTGATCTCAGGCTGTTCTGCCAGAACCGGGCGCTGTGCTCGCGCCTGTCCTACCGCTTCCTGCGCGCAATCCTGTTCGAAGCCCGGGCGGCAATACAGCAGCCAGTCTGTATGGGAGCTGTTGTTGGCTCCGCTCGGCCGCGGCTTTGTCGTATTCCCTTTTGCAGGTGCCGACGCTTTCACGGAAACGACGTTCAAGTCCAGCAGTCGGGACATCTTGGTGCCGACCCGGCGCGGCTTTGCCGTGTCATCTGGCGCAGCAGCATTTATTGAGTCAGGTTTGAGGCGCGGTTTCGTGGTGCGACGCGCGGCATTGGCCTGAGTCGACGATCTGCCGGGTGTCGGTTTGGTTTTAGTTTTAGTTTCGGAACGCTGCTGCGCATCGTTCCTCACAGAAACTCCGCTTCTATCTGTTTTTTGTGTCGTTTTAGTTTCGGAACGATGTGCTGAATCGTTCCTCACAGAAACTCCACTTCTATCTGTTTTTTGTGTCGTTTTGGAACGACGTGATCCATCGTTCCTCACAGAAACTCCATCCTTATCGGTTTTCTGAGTCGGTTTAGTCTCAGTGCGACGCGGCTTCGCGGCAGTGTCCTTTACTGAAACTCTGTTTGAATTCGTTTTTTGAGTCGCATTAGTCTCAGTGCGACGCGGCTTTGCTGCATCGTTCTTCACTGAAACTCCATCTATGTTTGTTTTTTGTCTCGTTTTAGTTTCGGAACGATGAGTCTCATCATTCCTCACAGAAACGTTGCTTGACTTTGGTTTTTTTGTCGTTTTCATGCGCGTATTGTGTCACAGGTTTGGGAGCGAAGCGCGAAGATGGTAATATCGACGCTTTGCATAGTGACAGTAATGAGTAAGCGCTACGATCTGATTGTGTTCGACTGGGACGGTACGGTGATGGATTCAACGGCGATTATCGCGGGTTCGATTCAATCCGCCTGTCGCGATCTGGACTTGACTGTCCCTGATGATGAGGCCGCGCGCCATGTGATCGGACTGGGGTTGATGCAGGCGTTACGTCATGCCGTGCCGGATGCGCCCGAGGTGATGTATGAGCCGCTGGTTGCGCGTTATCGCCATCATTTTCTGTCGCAGGATCAGGCGATTCCGTTATTCGAGGGTGCGCGCGAGACGATTATCGAGTTGCACGATGCGGGTTATAGCCTGGGGGTTGCGACCGGCAAGAATCGCGCGGGGCTGGACCGTGTGCTCGAATCCACCGGGATGAAGCGTTATTTTCATGCCACGCGCACGGCGGATCAGACTTTTTCAAAACCGCATCCGGCCATGTTGCTTGAACTGATGGACGAACTGGCTGTCAGTGCGGAGCGCACCTTGATGGTGGGCGACACCACGCACGATGTGCTGCTGGCGCAGAACGCCGGTGTGGACGTGGTCGCGGTGGCGTTCGGTGCACATCCGGCTGAACAATTGCTGGCATTAAAACCGCTGGCACTGATGCAGGATTTCACACAATTGCGTGCATGGTTCAAGGCAAACGCATAACTTTTGATTGTTAAGGAAATAAAAATGGCTGAGCAAGATTGGGAACGCGGTGTGCTGGAGAAACTGGCGATGTCGGCTGTTCAGGAGCAGCGCCGTGCGCGGCACTGGGGTATTTTCTTCAAGGTGCTGACGTTCGGCTACCTGTTTGTCGTCCTGTTTGTCTTCATGGGCTGGTTCGACAAGAGCGAAACGGCATTGAGCACCGGCAAGCACACCGCGCTGGTGGATATGCAGGGCGTGATTGCGGCCGACAGCGCGGCCAGTGCCGACAATATGATTCCCGGTCTGCAGGAAGCGTTCAAGGACAAGGGCACGCAAGGTGTGATCCTGCGCATCAACAGTCCCGGCGGCAGCCCGGTGCAGGCAGGCCAGATCAACGACGAGATCCGCCGTTTGCGCGCCAAGTACCCAGCCATACCGTTGTATGTGGTGGCCGGTGATATTTGCGCCTCCGGTGGCTATTACGTGGCGGCGGCAGCTGACAAGATTTACGTGGACAAAGCGACTCTGATTGGTTCTATCGGCGTGTTGATGGATGGCTTCGGTTTTACCGGCACGATGGAAAAGCTGGGTGTGGAGCGTCGCCTGGTGACGGCGGGCGCAAACAAGGGTTTCATGGATCCATTCTCTGCCGTGCGTCCCGATCAGCAGGAGTACGCCAAACAGATGCTGGCCCAGATACACCAGCAGTTCATCGATGTGGTCAAACAGGGGCGCGGCAAGCGTCTGAAGGAGACCTCTGATACCTTCAGTGGCCTGATTTGGAATGGACAGGCCGCCGTAGCAATGGGCCTGGCAGATGATTATGGCAGCGTAGAATCGGTGGCGCGCGATATCATCAAGGCCGAGGAAATCGTCGACTTCACGGTGAAAGAAGGTTTTGCCGACAGAATCGCTAAACGCTTCGGCGCGGGTGTGGCGAGCGCGATAGGCTTCTCAACCAAGAGCGGCGTTACGCTGCACTAAGTGCCGGTTTTCAGTTTTCAGTTTTCAGTTTTCTGAATTCTGAATTCTGAATTCTGAATTCTGAATCCTGAATTCTGAATCCTGAATCCTGAATCCTGAATCCTGAATCCTGAATCCTGAATCCTGAATCCGGGTCAGCGCAGCAGCGGCTTCAAAACTAGCAGCACGTTGCGCATGATTTGCGGTTGGGAGGCTGCTGCGGGGTGCAGATTGTCGGCCTGGAACTGATCCGGGCTCACGCCTTCCAGAAGATATGGCAACAGGCTGACGCGGTGTTTTGCCGACAGTCTGGGAAATACGCTTTGAAATTGCGTGATATAGGGTTCGCCGTAATTGGGCGGAAGTTTCATGCCGATCAGCAAGGTTTTGATGCGAGCCCGGCTGATTTGAACCAGAATCTCATTCAGGTTGCTTTCGATATCTGCCGTGCTGAAGCCCCGCAGTCCGTCGTTGGCGCCCAGCTCCACGATCACGATCGCCGGTTTATATTGTTCCAGCAGTTTGGCTAAACGCAGCCGCCCTCCCAGCGCAGTCTCGCCGCTGATGCTGGCATTCAGGATTTTGAACCCGGAACGGCTCCGGTCGAGTTCCTGTTGCAACAGGTTGGGCCAGCTGTCGCTTGCGTCAAGACCATATCCGGCTGATAAACTGTCCCCGAATACAAGTATATTTTTTGCGGCTTGCGAGACTGGTGCGGCTTGAACAGTCCCGTGCAGCCACAGTGCGGTAAAGAGAACTATGGTTTGTAAGATGGTCAACATCGGCGAGGATATATTTTTCATGACAGCAATTGTGCAGGCGGTAAGCCTCGGTAAGCAAGTGTTAAGTGGCGGGCAGCCATTGACCATCTTGTTTGATGTAAGTTTCACGATGTCATCGGGCGAGAGCCTCGCCATCACAGGTGCATCCGGTTCAGGAAAATCCACACTGTTAGGTCTCTTGGCAGGCCTTGATGTGCCGAGCAGTGGCACCGTTCATTTTGCGGGTGCAGACCTGTTCGCACTGGATGAGGACGGGCGTGCCCGCCTGCGTGGGGAACTGGCGGGCTTCGTGTTTCAGTCATTCCAGCTCTTGCCCGCACTCACCGCGCTGGAGAATGTCATGTTGCCGCTGGAGTTGCAGGGAGTTCGCGACGCGAGAACGCGCGCCACTGAGTCACTGCGCCAGGTAGGACTCATCGGGCGCGCACACCATTTGCCCAGGCATCTTTCCGGCGGGGAGCAGCAACGCGTCGCACTCGCCCGGGCCTTCGTGGTACATCCGAAAATCCTGTTTGCCGATGAACCGACCGGGAATCTCGATGCGGCGACCGGCGCGCAGGTGATCGATTTAATGTTCGAATTGAATCAATTGCAGGGCACGACCCTGATTCTGGTCACGCATGACGAGCTGTTGTCAAAGCGCTGCGGCAAACAATTGCACCTCGCGGACGGGCGGGTCGTGCAGCGATGATTGGATGCTTTAATGCCTGGTGAAAGATGGCATGAGAACCAACACGATGCGCACGCACCAGGATTCAGATGCGGCTGTTAGTGTGATAGATATAATCCGTAAGTTCGGCGATTCGACTGCTCATGCGGCCTAAAATGTCCTGATAATTGTGCATTATTCCACGCACTACACGGCACATGATGAGCGGGTCTGATTGCACCAAATTCTCAAATCTGCATTTGCTCATGCATAAAATGTTGGTGTCTCCTACAGCATAAAGTTTTGCTTTGTGGGCTGTGTGGGAAACGAAGGTGTTTAATTCAACCAAATCGCCTGGATAAAGTATGCAGACGATGGACTCGCCCATGCCGTGAGGAATTTTTACTTCGATCTGACCCCTCGCCAGGATTGATAAGTTGTCCAGGGGTTCGTTTGCGGATAAGGAAAATATCTCCCCGCATCGATAGGGTTTAACCTCAAACATCCTTCCGATACTTGTCAGTTCCAAATGATTCAAATTTTCGGTAATGGTAGAGGTGTGCAAGGTATCAATGATGATTGAATTCATTTTGTTCCCCTTCGCGTCAAACTTGACTGGTGATAGAAGCAATGATGGGCACTGCAACGATGAGTGAAAAAACGGTAACGACCATCCAGCGTATGGCTGGAGCAATCGCTTCGGTTAATTTCGTATAGGCATTTTTCATTTTGTCCTCGCGTAATGTGTGAAATCACATGAACGGCATTAGAAAGTTGTCATATGACAGCCAAATTAATTTTTAATGAATCCTTTTGAGACGGCCTAAGCACCTTCTGAGTTGGTCACTTAATAATTCGGTGCAACACTTGTTTTTTTTGAAAATGCGGCACGGCGAAAATCCGTACTTAATTGATAAATAGTCCACGGTTTCATCAGGAATTGAAAATGAACCTCCTTCGTCTCTCCTTTAATTTGTTGCGACGCGACTGGCGGGCAGGGGAGTGGCGCGTGTTGATGCTGGCGCTGCAACAATCAGTCAGGTAGGATGAGCTGTAAATATGGATGACAGCTGTTTTTCGTTCAAAGGAGATGACGATGGGTAAGCTCGAAATTATTGATATGGCGCTGCAATTGAAGGCGGCGGAACGCTATGAGGTGGTCGAGAAAATCATGCAAAGCCTGGATAAGGCTGACGCTGAAATTGACAGCATCTGGGCGGAAGAGTCTTTACACAGGGCGCGGGCGTGTGATGCAGGACGCATGAAAACACTTTCATTCGAAGAAGTCTTTGGCGGCAAGTGATGCAGATTCGATTTGCCGAGGCTGCCAATAGCGAATTGAACGATGCCTGCGATTGGTTTGAGCGGCAGCAGGCTGGACTGGGGGTGCGTTTCAGGAGAGATGTGCGTGAAGCGACACTTCGAATTGCAGGATCGCCCTTGTTGTTCCCCGTTGAGCAGGAGGACGTGCGACGTTACGTCATGAACAGATTTTCTTATACCTTGCGATATGTATTGCGAGGCGATGAGGTCTGGATTGTGGCGGTTTCTCACCAACATCGTCGCCCGGATTACTGGGTAGAACGAGTCCAGTATTAATGCTTTTCCTCATTTTGAAACCGCTTTGATATACGGGTGCTGCGCGGGTCGTAGAGTGAGTTGAAAATGAACCTCCTTCGTCTCTCCTTTAATTTGTTGCGACGCGACTGGCGGGCAGGGGAGTGGCGCGTGTTGATGCTGGCGCTGGTGCTGGCGGTGGGCAGTCTCTCTACTGTAGGACTCTTCGCCGACCGGGTGCGGCAGGCGCTGCAACAGCAGGCGACCAGCTTGCTGGGCGCGGATCTGCGCATCACGTCCACGCGCCCGTTTCCGGCCAGCTATCGCCAGATGGCCGCAGCACGCGGCCTGCGCGTGGTGGAGAGTCGCACTTTTCCCAGTATGGTGTCGCATGACGGGCAGGTGTTGCTCTGTGAAATTCAATCTGTGGAGAGCGGTTATCCGCTGCGCGGCAACATCGAGATTGATCCACCCTCTCCTCAATCCTCTGATGGAACCACTAGCCAATCGACTAAGCCCCCGAGCGGGCAAGTCGCTGGTTATCCCGCAAGCGAGCGAGGAGGCGAACGTGAAGTGGGGCAAGCAGGTATTTTGTCGAAAGACAAAAACTCGCAAAATCAATCGTCGATTCCCCTGCGCGGTACGGTGTGGGCGGATGCGCGCCTGATGCGCCGCTTTGATCTGCGCGTGGGCGACGAGGTCGGCATCGGTGCGCAGCGTTTCAAAATTGCGGCGCGCGTTGTAAAGGACGTTGATCAGTCCATCGGTTTCGCCAGTTTTGCGCCACGCGTGTTGATGAATGAGGCTGATGTGGCTGGGACCGGCTTGCTGCAAGAGGGAAGTCGCATCTCGTATCGTCTGATGATCGCCGGGGAAGCTTCGCAAGTGTCGGCATTGCGTGCATCGCTAAAACTGAACGCTAACGAGAAGCTGGAAGACGTGACGGATGCACGTCCCGAGATTCGCACGGCCCTGGAGCGCGCCGAACATTTTCTCGGTCTGGCAGCGCTGGCAACCGCAATTTTGGCGGGAGCGGCGATGGCGCTGGCGGCACGGCGGTATGTGGCGCGCCATCTGGATGGTTGTGCCGTGATGCGTTGCCTGGGTGCGCAACAGGGCCAGATGCTGCGGCTGTTCCTTTATCAATTTTTGCTGGCGGGAGGGCTTGCTGTGCTGGGAGGCCTGTTGCTGGGCTATGTTACGCAAACCGTGTTGGTCGAGGGCGTCATGCCGGACGCGAGCCTGCCGCAGCCCGGCGTGTTGCCTGCCCTTAAGGCTGCGGTCAGCGGCTTTGCGCTGTTGCTGGGCTTTGCTTTTTTACCTTTATTGCAACTGCGCCGGGTATCGCCGCTTCGGGTAATACGCCGCGAGCTGGGTTTGCCGGCGGCCAGCGGTTGGCTGATCTACGGCGCGGCGGTGCTGGCGCTTTCCGCTCTGTTTTTGTGGCAGGCGGGTTCGCTGAGGCTGGGAATTGCGGTGTTGGGCGGCTTGCTGGCCGGAATGCTGGTGGCAGGTAGTCTGGCGTGGTTGCTGCTGCTGGGGCTGGCGCGCTACTCGAGGTACTTTGGTTCCCATTGGCGGCATGCATTTAATAACCTGGCACGGCATGGTCGCAGCGTGGCGGTGCAGGTGGTGGCGCTCAGTCTGGGCGGCATGGCTTTGCTGGTGTTGACGCTGGTGCGCGGTGATTTGCTGGCAAGCTGGCAGGGAAAATTTCCAGCCGATACGCCGAACCGCTTCGTGGTCAGCATCCAGCCAGACCAGTATCAGCCTGTGCTGGATTTTTTTGCAAGGCAAAAAATGCCGCAGCCACAGCTGTTGCCGATGGTGAAGGGCCGGCTGGTCGCGATCAACGGTCAAACAATCAACGGCGAGAGCTACCCGGATCCCAGGGCACGGGGCCTGGTGGAACGGGAGTTCAACTTATCCTATGCAGATAAGCTGCCGGAGTGGAACGAACTGGTGAGCGGGAAGTGGTGGGGCGGAAAACAGGATTCAGGACTCAGGAATCAGGATTCAGCAAATAGCGGCCAGCTCTCCGTCGAAGAAGGTATCGCCAAAACGTTGGGCATTCATCCGGGTGACGAGTTGACCTACGACGTGGCCGGCAGCCGTTTTTCGGCAACTGTCACCAACCTGCGCCGCGTGCATTGGGACTCGATGCGGGTGAATTTCTTTGTCATTGCCACGCCGGGTTTGTTAAAAGATTATCCGGCAAGTTACCTTGCAAGTTTTTACCTGCCCCCCGACAACGTGAGGGCAGGCGATGAGCTGACGCGGGAATTCCCCAACTTGTTGGTGATCGATACCGCTGCTGTGATCGCGCAAGTGCGTGGCATCATTGAACGAGTGTCACAAACCGTCGGGGTGGTGTTTCTGTTTACCTTGATGTGCGGGGTGGTGGTGCTGTATGCGGCCTTGCTGGCGACGATGGACGAACGTGTGCACGAGGTTGCTATTTTGCGCACGCTGGGGGCTGACAGCGCCTACTTGCGCCGCCTGTATTTGAGTGAATTCGCCGTGGTGGGTGCGCTCAGCGGTCTGTTCGCGGCGGCGAGTGCGGCCTTGCTGGCCTGGCTGTTGTCGCGCTATGTCCTGGAAATTCCTTACCGGTCGAACAGTCTGGTATGGCTGGCCGGTGTGTCAGGTGGCGTCGTTATGGTAATGCTGGTCGGGTGGTTAACCACTCGCCGGCTGAGCAAAACGTCGCCCTTGTCTGTTTTGCGCGGCGAATAACGGTTTGATTTGGCCCGGTTGTTTGCCCGTGTTGCGGATGTTGTTGGGAATTTCCGGCAACTTTGGTACAATGGCACCGCTTTTTTAACTTATAACAGGGTGGGAGTCTTAAAATGTCTATTGAGCTACGTGTAAAAAAGATCGTATCGGAACAACTGGGCGTGAACGAATCTGAAGTAAAGAACGAATCGTCTTTCGTTAACGATCTGGGTGCTGATTCGCTCGATACCGTTGAGCTGGTGATGGCGCTGGAAGAAGAGTTTGAATGCGAAATCCCTGATGAAGACGCAGAAACGATCACGACCGTTCAGCAGGCTATTGATTACGTCCTGGCACATCAAAAGTAATTTTTTTCAGTCAGAGTTGGCGGAGCTAATTTGTCTAAACGTAGAGTTGTAGTGACCGGGCTGGGGATCGTCTCCCCGGTCGGTATCGGAATCCCTGTTGCCTGGCCGAACATCGTCGCAGGCAAGTCGGGGGTCGTCAAAATATCGCATTTCGATGCGAGTCAGTTTGCCAGTCAGATCGCGGGTGAGGTGAGGGATTTTGATGTCACGCAATACCTGCCGGCCAAAGATGCACGCCGCATGGGACGCTTTATCCATTTCGGTCTGGTGGCCGGCATGGAGGCGTTCAAAGATTCTGGTCTGGAGGTAACTGAGCAGAATGCTGAACGCATCGGCGTGAATATCGGGTCAGGGATAGGCGGTTTGCCGACTATCGAGGATACGCACAACGATTACCTGGCTAACGGCCCGCGCAAGATTTCACCGTTCTTCATTCCCGGCACCATCATCAACATGATTTCCGGGAATTTGTCCGTGATGTACGGATTGAAAGGCCCGAATCTGGCGATGGTGTCTGCCTGCACGACCGGTACGCATTGTATCGGTGAGTCGGCACGCATGATCGAATACGGCGATGCGGATGTGATGATCGCCGGCGGTTCGGAAGCGACGATCGGCCCTCTGGCCGTGGGCGGTTTTTCTTCCGCACGCGCACTCAGCACGCGCAACGATGATCCTGCCACTGCATGCCGTCCGTGGGACAAGGACAGAGATGGCTTCGTCATCGGCGAAGGTGCCGGCGTTGTCGTGCTGGAAGAGTATGAACACGCGAAAGCGCGCGGCGCAAAAATTTATGCCGAAGTCACCGGTTATGGCATGAGCGGCGATGCTTACCATATCACCTCGCCGAACAGCGATGGCCCGAAACGCAGCATGCAGAATGCACTTAAAAATGCAAAGTTGAATGCGGATGACGTGCAGTACGTCAATGCGCATGGTACATCGACGCCGGTGGGCGACAAGAATGAGACTGAGGCGATCAAGCTGGCCTTTGGCGATCACGCCAAAAAGCTGGTGGTGAATTCGACCAAGTCCATGACGGGGCATTTGCTGGGCGGGGCAGGCGGCATCGAGTCTATTTTCTCGATATTGGCCATCCACCATCAGATTTCACCGCCTACCATCAATATCTTCGAGCAGGATCCGGAGTGCGATCTGGACTTTTGCGCCAATGTCGCACGCTCGATGAAAATCAACGTGGCGATGAACAATAACTTCGGTTTTGGCGGCACCAACGGTACGCTGGTGTTCAGTAAAATCTGACGTGTTGTTCTAAAAAGTACAATTGAAGCCACAGAGTCCTCAGAGAACTTTGTGGTTTTTTTGCGAACCGGCTTTGAATGTGGTAACTCGCATTAAGGGCCTATCCATGAATTTCATGCTTTCTCGGTGATCTCTGTGTTCTCGGTGGCTAATTTGCTTTTCTAGGATTGTTCAATCTCTATGCTGGTCAATGGTGCATCAGGCAATACAATCAGCATACGTGATCGCGGTTTTCTCTATGGCGACGGGGTGTTTCGCACCCTGCTTGTTGTCAATGGCCAGCCGCAACACTGGCCTTTGCATTTTCAAAAACTCCAACAGGATTGTGCCGCTCTGGGCATTGCATGCCCGGATTTCGCCTGTCTGTCTGATGAATTAGCCGGCTTGCTGCATGATCATCCCGATGCTGTATTCAAGCTGATCGTCACGCGCGGACAATCTGCGCGCGGCTATGCGCCTCCTTTACATGCGATATCCACCCGTATCTGGGATGTTGCGCCCTTGCCTGAATATCCGCAGAGCCGGGCTACACAGGGCGTGACATTGCATCTGTGCGAGTTGCGACTGGGTCACCAGCCGAAACTTGCCGGGATCAAGCATCTTAATCGTCTGGAAAATGTACTGGCAGCCGCAGAACTCGCAGGCGTAAGTGCTGATGTGGCTGAAGGGTTGCTGCTGGATGCAGACGGCCTTGTCATCGAAGGCACGCGCAGCAATGTATTCCTGATCTCAAGGGGCGCTCTGGTTACGCCTGATTTATCGCGCTGCGGCGTGGCCGGCGTGCAGCGCGACCGCGTCATGGCCTGCGCCAGGCAAATCGGCATGCCAGTTGAAGTGCGCGATGTCGAACTGGATGAGTTGCGTGCATCGGAAGAACTGTTCCTGACCAACAGCGTGTTCGGCATATGGCCGGTAGCCCGATTTGAGCAGCAGCGCCGGA
>JAUSNM010000104.1 GCA_030645535.1 Gallionella sp. | reverse complement strand
GCTAGCGCTTCAACCTCGTTTTCGCCCGCTGTTCCTGATGCGGCCCCTCAGTTTGATCAGTACAAGGTTGTTCGACGCAACGGCTCGGTGGTGGTGTTTGAGCCGGCGAAGATATCAATCGCACTGACCAAGGCATTCATCGCAGTGAGCGGCGGGCAGGGCGCGGCATCCTCTCGTGTCCGCGAGATCGTCGAGCAACTGACTCAGGGGGTGGTGAACGCGCTGATGCGCCGTCAGCCGCACGGCGGCACGCTGCATATTGAAGACATACAGGATCAGGTCGAACTGGGTCTGATGCGTTCCGGCGAACACGATGTTGCGCGCTCCTATGTGCTGTACCGCGAAGAGCACGCCCGTTCGCGCGCCCATACCAAGGTGCAGGAACCTGTGCATGTGATTAATGTCACGGGTCTTGATGGGGTGGTGCGTCCGCTGGATCTTGATCGCATGACCGCGCTGGTGCAATCAGCCTGTGCGGGTCTGGGTGAGGTGGTCAGCGCGGATGTGGTGATTCAGGGCGCGCTGAAGGATATGTATGACGGTGTGCCGTTGCATGAGGTGCACAAATGTCTGATCCTGTCGGCGCGCTCGCTGATCGAAAAAGAACCCGCCTATAATTTTGTAACAGCACGCCTGCTGCTGAACAACATTTGCAGCGAAGTGCTGGGTGAAGACGTGGCGCCTGCCGACATGGCAACGCGCTATGCGGAATATTTCCCGAAATACATCAAGCGCGGCATTGCCGCCGAGTTGCTGGACGAGAAGCTGGCAGGTTTCGATTTGCCACGCCTGGCGGCAGAGCTGGACTCGTCACGCGATTTGCAATTCGGCTACCTCGGCCTGCAAACGTTGTATGACCGTTACTTTTTGCATATCGGGGGGACGCGTATCGAAGCGCCGCAGGTGTTCTTCATGCGTGTTGCGATGGGGCTGGCCTTGAGCGAGATAGGCCGTGAAGAGCGTGCGATCGAATTTTATCGCCTGTTGTCCGGTTTCGACTTCATGTGCTCCACTCCTACCTTATTTAACGCCGGAACCCGCCGTTCGCAGTTGTCTTCCTGTTATCTCACGACCGTGGAAGATGATCTGGAAGGCATTTACGATGCGATCAAGGAAAACGCACTGCTCGCCAAATTTGCAGGCGGCCTGGGCAATGACTGGACACCGGTACGCGCATTAGGTGCGCACATCAAGGGTACCAATGGCGAATCGCAAGGCGTGGTGCCGTTCCTGAAAGTGGTGAACGATACTGCTGTTGCGGTGAATCAGGGCGGCAAGCGCAAGGGCGCGGTGTGCGCCTATCTGGAAACTTGGCATCTGGACATCGAAGAATTCCTCGATTTGCGTAAGAACACCGGTGACGATCGTCGCCGCACGCATGACATGAATACGTCCAACTGGATTCCTGATCTGTTCATGAAGCGCGTGATGGAAGGCGGCAACTGGACGTTGTTCTCACCATCGGACGTGAAGGATCTGCACGATCTGTTCGGTATCGATTTTGAAGCTGCTTATGTGGCTTATGAAGCTCTCGCCGCCAACGGCGGGATCAAATTGTACAAAACGGTTCAGGCCGCCAGCTTGTGGCGCAAAATGCTGACCATGTTGTTTGAAACAGGTCACCCGTGGATCACCTTCAAGGATCCTTGCAATATCCGTTCGCCGCAGCAGCATGTAGGCGTCGTGCACAGCTCCAATCTGTGCACCGAAATCACGCTGAACACTAATGCGGATGAGATCGCCGTGTGCAATCTGGGTTCTGTGAATCTGCCGGCACACCTGTATCCAGTCGGGCATGAACAGGCCGGACAGCTCGATCATGACAAGTTGCGCCGCACTATCAACACCGCGATGCGCATGCTGGATAACGTGATCGACATCAACTACTACGCGGTCGCCAAGGCGCGCAATTCCAACCTGAAGCACCGTCCGGTAGGACTGGGTATCATGGGCTTCCAGGATTGCCTGCATGTCAATCGCCTGGCCTATTCATCCGATGCGGCTGTCGAGTTCGCCGATCGTTCGATGGAAGCGGTGTGTTATTACGCCTACTGGGCATCCACGGAACTGGCAGCTGAGCGCGGTCGTTACGCATCGTATAAAGGCAGTCTGTGGGATTGCGGCATCTTGCCGCAGGACACGCTGGACTTGTTGCGCGAAGAGCGTGGCGGTTACGTAGACGTGGACATGTCGGTCAGCATGGATTGGGATGCGTTGCGCACACGCATCAGCCAGTACGGCATGCGCAATTCCAATTGTGTGGCGATCGCCCCTACGGCGACTATTTCCAACATCATCGGCGTGTCGGCCTGCATCGAGCCTACTTACCAGAACATTTTCGTCAAATCCAATCTGTCCGGTGAATTCACCGTCATCAACGATCATCTGGTGGCCGACTTGAAGCAGCTGGGGTTATGGGATGAGGTGATGATTTCCGATCTGAAATACTTCGACGGCAGTCTGGCGAAGATTGAGCGTGTGCCGGCCGAACTGCGCAGTCTTTACGCCACGGCGTTCGAAGTTGAACCCAGCTGGTTGATTGAAGCTGCGTCCCGTCGTCAGAAGTGGATCGATCAGGCGCAGTCTCTCAATATTTACATGGCGGGCGTGTCGGGCCGCAAGCTGGATGAGACGTACAAGCTGGCCTGGGTGCGCGGCTTGAAGACCACCTATTATCTGCGCACGCTGGGCGCGACGTCGGCTGAGAAATCCACCGGCCGTGCCGGTGCGTTGAATGCGGTCGCAGTGTCAGGCGAAGAAATACAAGACGGCACGTCGCAATTCTGCTCGATTGACAACCCGGAATGCGAGGCATGTCAGTAACATGCTCGAATTCCGGGTTTCGGCGACACCAAAAGTTAAATAATGGCGGAGCCACAACCCGGAATGCGAGGCATGTCAGTAAGACCAACAAGTCGTTAGTAGGAAGTCGTTAGTCGTTAGTTGGCACAGAGCCGCTAGCAACTAACGTCTAGCGACCAGTAACTATTTAAGGAAACAATTATGCTGTCATTTGACGACGAAATCGAGACGATTGCGATACCCGCGCTGGACGCGCTTATCAACGCAAAAGCGGCGGAAGTCGCACCCGTTGCATCCTCCGGGCGTATCCGCGTGGAAGACAAACGCATCATTAACTGCAAGGCTGACGTGAACCAGCTGGTGCCGTTCAAGTACAAGTGGGCATGGGAAAAATACCTGGCCGCCTGTGCTAATCACTGGATGCCGCAGGAAGTGAACATGACGGCCGACATCGCGTTGTGGAAGAGCGACAAGTTGAGCGACGACGAACGCCGTCTGATCAAGCGCAATCTGGGTTTCTTCACCACGGCAGACAGCCTGGCGGCGAACAATATCGTGCTGGGCTCGTACAGACACATCACCAACCCGGAATGCCGTCAGTTCCTGCTGCGTCAGGCCTTCGAGGAGGCGATCCACACCCATGCTTACCAGTACATCGTGGAAAGCCTGGGGCTGGATGAGGGCGAGATATTCAACATGTATCACGAAGTGCCCAGCATCCGTAACAAGGATGAATTCCTGCTGCCGTACATCGATGTGCTGACCAATCCGGAATTCAAAACCGGCACGCCGGAGGCGGACCAGGCATTGTTGCGCAGCCTGATCGTGTTTGCCTGCATCATGGAAGGTCTGTTCTTCTATGTCGGCTTCGTACAAATCCTGGCACTGGGTCGTCAGAACAAGATGACCGGAGCGGCCGAGCAATACCAGTACATCCTGCGCGATGAATCCATGCACCTGAATTTCGGCGTGGATCTGATCACCCAGATCAAGATTGAAAATCCGCATCTGTGGACAGCCGAATTCCGTGAGGACGTACGTGGCCTGATGCAAAAAGGGGTGGAGCTTGAATACGCCTATGCTGAAGACACCATGCCGCGCGGCATTCTTGGTCTGAACTCAACTATGTTCAAGGAATATCTGCGTTTCATCGCCAACCGCCGCTGTCAACAAATCGGCGTGGATATCCTGTATCCGGGGGCTGCCAACCCGTTCCCGTGGATGTCGGAGATGATCGATCTCAAGAAGGAAAAGAATTTCTTCGAAACGCGCGTGACTGAATATCAAACCGGCGGCTCACTCTCCTGGGATTGAGAAGATACATGAAGAAATTCTTTCGGCGCAGGCGTGCAGCCCTGCCGGAGCCAAAAGAATTTCTTCGAAACAAGGGTAACTGAATATCAGACTGGCGGCTCACTCTCCTGGGATTGATGACGCGTTATGGTCTGTCAGGGGGCGAACGCAGGGCCTGCGCGAGCTTTTGAAAATCAATCGGTTTATGCAGCAAAGGCCAGGGGCTGTTGGCAACGCTGCTGATGAACTGTGAGGAAGTCTCGCCGGTGATAACGACGGCGCGAATCGGCGTCAGCTGTCTTCGCTGCATCGATTCCAGAAACCCGATTCCGGTGAGTTCACCGCCCAGCGCGTAATCGACGATGAAGTAATCCGCATCCACGATGTCATCGTGCTGTAGTGCGTCTTCGGCATTGTAGAAATGACGCACCTCTGCTCCCAGTCCCTCGAACAGACTGATCATGCCGGCGGCGACCAGTTCATCGTCCTCGAGCACGACTATGCGCTTGCCACGTACAGATATTTCGCTGGTTCCCCCGGTCGACGGGTTTTGCTGCCGTTCAATTTCGCGTTGTTCGCCCATCAGCGGCAGGCTGAATTCGAATACCGAGCCGTGACCTGAACGGGAGTGGCAGGTGATCTCGCTTCCCAGCAAAGACATGGCGCGCTGGCAGATGGATAATCCTAATCCCAAACCGGCCTCCCGGTTGCGCTGCGGATTGGCGACCTGATAAAACTCGTCAAAAACAAGCGGAAGATGCGTCTGCGAAATGCCGATGCCGGTATCCCATACCTGTACCAACACGCGATCCCCCCTTGGTCGGGCGCTGATCAGAATGCCGCCACGCGACGTAAACTTGATTGCGTTGGAGACAAGATTCATCAGCACAGATCGCAGCAGGCCGATGTCGGTGCGCACCAGCAGTAACCGGCTCGTGGAAAAATACAGGTGGAATTTCAACCTGTGCTCAAGCGCGGTCTGGGCGAAAGTCTGTTCCAGCCAGTCGCATAGTTCATTCAGATTTAATGGTGCGAGCTTCGGCTTGATTACCCCGGCATCGAATTTCGAGATATCCAGCAACTGCGTCAACAGGTCGGAAAATGCGGTCATCGACTGACTCAATTTTTCGATCAGTTCGCTTTGTTGCGGAGTTGGCTGAGTGTGTTGCAGTGCATATATAAACAGGCCCGCCGCCGCGACCGGCTGTCTGAGATCGTGCCCTGCGGCAGCGAGAAAGCGGGTCTTGGCGCGTTCTTTCTCTCCCAGTTGTCGTAACGAGTTGAGCAATTGCTCCTCAGTCTTTTTTTGCTCCGTGATATCGGTGCAAGTGCCGAACCAGTTGATAATCTCGCCGTTCTCATCGTGCCGCGACACGCCACGTACCAGCCACCAGCCGTAAACGCCATCCGCGCGACGCAGCCTGCATTCGAGTGAGTAAATACTATCGGTTAGGGTTGCATGTTGCCATGCATCCCAAGCCCGCTGCCTGTCATCAGGATGGAATGGTTTGATCCAGCCATGGCCGTAACTCTCGTTCAAAGTCAACCCGGTGTAATCCACCCATTGCTGATTGAAATAAATATTCCAGCCGGAAGGCTTGGTGATCCAGACCATCTGTGGCATCGCATCGGTCAGCGTGTGGAATTGTTGTTCGCTTTCCCGAAGTTCATCCTTGGCACGCACACTTTCGGTGATGTCGGTGAGCACGATGCGCACCATGGCATCCCCGCCATCTTTTTTGAGACACAGACTATCCAATTTGGCATTGAAGTGTGATCCGTCGCCGCGTTGAAGCATGCATTCACAACTTTGTTTGCTGTTTTTCAGCACAGACAGGAAATGATGATGCCAGCGGTCACAGTCCGCAGAAGCGATAAACGGGGCGAAGCGGCTGCGCAGCAGTTTGCCGCGTTCCACGCCGAGCAGCGCGGCACCGGTCAGATTGGCTTCGGTTATCGTCCCCTGGTGGTCGAGGGTGAGATACCCTACCGGGGCGAAGTCATAGAAATCCACATAGCGATCGCGTGACTTCTCAAGCTGAAGTTGCGACTGCCGCAATTGTTCTTTTTGCATTTTCAGTTCGATCTGACACGACTGAAGTTCATGCAGGAGTTCGTCGGCGGATTTTTTGTTCAAGTTATCTCTTTTACTTTCAGTTCAGGACAGGCCCGTGAAAATGCAAAGCATGGCGTGATGCGTCGGCCATTCTATATCGCTGTACTGTCGCCACAGAAGCATCCTGGTTAATTCTAACAGGCTTGCGGCAGTGCAGTTTGCATCGCTTTAGCAGTGCTCACACCGCCACGCCGCCGTCTGCGTTGCTGGTGTAGAATGTAACGCGTTTGACATCGGTGATGCCAGTTGAATTTTATACGGTACCCAGGTAATCGATCGAGAACAGTTTATATCTAATTCTGGTTAATCATGCCCGTACAAAAAATTGGTCGTTTTGAAATCTTGAGAGAGCTGGGCCAGGGGGGGCAGGGTGCCGTCTATCTGGCTCACGACTCGCAGCTTGACCGCCAGGTCGCCATTAAGACCTTGCGCAGCAACAAGATCGAACATCTGGCGCACGAGGCACACATCGTCAGTCGACTGCAACATCCCAACATCATTGCGTTGTACGACTCAGGAGAGCATCAGGGCACGCCTTATCTGGTTTATGCCTATGTCGAAGGAGAGACCCTCGCTCAATTGCTGCATGAAAATAAGACATTGCCGTTTGTGCGTGCAGCGGAAATCGCCTGCGGCGTGCTGGAGGGCTTGGCTTATGCACATGCACAAGGCGTGTCGCATCTGGATATTAAGCCCGCCAATGTGATGATCTCCAGGAGCGGTGTGCCGATGGTGATGGATTTCGGGCTGGCACGTGCAAGTGACGATCAAGGGCTGGATCACGACCCGACTTTAAGTGGCACGCCCCGTTATATGGCGCCTGAAGTTATTTCCGGGAAACGGATTGATTTTATGGCGGACATCTATTCCGTCGGCACGATGCTCTACGAAATGGTGACCGGTGAATTCGCAGTTAACGGCGATAATCTGGCTGAGGTTATGCATAGTACCTCGCACGAGAGTGTCGCGGCACCATCGACTCATAACGAGCGGGTGGATGAAAAGCTTGAGACTATTATTTTAAAGGCGATAGCAAAAAATTCTGACGAACGCTATTCGAGCGCGTCTGCGATGAAGCAGGCCTTGCAGGATTATCTCGGTGAGACACGAGAAGCGCTCAGCGCACAAAGCGGGGCGCACAGTACGCTGGAATTCTTACTCCGCCGTATGCGCAGCAAGAGCGATTTTCCTGCGCTGACTAATATTATTTCCGAAATAAACCAGATTGTATCTTCCGAGTCTGAAGGCAGCAGCGGGCTGGCGCGCACAATCCTGCAGGATTTTGCCCTGACCAGCAAACTGCTGAAACTGGTCAACACCGCATCGTATGGACAGTTTGGCGGAACGATCAACACCATATCCAAAGCGGTAGTGATTTTAGGCTTTGAGACGGTTCGCAATATCGCGATGTCGCTGATCCTGATGGAATTCCTGCAAAACAAGGCTCAGGCGGTGCAACTCAAGGACGAAGTGGTGCAGGCAATTTTCTCCGGCATCGTGGCCGCACAATTGTCTGTCGGACACAATATTCGTGATGCCGAAGAAGTGATGGTCTGTTCCATGTTTCATAATCTGGGCAGGATGCTGGCCACTTATTATTTCTTCGATGAAAGTCAGGACATTTCCAGGCTTATTGAGCAGGGAGAGAGCGAAGTTCAAGCCGCCATTAAAGTATTGGGCATCACCTACTCTGAATTGGGCCTGGCTGTGGCGCGCAGCTGGAATTTCCCGCCGCGTTTGCTTGCCGGGATGCGCAAACTGTCCGCTGGTCGGGTTGGACCATCCGTCGGGGATATGGATTATTTAACGGTGACTATTAATCTGGCCCATGAATTGTGCGAGATTGCGGCTTCAACCACTGTACAGAATAAACACCAGTCATTAGTCAATCTTACCAAACGCTATGCGGGTGCAACCCGCATCACGGAACGTGAATTGTCTTCCGCTATTGAGGTTGGCATGACTGAGCTGGGCCAGCGATCTGTTATTCTGAATATCAGTACCGGCAAGAGTCCGTTACTGGCCCGTGTGCGCAAGTGGTGTGGCAATTCGCCGGCCAGCGAGCAGACGAAGAAGGCCGATGAGTTTGATGAAATCACCAATCTGGATCTGGCTGCTGAAGAGGAGGCTGCCGATTCACGTCCGCATAATGCGGAGGCCATACTCGGGGCGGGCATTCAGGACGTGACCGCTTCCCTGGTGAGTGACTTCAATCTTAATGATGTGCTGCAAATGGTGCTGGAAACGATTTATCGCGGCATTGGATTCAACCGCGCCATCATTCTGACAAGAGACAACAAACAGAATGCCATGGTTGCCAAGTTCGGATTTGGCCATGGCGTCGAGGCGCTGATTCCGGGTTTCCGTTTTCCGTTACCTTTTGTGGCCGATGTATTCCATTTGTCGATTGAAAAAGGTCTGGATATCGCGATCGAGAATATTAACGCGCCCAATATTGCCGACAAGATTCCCGCCTGGTACAGAACGACTATCAATGCACCGTGCTTCATCCTGCTGCCGGTCATGCTCAAAGACAAGGCGATCGGGATGTTTTACGCCGATATGCTGGAAGCCAACAGCCTAAAAGTGTCGCAGCATCAACTGTCGTTACTGCGCACCTTGCGTAATCAGGCCATACTTGCGATCAAGCAGAAGTTTTGATGAGCCGGCGCAGTTGAATAAGAGATGAAGTTTAAACTTTGCCTGCTGTTGCTGCCCTTGCTGCTGGTGGCTTGTGCCACACCACCGCTACAGTACAAGGATGTGCCTTCACCTGCGGCGATTTATGTAGCCCCCGTCGAGTCTGATAAGCCGGTCGTGGCGTTAGCGCTGGGAAGCGGCGGAGATCGCGGTTTCGCGCATATCGGCGTGATCAAGGTGCTGGAAGCAAACGGCATTAAAGTGGATATCGTGCTGGGCACCAGTGCTGGCAGCGTGGTGGGCGCGTTGTACGCGGGGGGCTACAATGGCGCTGCGCTTGAGAAGTTGGCGCTTGAGATGGACAGAGAGAAGCTGAAAGATTTCGATTTCTCCAGACGTGGTTATGTGCGCGGCGAACAGTTGCAGGATTTTATCAACCGGGCACTGAATAACCGTTCCATTGAGCAACTGGACAAACCATTCGTTGTGATTGCAACCCAGTTGAGCAGCGGCAAGACCGTCGCTTTCAATCGGGGTAATGTCGGTATGGCAGTGCGCGCGTCCAGCAGCATACCCGGCGTGTTCTATCCGGTGATGATAGCTGGTGAGGAATATGTGGACGGTGACCTGAAAAAGCCCGTCCCGGTCACCGTGGCGCGTGAAATGGGTGCGGACTTTATTATCGCCGTGGATATTTCGCAGCAACCGAAAAATCATCCACCGCTGAATGACATCATCGACATCCTCAAGCAAAGCCTGCGCATCATGCGCCAGTCAATTTTGTCGCAGGAACTGGAATCTGCTCAGGTTGTGATTCAGCCTGAAATTGGCCCGACCCCGGAGATCGATGCGACCAGCAAGCTGCACCTGATTAAAGCGGGTGAAGAGGCGGCCACGGCGGCCTTGCCGATGATACGCGAATGGCTGGAGAAAATTGCCGCCGAAAAGGCACTGGAACGCGCCGGACTGCTGCCATGATGATGAGTTCCTGTTACCAGTTTACGGTTTGCTGCATCCCGCATCCTGAATCCTGAATCCTGACTTGGCCATGAGCTTCTACTGTGAAGAGTTTCCCTACCTGCCCGATGCGGCGAGCTACTATGCCGCGATAGCTGACCTGCCCCGGGCGGTGTGGCTGGACAGCTGCGGCATGGCGCGTTTCGACATTCTGACAGCAATGCCGCATCGAACGCTGGTACTGGATGATGCGGCTGCATGCGATGATCCGTTCGCCTTGATACGCCGTGAGCTGGGTGAACGTATTTCGCCTGTAGAGAACGTGCCGTTTGCCGGTGGCGCGCTGGGCTACTGGAGCTATGATCTGGCGCGCAGCATGATGAGCCTGCCCAACGGGCATGGCAAAGACGCCCGTTCCCTCTCCTCAACCCTCTCCCGCTTTGCGAGCGAGGGAGCAAACGAATCGCTGCGCGAGTTTTACACCCATAACGCACAGGATGCAGAACATCTGCCTCAGATGGTAATCGGCATTTACGACTGGGCGCTCGTGCTCGATCATCAGCAGCGAACGGCGCGACTGGTCTCGCACCAGCGCTATGCTGAAACGGGGGTTTTATTGGTGCAGATTTTGCAGCGTCTGCAAGGCCGCATTGCGCCGCCCGCCGATACCTTCCATGTGAAGAGCCGGATCAGGTCTAATTTCACAAAGGCCAGCTACGCTGCGGCCTTCGCTAAGGTGCAAGGTTATTTGCAGGCCGGTGATTGTTATCAGGTCAACCTGGCGCAACGCTTCTCGGCAGATGCCACAGGCGATGCGATGTCGGCCTATCTCAAGCTGCGTACGTTGAGTCCCGCGCCGTATTCGGCGTATCTTAATTATCCGGAAGTTCAGATTCTGTGTGCCTCGCCGGAACGATTCATCAGCGTACACAATGGGCTGGTAGAAACCAAACCGATCAAAGGCACGCGACCGCGCGACAGCGACCCTCTGCACGATCGACAACTGGCTGATGAGTTAAGCATGCATCCCAAGGACCGCGCCGAAAACCTGATGATCGTGGATCTGCTGCGCAACGATCTGGGCAAGAGTTGCATACCTGGCTCGGTGCGTGTGCCCAAGTTGTTTGAAGTGGAGAGCTATGCCAATGTTCATCATCTGGTCAGTACGGTGCAGGGCGAATTAGCTGCGGGATTAGATGCGTTGGATCTGTTGCGCGGCTGTTTTCCCGGCGGTTCGATCACCGGTGCGCCGAAGCTGCGCGCGATGCAGATCATCGAAGAACTTGAGCCGATCCGGCGCGGTTTGTACTGCGGCGCGATCGGCTATGTCGGTTTCGACGGCAACATGGACAGCAATATCGTCATCCGCACGCTGGTCTATAGCAGCGGTGAAATTCGTTGCTGGGCGGGCGGCGGCTTGGTTGCCGACTCTCAGTGCGATGCGGAATATCAGGAGACACTGGACAAGGCCTCAGCGATGCTGGAACTGCTGAGGCTATACGGCGGGGAAGACGAAAAAACCCGTGTTACTTGAATAGTTGGATTCTGCTTGAGGAGTTGACTCAGTTTTGGCTCCTCTTGAATTTCACTTTGCCATTCCGAATGCCGTCGATGAGCTTGGTAATATTGTCGTCACTCGGATTACGCTGCCGATAGTTTTCAAGATTTACCAGCGCGCTTTGTTTGTCTCCGAGTATCAGGTATGTCATTCCAAGTGCATAAGCAGCATCAATGACGCCCACGGAAATAGCTTTTTCAAGGTAAGGGATCGCTTCCTTCGGTTTGCTGGCTCCCGCCAGAAACGTTCCATACATGTAGTTTCCTCGCGGGTCGGAAGGGGATACAGCGAGTAGTTTTTGGAAACTTGTGGATGTCTTCTCGGCTGAACCCGAAATATTGAGGTTATACCCCATGCTGTTGAGGAAGCCAGCGCGCCAGAGAAATTCAGGGTTAGGACTTGGCCCGTTAACCAGAATGTCCAATATGCCTGACAGATTTTTGACATCCTGGGTGGCGCGTTGCAGGTCTTGAGGCGTATCGAATTGAGGCGGGTAGTTCTTTGCGTGAAGAGCCAAATCACTCAGCATTCGATCCAGATATTTATTGTCGACGCCATATTTTTTTCCGGATGGGGATTCCGAAACGGTAAGCATGCGCTTTAGATCATAGTTTCCATACTCCTTTCCATAAGCAAGAGGAAACGTGAGGAGCATCGAAAATGTGAGAAGAAAGAAGCGCATGATGGATGGGTTCCTAACGTAAAAAGCAACACAGATGGCAATGCATTACGTAATTGCGAGCAATTACGGGCATTAAGTCTGTTACGGGGGGCAAGTCATGCAATACAACATAAGCGTTACTCAAGACCCCAGTTTCACACTCAGGCGGAGTGTTAGACCTTAATGTGTCGTTCGATGATACCGTCAAGCTGTTCAATGGTCGCATCGTCGGGAAGAGATTCCATATCAGCAGATATATCAAATAGCTTCCCTTTCAAAAAACGCTCTTCATTGAATGGGGTGTCGATGTGTGCGCGGAAAAGAAGTTTTTCTCGAGAAAGTGAGTGTTTTGGCAGGCTAGAGGAAGCCCATGCACCAAGTCTCACCCCGGCGTAAAGTATGTGTGCTTGAATTGCATTACACCCTCCCGCACGACATGCGTGGAAAAACATTTCATCCGCTTCTTTTCGTGGGATATTAGGCGAATTACAAGCTACATCATGTACGATTGAAGCTCGACGGTAATCATCGGTGTAGGGGCTTCCAACGGTTGACCACAATGGTCGTGGAATGCTGGCGCCATTGATTGTTGAGTCCTTGGGTGCACACCAAACCCTGCCATCAGGGGCTGTATATGAGAAGTCCTCTAGCAACTTCATATTCCGATCTTCTCTATCTGGATCGGTAAGCCACACTGTCTTTGGATCTTCAGAGAATGAACCGTGGTTTGACATGATGCTCTCCTATTAAGGTTTAACCTTTGACATAACTGGTGCCGAAAACCAGGGGGGAAACCAAAAACACAGCTTTATGATCGCCGGGTTGATGGGGCGTTAGGTCTAATAATCAAGTTCGTTTTAACGCCATTTTCGTGCATAGTCTTTCCTCACTACACGACTAATGAAACTATTCAGCCCCTGTCCAGCTGAGGCGAGAACCTGCATTTCAACAATGTTGGCAGTTCCAGCGCTTTGATTGGTATAGAGGTAGAACCATCCATCATGGAATTGGACGGTGATCGAGCCTTGACCAATCTCGAATGCGACGACACCAGAGGTGCCGCTGAGATTCTTGTAGCGTTCCATACCTGCCTCCCTTGGCTTAATGTAAAACCAGTGGCAAAAATGCCATCGCTTCGATTAGTCAAACTCGGTAACGTCCAACACGAAACGCCGTACAAATCTGTGTGACTAGCGTTCACGCGGCTGCAACTCTAGTCTTGCGTCAACTCGAAAACAATATGCCTGAATGCATAGGTAGTTCGGCATACCGTATTTTTTTGGGCATCCAGGCCTAAAACGCACCGACACTCGTTCCTGCAAAACCCGATGCAGGGGTGGCTATGATGTTGTTGCTACCTGTCTGCCACTGCCATAGGCCGGAAGCCAGTTGTTTGACGCACTTCCACTCGATGGATGAATTCGCAGGCAACCCCTGCACCACGCCTGTCCATTTCGGGGTTTTTGGGCCGGGGCCGTTGTGATTCGCTGGCGGGTTGTAGATGTACTCAAAATAGACGCTGGGGCTGAGCCTGATGGCTTTTTCCGGATTCCAGTTGCCCAAGGCAGCCTGGTTGCCGACGGCGTAGATCGTCTCACCCGGCGCGGTCCAGCCGTTGTCGCAAACCAGATTCACGGTTGCCGTGCCAGCAACGGGTTGCAGCGTCACGTCGAAGGACTTTTTAGTCGCGACATTGTTCGTGCCCGATTTGATCAGTACCAGATTGCGTCCTGCGTTATACCAGCCACTGGCGGCGTTCGCAAAAGATGAGGCAGCCTGCTGCGGCAAGTTTTTGCCGTTGAGTTTTACATTAATTGCACGCGAATCGCTGACGATCAGGCGCACGATGTTGTTGCGCTGCGTGACAGCGCCGGGATAGCTGCCTGTTGATTTTTCGATGACAAATGTCACTGCATTGCCGGTTTGCTGCTGCGAAATGACAGTTGTTCTCGTCTTGTAAACAGGGCGTTTGTCCGCGCCGTAGGCTATCGTTGCGCCGTCATCCTCATACAGCGTGAACCGGGCAGGTGTGGCATCGGTATAGATTTGCACCATCAGGTCGTTCAGTGGCACGCCGCTTGTGCGATGACCGTACGCATCGCGTGTACTCTCGTCCACCTGCATCATCGGGATGATTGCTCCTGCACGCGCAAAGGCGGGCAGCCTGAAAATGCCGTTGATGTAGGTCGGGAAGTTGCTCACCCATTCCCCTGCGCTGTCGAACCAGTCGCGCGTGTGATAGTTCACCCAGCGACCCTTCGGCAGATAGATGTCTCGCATATATTCGCCGTGCTTCGCCACCACGCCCACCAGCAGGTCACGACCTATCAGCTTTTCGTGGCCGATCTGCCGCACGGCAGGATCATTCTGGTAGTAATAAACCAGCGGCGGCACCACTGGTTCCCCTGCGAGATAGGCGCGGTAGGCCAGCGAATAGTAATAGGGGATCAGCTCGTAGCGCTGGCGGATGTTCTCGCGATTCGCGCGAATATCACCGACAAGGTCGGGCGCGGTCTCGTAGCGCAGCGATTTCTGGAAGCTGTTGTCGGTATGCGGGCGAACCGGCACATCGAACCATGCACCGTTGGCAAACCACTGGGTGTAAAGCTCATTCTGGTATTGCAGATTCCCCGAATGATTGCCGTTGTATGGCATTCCTTCCCGGCGGAAACCGCCGATGTCGGAGCCGTAATAGTCGATGCCGGAAAGCGACATGTGCATCTGTGAATTCATGTGACTCGCCAAAAGATCCAGGTTGGAGCCGATGTCACCGGACCACATCGCAACACCCCACCTGTCAGAACCCGGCGCACCGGAACGGCTGACGATGAATTGACGGCGGTCGATATGGTTGAGCCGGTATCCCTCAAAGATAGACTGGTTCCACAGGAAAGCGTAAAGGTTGTGGATGTCGCCGTGGGTGTTTTTCGGTCCGGTGGGTGATATTTCCACGCCGTGATAACAGGCGTTGCCATCGTATTTTTCAGGCTCCCCCAGATCTGTCCAGTGCGCCGTCACGCCGTTGCGCACCAGATTCGGCAGTCGCCTGTTGTCGTTTACCCAGGCACCTGCATCCGGGTTGGACCAGTCTATCATCGCAGCACGGCCGAACCAGTCGGTGAGGATGACAGGCTGCGCTGCCAGCGCCTGATCGCAGGTGTTGCCGCTCCTGCGATAGGCAAACATGCCACCTGCTGCGTCCATCTGCGCAAATGTTTTCGTGTTCAGGTTTACGTAGGATTCCTCTATCGCTACCAGACCGATGTTGTCCTGAGCAAGTGCGTTGATGTGAGCCTGCGGATCGGGAAAGTTGCTGCGATCCCAATCAAGTCTGCCCATGGCGCTGTCCGGGCTGTCTTTGATCACGCCGCCGAACCACGGCAAATCGAGCACGAAGCCATCCAGCGGAAAGTTCGCCTGCCTCAGGCCATCGCGCAACAGCTCGACTTGTTCCCAGTTCTTGTAGCCGAACTCGGAAACCCATAAACCAAACGCTTTGCGGGGCGGGACGGGCGGCGTGCCCACCAGTTCCATGTAGTCGTGGCGCAGATCTGGTATGTCAGGCCCCGTCATCACATAAAAGCGGATCTGGTCGCCCCACATGCGCACCTGCCACGGGTCGCCGCTGAAATCCCAGCGCTGCTTGTAAACGTTGTCGAGCAGCAGCGCATAGTTAAGATCGTCGCTGCCCAGCGCATACATCACCGGGAACTGCACATTGCCTACCATTCCGGCCTGGCCGAACGGCATGAAGCCGTTGCCATGCGCCTGCTGCTGACCTGCGGGTTGCTCTTCGCGCACCTTGTGTTGCAACCAGTCGCCATCCGCCGATCCTAATACTTTGAACTGCTGGCCCAAACCGTAAACGTTCGAAATCGCCTTTTGGGCTATGCTCAGCCCCTTCCAGTCTTTATCGAGATCCTGCGGGCAGATCGTCGTAAGCTGTCGTTGCTTGATCTTGTAGGTCAGCGAAACGCACAGACTCTGGGCGTCCACAATGATCCTGATCTCACTCGTGTCAATCAAGTTGCCAAGCTGTGTATAAGTGGAGGCACCCGGATAATCGGTTTTGTGGATCATCGGCGAGGTATACAGCAGCGATGTCACATCGGTGCCAGGATTGATCGCCGAATATTCGAAGTGGATCAGATCGTCGCCCAGCGTTTCCACAATCAAATAGCGATTGCCGGAAACGAATTTGGCGTGCCCAACCTCCGCGAACAGCGGGTTGCACAGGAGCAGCAGCAATATGGATAGCAGGAATTTCACGGGAAGCTCCTTTTGTTGATTGACCCTTACTGTAAAACTCGCGCAGCGAATTCTTTATAAGTGGTGGCTGCAACGCCCGGTGTCAGGCATCGACTTGTATGAAAAACGGCGTGAATCAGAGCGTGCGACTCTAGTCTTGCGTCAACTCGAAAACAATATGCCTGAATGCATAGGCAATCAGGCCTGGTCACCTGCCGTGCTTCGACGGTAATCCCTTGATTTTATGGACGTGCCTGTTGCGTATAATTACAAACAAACTATGTTAATCAGGTGTTTTGGATTGGTTTAAAACTGAATTCAGGCAATCTGCCTGAGAGTGCGCAAGCAGGGCAGCGCGAGGAGGGGATTCGATTTGTTTTGAATCGCAGGATGCAATTGCCGGTGCATCCCAGATGCTGTTTACTTTACTTCGGCGGTGCTCAGGTGATGATGGCAGAACTTTTGACACGCACAATAAATTTGGAACTGCGACATCTTGCGTACCACCCTCAACCCCTTATCCGCCACAGAGTAGCGCAGACTGGTCAGGGAAATTCGACGAGCACTGTTTGAGCTACATAGTGGGGTGCGTTTTGTGCACACCACCAGGGCGAGTTGCGCAGTCGCCTGAACAGACGAGCAACGCAGGGAATCACGCAGGGATGGCGGATCGGGGCGGCGTTTAGTTTCTGCCAAACATGCACGGCATGTTCGGCCTCACTGCAACTTCGTTGTCTTTAGTGACTTGGCCGCACAAAGAAAACGCAGTTTCGGCGAAAACAAATGGCTATATTTGATGGAGCCAAAGTCACCGGCTGCGGAGCCGCACCCCGCTGTGCTGCTGTGGCTGCCCCGGCAAGGCACGAGAGCCGCTCGCCTGGAATGCGGCGTGAAATCTACCCAGCGCTCTGTACGCGGAAGATCCTGATGACTTCAGGGATTACGCGCATGCTGCGCATGATGGTAGCCAGGTGCAGGCGGTTGTTCACTTCCAGTGTGAAGTGCAGCGCGGTGTATTCGCCTTCGTTGGCGAAGCTGACGTTTTCGATATTGGATTCCGCGTCTGAGATGGCGGCGGCTACTTTCGCCAGCACGCCGCGCTGGTTGGCAACGAGGAGTTTAAGGTTGACCGCGAAGGTACGCGTGATGTTCTTGTCCCACACCACATCCAGCCACTGTCCGCTGTGGCCTTTGCGCAGGACAGGGCAGTCGTGCGTATGCACAACCAGGCCTTGCCCGCTTTTGATCATGCCGATGATCGGGTCGCCGGGGATAGGTCGGCAGCAGGTGGCGAACTGAACCGCCATGCCTTCCGTTCCCTGAATGGTGATGACCGGGTTGGCTATGGTCTCACCGGGCACGGTTTCGCCGTTGCAAGCCAGTTGACGTGCAACCACCATATTGAGGCGGCGGCCCAGACCGATATCGGCCAATATTTCCTGACGCGTTTTGACACCGGTGTCTCTGAGCAGTTTATTCCAGCAGGTGTCTTTCAATTCCGCCGGTTTGACTCCCAGCGCGATTAACGCCTGGTTAAGCAGACGTTCGCCGAGCAGGGCTGATTCGCCGGATTGCATGGTCTTGAGGAAATGGCGTATGTGGCTGCGCGCCTTGTTGGTGGTGACATAGGAGAGCCAGGCCGGATTGGGTTTGGCATGCGGTGCGGTGATGATTTCCACCCGGTCGCCATTTTTGAGTTCACTGCGCAACGGTACAAGTTCATGGTTGATCTTGACGGCAATACAGCGGTTGCCGATGTCGGTATGTACGCTGTATGCGAAATCCACTGCGGTGGCCCCGCGCGGCAACGAGAGTATTTTGCCTTTGGGTGTGAACACATAAACTGCATCGGGAAACAGATCCACCTTCAGGTGTTCCATGAACTCGGCCGACGTGCTGCTGTCATTGAGGCTTTCCAGCAGCTCCTGCAACCACTGGTGGGTCTTTTTGTGCAGTTCGTTGATGGTGGAATGCCCGCTCTTGTACAGCCAGTGGGAGGCGACTCCTGCATCGGCAATCTTGTGCATCTCGCGGGTGCGGATCTGGATTTCGATCGGCGTGCCAAACGGCCCGAACAACGTGCTGTGCAGCGACTGATATCCGTTGGACTTGGGGATGGCGATGTAGTCCTTGAACTTGCCAGGGATCGGTTTATACAAGGCGTGCAGCGCACCCAGTGCGAGATAGCAGGCGGGCGTGTCTTCCACCAGCACGCGGAAACCGTAGATGTCCAGCACTTCAGAAAAAGCCAGCGACTTGATCTGCATCTTTTTGTAGATGCTGTAGATGTTTTTTTCGCGTCCGGTGACGTCGGCCGGAACGTTCTTTTTTTCAAGTTGCCCGCGGATGGCGTCCAGTATCTTGTTGACCACTTCGCGACGATTGCCACGCGCGACTTTGAGTGCCTTTGCCAGTACCGAATAGCGATTCGGATGCAGATGCTTGAAGCTTAAATCCTGTAATTCAAGATATATTTCGTTAAGTCCGAGTCGATTGGCAATCGGCGCGTAAATTTCCATGGTCTCGCGGGCGATGCGTTGGCACTTGTCCGGTCGCATCGAATCCAGGGTACGCATGTTATGCATGCGATCTGCGAGCTTGATAAGAATGACGCGCACATCGCGTGCCATCGCCAGCAGCATCTTGCGAAAGTTTTCCGCCTGCGCATCTTCGCGGGTCTCGAAATGGATTTTCTCCAGCTTGCTCAGGCCATCCACCAGTTCAGCTACGGGCTGACCGAATTTCTCCGCAATCTGTTCGGTGGTAATTTCGGTATCTTCGACGACATCATGCAGCAGGGCCGCGATGATGGATTGTGCATCGAGATGTAGCGGCGTGAGTATCCGTGCCACGGCAATTGGATGCGTGACATACGGGTCGCCGGACTGGCGGGTCTGACCTTGATGGGCGATGCGGCTGAATTCGATCGCCACACGGACGTGTTCCACGTCCTGCGGCTTCAGGTAGCTTGAAACTTCCTTAATGAGTAATTCAGCATCAGCCATTTGTTGCCTGCTTTTGAGTCGCCGTGTTCAGTTAAGCCTGACCCCGGTTGAGTATCTCGATGCCGACTTTGCCTTTGCTGATTTCGCGCAACGCGACAACGGTAGGCTTGTCGCGGCTTTCAGGTACCAGATGCGTAGCGCCGTTGGCAAGCTGACGTGCGCGAAAAGCCGCTGCCAGGGTCATGTCAAAGCGATTTGGGATATAGGCTAAACATTCTTCTACGGTAATACGAGCCATGATTTACTCCGGATTTTGTAATTGGTTAATTAAATTTTGATGGCGGGCCAGTTGCTTGGTGCCGCGCAGTCTGGCGGCCAGCACTACGGCGTTGAATTCCCGCAATGCCTCATTCAAATCATCGTTGATGATAACATAATCGAATTCGGCAACATGCGCGACATCTTCGCGAACGGCCGCCATGCGACGGTCAACGACCTCTTCGCTGTCGGTGCCGCGTCCTTTCAGACGTTGTTCCAGCGCCTCAATGGACGGCGGCAGGATGAAAATGCTGACACATTCCGGGAAGATGCGCCGGACTTGTTCCGCGCCCTGCCAGTCGATTTCCAGCAGGATGTCGCGGTCTTTGGCGTTTTCCTGACTGATCCAGTTTTGCGATGTGCCGTAAAAATTGCCATATACTTCGGCACTTTCCAGAAATTCACCGCGTTGCGCCATTTCGAGAAAAGTTGCACGGCTGACAAAGTGGTAGGCAACGCCATTCACCTCGCCCTCGCGTGGCTCGCGCGTGGTGTAAGAGACCGACAGGTCAATCTGCGGATTAGTGGCGAGCAAGGCGTGTACCAGGCTGGTCTTGCCGGCCCCTGAGGGCGCGCTGATGACGAATAAACTTCCTGACATAAAAACTCCAAACGATTAGTCGAACAGGTGCGTTGTGTTAGCTTAAAAAGCAGTCTCGCGCAAAGACGCCAAGGAATACAAATGCTTGCAGAGAATTTCTTCAGCATCTATCTGGCAATATGTTTTTTGGCAAGATATTGATTAATTGGTTTCTTCGCGTCTTGGCGCGATTAAATACGGTTTTTCGTTGTTACTCCAGATTCTGGATTTGTTCGCGCATTTGCTCGATGAGGATCTTCATTTCCATCGCACTGCGCGACACTTCTGCATCCACCGATTTAGACCCGAGCGTATTCGCTTCGCGGTTCAACTCCTGCATCAGAAAGTCCAGTCGCTTGCCCACCGCGCCGCCTTGCTTGAGGATGCGGCGCATTTCGCTGAGGTGACTGGCCAGGCGCGATAATTCTTCATCCACGTCTATCTTGCTGGCAAACAGCGTTATTTCCTGGCGTATGCGTTCATCTTCCGCATTTTGCAGTGCATCCGTCAGCCGGTTGATCAGGCGGGCTTCGTAGGCGGCAATCGCCGCGGGCACATGAGGCATCACATCGCTGCGCAGGGTTTCAATCTTTTCCAGACGAACTGATAAAAACTCCTTGAGTTTTTCGCCTTCACGGGCGCGCGAGGCGGAAAATTCCAGCAATGCCGTTTGCATAAGGACGGTTAAGGTGGCGCGCAATTCATCGGCAGAAGCGGCAGGGGTTTGCAGCATGCCGTTCCAGCGCAGCACATCATTGACGCTCAACGTGCGCGCATCGGGCATGGCGGCTTGCACTTCCTTGTTCCAGACGGAGAGTTGCTGCAACAGATCGCGGTTCAGTGTCGTGCCGCTTTGTGCATCACGCGACGCATAGTTGATCCGGCATTCGACCTTGCCGCGCTGCAGCGCTGAACTAATCAGTTCGCGCAACGCACCTTCAAACACGCGCAATTCTTCCGGCATGCGCAGCTGAATATCTAGGTAGCGGTGGTTGACGGCGCGCAGCTCCAGCGACAAGGAGCCGGCGGCAAAATCCGCGCTGGTATTGGCGTAACCGGTCATGCTTAAAATCATCGTGTGAGCTTCCGAATTAACGGGCATGGCATACGCCCTTGTGAATGTAAGTGAATCTTGCAGGGATATTGCCCTGTGGGTAAATCGGGGTTAGCAGGGATAATGCACTGTGTGCATCAACTCGCATAACTCGCAAATGAATCTTGCAGGGATATTGCCCTGTGGGCAATAACTCGCAAAACCGCCATGCCTGTTTCCCTCTCTCCAACCCTCTCCCGCAAGCGGTAGAGGGAGCAAACGTATCGCTATGCGAGCGTCGCATTTATTGGTGGAGCGAATAAATAGCTGTGCGGTAGGCTCGCATTATATTACGATTGCGACCTATGAATTTTTCTATACATCAGGCCAGCCACATCGGCAATCGTAAATATAATCAGGATCGTGTCGCCTATGCGTACAGCCGTGACGCGTTGCTGCTGGTGCTGGCAGACGGTATGGGCGGGCATTTGCTTGGCGAAGTGGCCGCTGGCTTGGCTATGGAGACGTTTATCGAATCATTTGATCGTCATGCGCATATCGACAATCCTTTGGATTTCTTGTCGACCACCATGCGATCTGCGCACCGGCGCATCATGGATTTGCCGCAAACGATGGATCACGCTTTTCCCGGTACCACCTGTGTGGCAGCCTTGATTCAGGATGGCAAGCTTTACTGGGGCCATGCCGGCGATTCACGTCTCTATCTGCTGCGCAACGGCGCGGTGTTCGCCAAAACGCTCGATCATTCGATGGTGCAAATGTGGCTGGAATGCGGCGTGATTGACGAAGAAGAAGCGCGCACTCATCCCAGACGCAACCAGATTACCAATTGTCTGGGCGGCGTCGAAGACATGTTTGAGATAGAACTCGCTAATCCTGTCGTGCTGCAATCCGGCGATGTGGTGTTTCTGTGCAGCGACGGCCTGTGTGGCCCGTTTGTTGACAAGGACCTGACAGCTGCTTTTGCTGGAAGTCCTGTTGAGACTGTACTGGATAAGCTGATTGTGCGTGCGCTGGCGCTCGAAAACGGGCATGCAGATAATGCCACCGGTCTGGCGATGCGCTGGGGAAATGACGAAGTAGCCCACGACACGGAAGTTACAGTTAACCACGTCCTCGAGATCCAATAAATCCAGTTTACGGTTTTAAGTTTGCTGTTTGCGTTCTTCATTACCCATTATCAATTATTAATTATTCATTGTTATTTACTATGCGTCCAAGTTCAAGACAACCAGATCAATTGCGTGAAATACGCATTACCCGCCACTACACCAAACACGCCGAAGGCTCGGTGCTGATCGAATGTGGAGATACCAAAGTCATTTGCACCGCCAGCGTCGAAGAGCGCGTGCCGCCGCACAAGAAAGGCAGCGGAGAAGGCTGGGTGACGGCGGAATACGGCATGTTGCCGCGCTCGACCGGCAGCCGCATGCAGCGCGAAGCGGCCAAGGGCAAACAGTCGGGCCGTACACAGGAAATACAACGTCTGATCGGGCGCAGCCTGCGTGCCGTGGTGGATTTGAAAAAGCTCGGTGAGCGCACCATTCAGATTGACTGCGACGTGATTCAGGCCGACGGCGGCACGCGTACTGCCAGCATTACCGGCGCGTATGTGGCATTGCAAGATGCGGTCAGCGGCCTGATGCAAAAAGGTCTGGTATTGGAGAATCCGGTCAAGGATTCCATCGCCGCGATTTCGGTCGGTATCTATCAGGGCACACCTGTGCTTGATCTTGATTATCTTGAAGATTCTGCCTGCGACACCGACATGAATGTGGTGATGCTGGGCAGCGGTCACTTCGTCGAAGTGCAGGGGACGGCCGAAGGCCACGCCTTCTCGCGTGAAGAGATGGACTGTCTGCTGGAACTGGCCAAATCAGGTATCGAAGAATTGATCCAGATGCAACACGCAGCGCTGGCGAATGGCTGATGTTTCTTTACCTCTCCCTCACTCCCTCTCCCAGCGAGGAGAGGGACGCTATTGTCCTCGCCCACTTGTGGGAGAGGAGTCGGAGGAGAGGGTAATTCAATCATGAAGAAGCTCGTCATTGCCTCCAACAACCCCGGCAAGCTGCGCGAATTCCAGCACATGCTGGCTCCATTGGGCATAGAGGTGCTGACACAGGCGCAACTGGGCATCAGTGAGGCGGAAGAGCCGCATGTCACGTTCATCGAGAACGCGCTGGCCAAGGCGCGTCATGTCAGTCTGATGAGTGGACTGCCGGCGCTGGCGGATGATTCCGGAATTTGTGTCTCAGTATTGGGCGGCGCGCCCGGCGTTTATTCCGCGCGTTATGCCGGCGAGCCGAAGTCGGACGAGCGCAATAACCAGAAGCTGTTGCAGGATATGCAAGGTGTGGCTGACCGTCGTGCGCATTACTACTGCGTGCTGGTGCTGGTGCGTCACGCAGATGATCCGCAACCCGTCATTGCCGAGGGGGAATGGCACGGCGAGATCGCGCAGGCACAACGAGGCGAGGGCGGCTTCGGCTATGACCCGTTGTTCTGGTTGCCTGAATTAAATAAGATGAGTTCTGAACTGACGCGCGATGAAAAACACGAAATCAGCCATCGCGGAAAGGCTATGAAGGTATTGCTGGAAAGGTTGAAGGTGGTGTGATTATGGAGCGCATATAAAACAGCGCTTCGCCCCAATTCGCATGGCGTTTATTTGGTCGATGATACAATCGGGCCATGAGCACAATCAAACCATTGCCGTTAGCCCAAGACATCGAAACCAGAGCGGTGTTGAAAAAACTCTCCCGTGCGCATCAGGCACTGGCCGAGCTGAAAGGCATCGCGGCGAGCATACCCAATGAGGGCATACTCATCAACACGCTGTCGTTGCAGGAAGCTAAAGACAGTTCAGCGATTGAAAATATCATCACTACCCATGACGACCTGTACCTTAGCGACAGCGTGGCCCGGCATTACGTCAGCATAGCGGCCAAGGAAGTTCACAACTACGCCGCAGCCTTGCGCTACGGCCACAAGCAAGTCAAAACTCAAGGCCTGCTGACCAACGCCCACGTTTTGCATATTCAAGCCACTATCGAAGAAAACAGTGCAGGTTTCCGCAAGTTGCCCGGCACCGCCCTGAAAAACGACCTTACCGGCGTAACTGTTTACACCCCGCCGCAACACGCAGACGAAATTATCGCTCTGATGAGTAATCTGGAACGTTTCATCAATGACGATGACTTGTGTGACTGGGATCCGCTTACCAAAATGGCGGTGATCCATCACCAGTTTGAAAGCATCCATCCCTTCTACGACGGTAATGGCAGAACAGGCCGCATCATCAACATTCTGTATCTGGTCCAACAAGGACTGCTGAAAATTCCCGTGCTGTACCTGAGTCGCTATATCAACCAGAATAAAGCCGATTATTACCGCCTGCTGCAAGCCACACGCGACACTGACGACTGGCAGCCTTGGCTGATGTTCATGCTTGAAGGCGTGGAGCAAACCGCCAGGCAAACAGTCGTGCTGATCGAAGGCATCACAGGAACGATGCTGGCATTTAAGAAAAAAATACGTGCCGAATTGCCGAGGATTTACAGTCAGGATCTGCTCAACAATCTGTTCCGTCATCCCTACACGAAGATCGACTTTGTCATGGCAGAGTTGAATGTCAGCCGTATTACTGCCACCCGCTATCTGGATGAACTGATTCGTATCGGCTTATTGGACAAGCGCAAGATTGGCAGGGAAAATTATTACATCAACACCGCCCTTTACGATCTGCTGGGTAACATACACAAAAAATGACGCTGATCTATACATATCCAAAAAACGTGTATAGAAAATCGCCATTCTCTATACGCGTCGTGACGTATATGTATAGAGATCGCCGTTTTTATATACATGAATTATTCGCCGCTCAGGTCTGGGTAAAAGCGTTGGGTGGTGAGTGCCTTGGGCAATGTCGAGTGAGCCGCTGTAAATCATGATCAATCAAACTCTGCACCCTGTCTCACTTAAGTCGCAAGCGGTCAGTTTTACCGCACTGCCGCCGCTCTCTCTTTACATCCATATTCCGTGGTGTGTGAAGAAATGTCCGTATTGCGATTTCAATTCGCATGAGGCGCGTGGCGCGTTTCCGGAAAAAGAATATGTCGCCGCCTTGATCCGCGATCTGGAAATGGCGCTGCCGCAAATCTGGGGTCGCAAAGTCTACACAGTGTTCTTCGGCGGCGGCACGCCCAGTCTGTTATCGGGTGAGGGTGTGGCGGAAATCCTGCGTCAGGTGCGCATGCTGTTGCCGCTCACAGGGGATGCCGAGATCACGCTGGAGGCGAATCCCGGTACGGTGGAGGCCGGTAAATTCGCGGCCTTCCGGGATGCAGGCGTGAACCGCCTGTCTATGGGTATCCAGAGTTTCAACGATGTACACCTCAAAGCGCTGGGGCGTATCCATTCGGCCGATGAAGCAAAAGCTGCCATCGACATCGCGCAGCGGCATTTCGATAATATCAATCTCGATTTGATGTATGCGCTGCCCGGTCAGACGTTGGATCAGGCCTTGCAGGATGTGAAAACGGCACTTTCCTTTGAGCCGCAGCACCTGTCCTGTTATCACCTGACGCTGGAGCCGAACACGCTGTTTTATCGCAATCCGCCTTCGTTGCCGGATGACGATGCGAGTTCCGACATGCAGCAAAGCATCGAAGAGTTGCTGGCCGAAAACGGCTATCAGCACTATGAGACTTCGGCCTTCGCGAAGATTAATCGTCGTTCCAAACACAACCTCAACTACTGGAAGTTTGGCGATTATTTAGGGATAGGCGCAGGTGCGCACAGTAAGCTGAGTTTCCCGGACAAGATCATCCGTCAGGCGCGTTACAAGCAGCCGCAGGCCTATATGCAGCAGGTGGGGGCAGGCGCGCCGGTTCAGACTGAAAACGAAGTGGATCGCGCCGAATTGCCGTTCGAGTTCATGATGAACGCGCTGCGCCTGAATGAAGGGTTCGATCCTGCCTTGTATAACGAGCGCACCAGCCTGTCCCTGATTGCCATTCAGCGCGAACTTCTTGAGGCAGAGCGGCGCGGCTTGTTGTTCAGGGATCATCAGCGCATTGCCCCGACGCAGCTGGGACAACGCTTTCTGAACGACCTGCTGGAAATATTCCTGCCGAACCGCTAAACCAGCGTCATTCCGGCCTGCACCGGAATGACGGCAGTGGTGGTTGTTTATTTCCGACGGAAAACCAGGTCCCACACCCCATGCCCCAGATTGATGCCGCGCTTCTCGAACTTGGTGAGCGGTCTGTAGTCGGGGCGCGGCGCGTAATCGGCGGCGGTATTCTCAAGCAGCGGTTCCGCGCTGAGCACCTCTAAAACCTGTTCAGCGTAATTTTCCCAGTCGGTGGCGACGTGGATATAGCCGCCGGGTTTCAGTTTCTGCATCAGCTTTTCGATAAACGGCGCCTGAATCAGGCGGCGCTTGTTGTGGCGCGCCTTGTGCCATGGATCGGGAAAGAAGATGTGTACGCCATCCAGTGAGGCATCGATGATCATGTCGCGCAGCACTTCTACCGCATCGTGCTGGATGATGCGGATATTGGTGATCTGTTGCTCTCCCATTACTTTGAACAGATTGCCGACGCCCGGTGTATGCACTTCCAGGCACAGGTAGTCGTTCTGGGGATTCGCCTGAGCAATGGTTGCGGTGCTGTCGCCCATGCCGAAGCCGATTTCCAGAATCTTGGGCGCGCTGCGGCCAAAGGCCGCAGCCAGGTCGAGCGGCTCTGCGGCATAGGGAATGCCGAAAACGGGTTGCAGCGTGTCCACGGCGCGCTGCTGCGCGACCGTGACGCGGCCTTGTCTTAAGACGTAACTGCGGATGTGGCGGTTAACGAGAGGTTCGCGTAGCGATTCGTTCTCACCCTCGCCCGCTAGCGGGAGATAACCAGCGACTTGGGTATCGTTTTTTGATGCCTTAGTCGAATGGCTAGCTGTTCCATCAGGGTTGAGGAGAGGGGAACAAGCTTGCTTGTTGGTGATGTCGGAGGTCATGGTGGTTGTTGTTTGGTTGCCCTCTCCTGCCCTGTCGGGCACCCTCTCCCGCTTGCGGGAGAGGGAAGGGGGAGGGTGGGTTGTTAAGAGTGTGCTGGCGCGATGATGCCGGCTGTCGGGGAACTCGGGCTGGCGCTGTAGAGCTTCTTCGGCATGCGACCTGCAAGGTACGCTTCGCGTCCGGCGGCAGTCGCTTTTTTCATCGCGGAGGCCATCAACAC
>JAUSNM010000087.1 GCA_030645535.1 Gallionella sp. | reverse complement strand
GAATGCAATTAAAAAACTATGGCTGCTGGTGCTGGCAGTACCGGCAATGGCGATCGCAGGTCAGGGAGTTCACCTGGACAAAGCACCCGTCAATTTGAATGATCAGGCGTCGTTGCAACGCGGTGCAAAGCTGTTTACTTCCAGGTGTCTGGCCTGTCATTCGGCCACCTACATGCGCTACAACCGCTTGCGTGATATTGGCATGAACGAAGAGCAGGTCAAGAAAGACATCGAGCTGCCGGAAGATGTTCAGTTCAGTTCGAAAATGCAATCTGCTATGGATACAGCTTCAGCGAAGCTGGCATATGGCGTTGCGCCGCCTGATTTGAGCGTGATCGCCCGTTCACGTGGCGCCGACTGGTTGTACACCTACATGCGCACATTCTATGTGGATGCTAACCGTCCGAATGGCTGGAACAACACGATATTTCCCAGTGTGGGCATGCCGTTCGTTTTAGCTGATTTGCAGGGTGAGCAAGTCCTGGAAGTCGGGAAGCATGAAGGCCATGATATTCAGAAACTGGTAATTAAAATGCCAGGCCTGATGAAACCGGCCGAGTACGACAGCGCAATTGTCGACCTGACCAACTATCTGGTGTTTATGAGCGATCCGGGCGAGATGAATCGTCATAAGATCGGCTGGAGTGTGCTGGCGTTTTTATCCATCCTGTTGGTGCTGGTCTACTGGCTGAAAAGGGAACTCTGGAAGGATATCCACTAAGCCGGTTGAATTCCATGGGGGCAGGGTGTCAGAATTGCTTATGGCGCACCACATCCTGAAAAGGCTTATTTCACAAGGGAAATAAGCCTTTTTGATTTTCGGACCGGCGAGATAGAGGTGAGCACTTAAAAACGGGGAACTGGTCAGAGTCGGTTGAACCGGGTTATTGCAGTGGCGTGTTATTATCGCGCTCTATGAAAACTGAACCTGACACTCTGCACCGCTTCTTGTTTGAACATGCTCCGATCCGAGGTGAACGGGTGCATCTGGATGCCTCATGGCGCCACGTGCTGGAACGCCACGACTACCCGCCACTGTTGCGTCAGATGATGGGGGAGCTGACTGCGGCAGCTGTGCTGCTGGCTGCCACGCTCAAGCTGGACGGCTCGCTCCTGTTGCAAATACACGGGAGTGGTTCGCTCAAATTGCTGGTGGTGGAATGTGGCGGAGACCTGAAGCTGCGTGCAACCGCGAAGTGGGAAGGCTCATTGCAGGGCAGTTTGCCCGAACTCCTCGGGGACGGGCGCTTCGTCATCACGCTCGTACAAAAGGATGGCAAACCGGCTTATCAGGGGATTGTGGAGCTGGAAGGGGAAAGTATTGCAGAAATTTTGCAGAACTACATGTCCCGTTCCGAACAATTGGAGACCCGGTTGTGGCTGGCGGTCGACGAGCATTCGGCCTCAGGGATGCTGCTGCAGAAGCTGCCTGATCAGACTGAAGGTGATGCCGATGCCTGGTCGCGCTTCACCCAGTTGGCTGATACATTGCATGCTGATGAGCTGATGCAGTTGCCTACGCAGGAGTTGCTGCACAGACTCTTCAACGAGGAAGAAGTGCGCTTATTTGAGGTGCAGCCGGTTTCTTTTTGTTGCACCTGTTCCCGCGACAACGTCGCGCAGATGCTGCGGATGTTGGGTGTGGAGGAAGTCGAGGCTATCCTGACCGAACGACAAACCATCGAGGTGCATTGCGAGTTCTGTAATCACAGCTTTGAATTCGACAAGGTCGATGCAGCACAGATTTTTTCTGCGGCAGCTCCGGTGACGTCCAGCGAAATTCGCCATTAGCGCCTTCCCTCCACTATTTTAAGCGGGTTGAGGCGGCCGCCGTCACGCAATTGCGATACCGCTATCATGTGCTTGAAGACTATGCCATCAGCAAAGCACGAACTGATTTTTGCAGCGACTGAATCCTGATTTCAGGGAAGGGTAACTGTGGACTTCCAGTGCATGGATTCATCTCCTCGGGCGCACCAGTGATTCAAGGGGGCTGGCAGAAATGCCTGGCCCTTTTTTATTTCCTGCCTTCACGGGTAAATCAGAAATTGCCAGGCGCATAAAATGGCATCAGGGCGGTATTTAATGAGTCGTGAATTTCCTGTCAGTGCCGCAAGCCGAACATTTCTGATGAACTAAGCCGGTAAACTATTTCGCATAGCACAAGGATTTCAACTTCTTCTGGTAAAATGCGTCCCGCTGTCGTACCTGACTCCCGTTGGCTCGCCGTAACGCCGTTTCATTTTAATATGAATCGGGTCAGTCGGCCCGCGTGTAGCCAGCCCGAACCGGGTGCGATGGAATGTACCGTATCAACGCGCTGCCAGTGTGCAGGTCTGCAGATCCTATGAGGTACGAAGCGCTCTCCATTGCACTCGCACAAGCGGGCTGTCTGAGTTTTTCCGCACGTAAATTGTGCGGAGTATCGCCATATCTGTCTTACCTCTGCATATTCTGGCCGCGCCCAATTTATTTTAAAAAAGGGTAGCCATGTCTTATCTTTCATCTTCAAAAACAATTAAATCACTCCTCGCGGCTTTGTTCGCTTCTGCAATGCTGTTGTCGGCCGGCTTGTCCCTGGCGGAACCCGTATTGCGCGTATCCGCCATTCCCGATGAAGCGCCGACCGAGCTGCAGCGCAAGTTCAAGCCGCTGGGTGATTATCTGGAAAAGAAGCTGGGCATGAAGGTGGAATTCACCCCGGTGACCGACTATGCCGCCTCGGTGGAAGGTCTGGTCAACAACAAGCTGGATATGGTCTGGTTTGGCGGCTTTACTTTTATTCAGGCCAAGACACGCAGCCACAATCAGGTCGTGCCGTTGGTGCAGCGTGAAGAGGACGAGAAGTTCAAGTCCGTGTTTATCACTACCAAGGCTGAGATCACCCGTCTGGAAGACCTGAAGGGCAAGACCTTCAGCTTCGGTTCGGAATCCTCCACTTCAGGCCACCTGATGCCACGTTCCTACCTGTTGGCGGCGAAAATCAACCCTGATACAGACATGAAGCGCATCGCTTTCTCCGGCGCGCATGATGCGACTGTGGCAGCGGTGGCGGGCGGCAAAGTGGATGCGGGTGTGTTGAATATTTCCGTCTGGGAGAAACTGCTGGCGCAAGGCCGTGTCGATCCCAAAGTGGTTCGCGTGTTTTACACCACACCGGGCTATTTTGACTACAACTGGACAGTTCGCTCCGACATGAACCCCGGTTTGCGCAAGAAGCTGACCGATGCTTTCCTGGCTTTGGATCGTGCCAATCCGCAGGACAAGGAAATCCTCGATTTGCAACGCGCCACCCGCTTTATCCCGACCAAAGCCGAAAACTACAACAACATCGAGGATGCCGCGCGCCATGCCGGTTTGCTGAAGTAACGATGTCCCTGGTATTACGCGGCCTCTGTGTGCATCATGCGCAGGCGGCCAAATCCGCCTTGGATGATGTGACGTTGAGCATCGCGCAGGGCGAACAGATCGCGCTGATAGGTCCTTCCGGTGCGGGTAAAACCACGTTGCTGCATACGCTGGCGGGCGCCATTCGGCCCGCTTCCGGTGAATTTTCCGCTTTCGGCACATCACCCTGGAAACTGTCCCATGCCGGGCGTCATCAGTTGCGCGCGCGTTTTTTCCTTGCGCCGCAGACGCCGCCGCTGCCGCCCCGGCAACGCGTGGTGACTGCGGTGCTGGCAGGATGCCTGCCGCAGTGGAGTTTCTGGCAAGCCATCTCCTCACTGATCAGGCCCGGTGACGCCGATGCTGCGTCTGATGCATTGGCGCGCTTCAACCTGCAGGACAAGTTATATGCGCGAGTGGATCGTTTGTCAGGGGGCGAGCGGCAACGCTGCGGTCTGGCGCGTTTGCTGGTGTCGCAGGCGTCTGTATTGCTGGTTGATGAACCCTTGTCAGCACTCGATCCTGCGCTCTCGCTGCAAACGCTGAATGTGTTGCAACAGGAAGCCTCAAATCGCTGCGCGACGCTGGTGTGCAGCCTGCATCAGGTGGAGCTTGCACGCCGTCATTTTCCGCGCCTGATCGGCCTGCGCGATGGACAGGTGGTATTCGATGCTGTACGTGATGATGTCACGGACGCGATGGTCGAAGCGCTGTATCAGAATGCGTCCGGTATTACGGCGGGTGCGGATGTGACTGATCTGATGGCGGGTGCGCGTTGTTAACGACTGTCCGGCGGCATCCTGACCCGGCATGGCGCGGTCGCGTGATGGCTGCTCTTGTCATGTTGATCTTGTTGTGGCCGATGCTGGTTTTCAGCGAATTCAAACCGTGGATTTTATTCGAGGCGCAAAGTCTGCAGGCAAGCTGGCAGTTCCTGGCGAGCTTCGTGCCGCCCGCACATTCAGGCGAATTTTTGCAACTGCTGATGGTAGCGACCTGGCAAACCGTCGCCATCGCCACGGCAGGTCTGACGCTGGCTTTGCTGTGCGCCATTCCTTTGGCACTGCTGGCAACCGAGTCGCTGTCCATTTCCATGCTCGAAACGGGGCGCATGCGCCTGGCTGGCGGCTTGATCCGGCAGGCGGCGCGCTGGTTGCTGGTGCTGCTGCGCAGCGTGCCGGAGCTGGTCTGGGCATTGCTGTTTGTGCGCATCGTGGGGCTGGGGCCGACCGCAGGGGTGCTGGCCATCGCGCTGACCTACGGCGGCATGCTCGGTAAAGTGTATGCGGAAATTCTGGATTCTTCGGATGTACATGGTACTGAAACGCTGCTGAAAAATGGCAGCGGTCGCCTTGCCGCATTGTTTTATGGTGCGCTGCCGGAAGCCGCTCCCGAACTGGTTTCCTATACCACCTACCGCTGGGAATGTGCAATCCGTGGCTCGGTGGTGATGGGGTTCGTCGGCGCCGGTGGTCTGGGGCAACGCATGGATGAGTCGTTGAAAATGCTGGCAGGTGATGAAGTCGCCAGCATGCTGATTATCTTCGTGCTGCTGGTGGGTGCCGCCGACTGGGTCAGTACCTCTTTACGCAAGCGTTTAGGCTGATGTTGCAGCACCCGCCCGCTCCCCCTGTAATTTCTCGCTCCACAGCCGTGTTGCTGATGGGGTTGCTGGCACTGGTCACAGCCAGCTTTTATTCGCTGGCAATCAAATGGGGCGAGTTGTTCAGTGCAGATGCGTTGCGTTCCGGCCTTGAATTTATAGCTGGTTTCGCCCCTCCGGAACTGGCCGGGCCGTTCCTGTTGAAAATCGCCGGTGCAACACTTGAAACACTGTCCATGTCCGCGTTGAGCACGCTCATCGCCGCTGCGCTGGGCATCGCCCTGGCGTTGCCGGCCAGCGGCCGGATGGGTGGTGCGCTGTATGCCATTACCCGCCTGATGCTGAATGTGTTGCGTTCCATACCTGAACTGGTCTGGGCCTCCATTTTGCTGATTGCAGCCGGACTGGGGCCGTTTGCCGGGACACTGGCGCTGGCGGCACACACCACCGGGGTGCTGGGTCGCTTGTTTGCCGACGCGCTGGAAAACCTGCCGCCGGCTCCTGAAACGACCTTGCGCATTAACGGCGCAACTCCGCTGGCCGCTTTCTGCTATGCGGCCCTGCCGCAAATCCTGCCGCAATTGATGTCCTACACGCTGTATCGCTGGGAGAACAATATTCGTGCCGCTGCCATCCTGGGTGTGGTCGGTGCCGGCGGATTGGGGCAGATGCTCAAATATCACCTGTCTCTGTTCCAAATGCAGCAAGCTGCCAGCGTGATTATCGCGATGCTGTTGATGATCACTGTGGTTGATGGAGCCAGTTTTTGGCTGCGACGCAAGATGACGGGCAGCTAGCAGTCATGGTCAGCAGCGTGCGTGCGATGAGGGTATGGCATCAACTCAATACAATGCCATGCCAGGTTTTCTGCTATACATCTGCAAAGGGTAATTGATTAATCCATCCGATTAAGGGTATTCTGGCTGCCATACCCGTGCGATGGAGAAAACCATGAATATCAATCCCAACCTCAGTGCATCAATGACGCAAGACGACATCGTCGGCATGACGATGCTTAAAAAATCCATCGATATCGAGGCGCAGGGTGCAATGGCGCTGATCAACGCGATCCCGCAGCCGCAAAGTGCGGCTCATCTTCCCTCAAATCTGGGACAGAACATCAACACCACAGCCTGACCATCATGCACCAGAAATAAATTACGAAATAAATTACGAAATGAATTACGAAATGAATTACGGATTCAGGCAGGTTTAAATAGATGAATATCACACAGATCGACGAAGCGGCACAATTGCTGGACGCGCACCCTGACTACAAACTCATTCGCCGCATCACGCCCCGCAGCGCATTTTCCGACAATCAGGGGCGGGCCCTGTCCAGAGGGGTTGTGGTCGATACGGAAACGACCGGCGTCGATTCCGACAAGGATGCAATTATTGAACTGGGCATGGTCTTGTTCGAATTCGATCCTGAAACAGGCGCAGCCTATAAAGTGCTGGGCTCATTCGATCAGCTGGAAGATCCCGGCTTTCCGGTACCTGCAGAATCGACCGCCGTGCACGGCATTACCGATGAAATGGTGGCCGGCAAGAGAATCGATGATGCCGGCGTCGCGCAGTTCCTCGACGGGGTGAGTCTGGTGATTGCGCACAATTCCAAGTTCGACCGGGTGTTTCTTGAGAAGCGCCTGCCTTTGTTCGAGTCGCTGCCCTGGGGCTGCTCTTTCGCCCAGGTTGATTGGCGAGGCGAGGGGATAGGCTCTGCCAAGCTGGATTACATCGCTTACCAATATGGATTTTTCTACGAGGCGCACCGTGCCGAGGGAGACTGTTATGCGTTGCTGGAAATTTTGCAGCAGCCGCTGCCCAAATCGGGCGACCTGGTTCTCAAATCCATCCTGAGCGGTTTGTCACAGAAAAGCTACCAGATATTCGCTACCGGCTCGCCTTTTGAGACCAAGGATATGCTCAAGGCTCGCGGTTACCGGTGGGACGGGGAGAAAAAATGCTGGCACATCACGGTGGCCGGGGATGATGCGATCAAGGCCGAGGTGGCGTGGCTGAAGACGAGCGTCTATGGTGGCAAAAAAGCCAGTGTTGAAATCGAAGTGCACAACTGCATGACCCGCTTCTCGAAACGCACAGGGAACCGGGCAATACGTGACATCTAGCCGTGACCTGAGCATCTTCGGTCCGACCCGCTGCCAGCTATTGGCGAATCCGCAGGGGGTGGGTTATCATGCACCAACCCGGTGGATGGTTCAAATGTACCGGCCCCGACCAATCAATATTCATCAAATTCCAATCATTTATCCTTCTGCCAATGCGCATCCTGATCAGTAATGACGATGGTTATTTCGCGCCCGGCCTGGCTTGTCTGGCCGAGCATCTGGCTAAAATCGCCGATGTCGTCGTCGTGGCGCCTGAACGCGACCGCAGTGGCGCGAGCAATTCACTGACGCTCGATCGCCCGCTCAAGCTCAGACGCGCGGCCAGTGGTTTTCATTATGTCAACGGCACGCCAACCGATTGCGTGCATCTGGCCGTGACCGGCATGCTCGATTACCAGCCGGATATGGTGGTGTCGGGCATCAATGCCGGCGCGAATATGGGGGATGATACGATTTATTCCGGCACGGTTGCCGCCGCGACCGAAGGTTTTTTGCTGGGCATTCCCTCGATCGCCGTGTCTCTTGTAGGTCGTGACCTGTTGCATTACGAGACCGCTGCCCGTGTGGCTTGCGATCTGGTGCAGCGCTTTGCAGGACAGACGCACCAGCTGCCCTGGTTGCTGAATGTGAATGTGCCGGATGTGCCCTATCAGCAACTGCAGGGCGTGGAAGTGACGCGTCTGGGCAAGCGGCATAAGGCAGAGCCTGTCATCCGTGCGCTGACTCCTTCCGGTGAAACCGTGTATTGGGTGGGGCCCGCCGGACGCGCTCAGGATGCGGGAGAAGGGACCGATTTCAATGCGTTAAATTTACAGCGCGTCTCGCTGACCCCTTTGCAAATCGATCTTACTCAATACAGCCAGCTTGATGCATTGACCGCCTGGCTGGGGCAGAAACTATGACTATGCGGCACAGCGGCATCGGTATGACTTCCTCGCGCACCCGGCAGCGGATGATAGACCGCCTGCGCGATCAGGGTATCAGGGACGAAGGCGTGCTGGCCGCGATGTATGAAGTGCCGCGTCATCTGTTTGTCGACGAAGCGTTGGCCTCCCGTGCCTACGATGATGTGTCGTTGCCGATCAATTATGAACAAACCATTTCCCAGCCCTATATCGTCGCGCGGATGATCGAAGTGCTGCGCGCATCGACTACGCGTCCGATCAAGCGGGTGCTGGAAATAGGCACCGGCTGCGGTTATCAGGCCGCCGTGTTGGCGCATGTGTTTCCGGAAGTCTACACGATGGAGCGCATTGAGCCGTTGTATCAGCGTGCCAGCAACAAATTGCGCGATTTGAAGATCGAAAATGTCACCGTGCGCTATGCGGATGGCAGCGCCGGTTTGCCGGAGTCAGGTCCCTTTGACGGCATCATCCTGGCGGCGGCAGCCCCCGAAATGTCGGCGGTGTTGCGCGGGCAGCTGGCGGCAGGCGGGCGCATGGTGCTGCCGGTGGGCCGGCAGGAACAGTGGTTGTATCTGGTCGAACGTACCGAGCAGGGTTTTCGCGAGTCCAAACTCGAACCGGTGAAATTTGTACCACTCTTGATGGGAAAAGCATGAAAAGGATTTTTGCAGGGCTGCTTGTGCTGAGCGTTCTGGCGGGTTGCGCTTCAAGCGGCAAGCATGCGCCGGTTGTTGAACGCGGAACAGCAGCTAAAACTGGCAAAGCGCCTGTAGCCAAATCGACTGATAAAGACTGGCGTCCAAAGGTGCACGTGGTGCAAAAGGGCGACACGCTGTATGCCATTGCCTTCAATTACGGCCTCGATCCTCGCGAGCTGGCTGAACAGAACAATATTCAGGATCCCAATCTGATTCAGGTCGGGCAGCAGCTCAATCTTGTCGCGGGTTCGGCGGCGCCTCGTCCGGCGGCGGTCGTTGAAAGCCGTGCGGTTCAGTCCCTGGTGAAAGACCAGCCCAAAGTGGTGAAGTACCCTTATAGCGAGGCCGCCGTCGCCCAGGCCGAAGCTGTGCAGTCCGGCAGTACGCCGGTGCTTGCCAAGCTCGATGTTAAGCAGAAACCTGAAGCTCGGGTTGAAGCCAAACCTGACAATAAGGTCGAGAGCGTAGCGGAGGCCAGCGCAGATGATGCGCTGGAATGGAGTATGCCAACCCAGGGCCGGCTTATCGGCAGTTTTTCCGAAGCGGATAACCGCAAGGGGGTCGATATTGGCGGTAAGCTCGGGCAGGCGGTGTTTGCCAGCGCGCCCGGTAAAGTCGTGTATAGCGGCAGCGGTCTGCGTGGTTATGGCAAGTTATTGATTATTAAGCATAACAAGACCTATCTCAGCGCTTACGCACACAACGATCAACTGCTGGTCAAGGAAGGCGAAAGCGTCACGCGCGGTCAGAAAATCGCCGAAATGGGCAATAGCGACAGCGATCAGGTCAAGTTGCATTTCGAGGTGCGCCGCCTCGGCAAACCGGTCGATCCTGCAAATTACTTGTCGCTCAACAAGCCTTAAAAAACTGAAGTTTACGGCTGCCCATGCAACGGTTCCAGCAGGGGCCGCTGGGTATCAACTTGCAAACGATTCTTGCAGAGATATTGCCCTGTGGGCAATAACTCGCATCAACTAGCAAGCGGAACTTGATTCCAACATCATCCAAGTCCAGTATTCGCATCAACTCTGATGTATTTTCCTTGTTGAAACAAGATGTCGTCACTTGTTTTGCGTAATGACTGTGTATATACTTTGCGTATATCTTATTCGTTCTGGAGGTTAATATGGTTTATGCACGTATTTTTCAATCAGGGAATAGCCAGGCCGTACGGCTGCCTAAAGAGTTTCGTTTTGATGTGGCGCAAGTTGAAATTTTTCGGCGCGGCAATGAAACGGTATTACGCGAGCGGGCCACCGATGCGCTCGCGATTTTTGATGCGTTAAGCAACCTGCCGAAAGACTTTATGGCACAGGGGCGGGATGATGCACCTCCACAAGAAAGGGAGACTTTTTGATGGGTGTGCGCTATTTACTCGATACCAACATCTGCATCTATATTGCCAAGCACAACCCGCCTGTTGTTAGAGAGCGATTTGCTCGTCATGCGGCATCAGAACTTGCCATGTCGGTCATTACCTTGGGCGAACTGCGTTTCGGCGCCGAGAAAAGCCAGTCTCGTGAGCGAGCACTGACTGTAATTAGTCAACTCGAAACAATGATGCAGATTGCGCCACTTTCTGAATCGGTTGGCGAACATTACGGGCAAATTCGTGCAACGTTGCAGCGTAGCGGTCAACCAATAGGCAATAATGATCTGTGGCTTGCTGCACATGCCCGTGCAGAAGGCTGGATTCTCGTGACGAATAATGAGCGTGAATTCGTGCGAGTGGATGGACTGCAGGTTGAAAACTGGAGTGTTTGACCTGGTCATCTCAATCAATGACGGCTTACAGGCAGACAATTTTCGTTGATGGCGGGCAGGTCTGTGCCATTAACAGTCCGTCGACGTTGGGGATTCGCTGCCAGAAACCTGACGGTCGTGAGTACTAATAAGGCGTCACAAACGGTTGGGGGTTGTGTTGAGCATATTTATGGATCGTCATTGAAACAATCTACCTTTCATATTGAGCGGATCTGTTGTAATTATCACGGTGTGATAATGGTATTATTATTTTATTCAGATTAACCGTTTGTCCATACATGCCAGATCAGAAACTGGGGCTTGCCAGCTTAAATCTGCAAACAGAATATCGTACTGGATCGAGCGATCCAATTTTGGGTTTGTACGTGCCCTGTTTGCGCCAATCCATTCTCTATAAACGAGCGGTTGGTTACTTCCGTTCGAGCGTGTTTCTTATCGCAGGCGTTGCAGTTATTGACTTCGCGCGACGAGGTGGAAAGATTCAACTTGTTTGCTCACCTGAGCTGGATGCAAACGATGTGGAAACAATTCGTGTTGGTTATTTGAAAAGAGAAGAAATCGCTTCTGAACGGCTGATTGAAGAGATTGAACGCCTGCTTGCTGACCCCGCTACAAAATTCCAGACGAAGGTATTGGCGACTCTTGTGGCAGTTGGAGTATTGGAAATTAAAATTGCTATTCGCCAGCCCTCACAAGGTCTATATCACGAAAAAATCGGTGTATTTATTGATGAAGCCCATAACCGTGTGAGCTTTATTGGTTCTGCCAATGAGTCTTGGAGCGGATGGCATTCACAAGGAAATTTTGAATCTATTGAAGTCTTTTGCAGTTGGCAACATAGCATTGAAGAAGAAAGGTCTGCACGACACGAAGCAAATTTTGATAATCTTTGGGCAGGTAATACACCGGAGGTTCAAATACTGCCATTTCCCAATGCG
>JAUSNM010000083.1 GCA_030645535.1 Gallionella sp. | reverse complement strand
CGGCTCTTGGCTTCGATGATGCGGTTCTCGATCTGGTCGCTCATGCCCAGGCCGTGGCGACCGCCGATGCGGTTGGCTTCCAGGATCAGGCTCACCAGGTCGGGGTACTCGACGCCATTGAGCGCCACCGGACGGCCTTCTTCAAAGCGCACCGACACTTCTTCAGCTTTCACCACGCAATCGTCGCGCCAGAACGGCACGCCCATGATCGGGTTGACGATCTTCATGCCGCAGTTCAATTGCTCCAGGTCTTTGGCTTCGTGCGTTGCACCCAACATATTGGAGTCGGTCGAATAAGCCTTTTCGGCACTCATCTTGTAGCCAAAGCCGTGCGCCGTCATGAAGGCCGACATTTCAGCGCGACCACCGAGCTCGTCAATGAAGGCCTGATCGAGCCACGGCTTGTAGATTTTGAGGGCAGGGTTGGTCAGCAGGCCATAGCGGTAAAAGCGCTCGATGTCATTGCCCTTGAAGGTGCTGCCGTCGCCCCAGATGTTGACGTCATCCTGCTTCATGGCCGCCACCAGCATGGTGCCGGTGACAGCGCGGCCCAGCGGCGTGGTGTTGAAGTAGGTCACACCGGCGGTGGAGATGTGAAAGGCGCCGCTTTGCAGGGCCGCCAGGCCCTCGGCGGCCAGTTGGCTGCGACAGTCGATCAGGCGCGCCTTTTCTGCGCCATATTGCATGGCTTTGCGCGGGATGTCGTCGTAGTCGGTCTCGTCGGGCTGGCCCAGGTTGGCCGTGTAGGCGTAGGGCAGGGCGCCCTTGAGCTTCATCCAGTGCAGGGCGGCGCTGGTGTCCAGCCCACCCGAGAAGGCGATGCCGACTTTTTGGCCAACGGGAATGTTTTGAAGAATGGTGTTTGACATGAAATTGGCCTCTAGCCCCCGTAAAATATGCGGAAGCAGCTATAACAAACGGAGCAAAAGTAAAACGGTTTAACCGAAATGGCAGATGTAGTGGTAAGGATCTGTCACGCGGATCTCGAATTTGGCATTGCCGGGCACGCTGAACTGCTCACCGGCTGAGGACTTGACCCAAACATCGCTGCCCGCCAGTTTGTACTCGCACGCGCCCGCCACGCACTCCATGATTTCCGGTGCGCCGGTGTT
>JAUSNM010000080.1 GCA_030645535.1 Gallionella sp. | reverse complement strand
ATTCAAGCGTTGCAGGTCGTGCAAGCAACACGACACCGCACCTAGATGATTTCATCCCGCAAATCCTCGCTGGTCAAATGACTGGCCACCTTCAGACCGAAATGGCGATAGGCGATGGCTGTCGCCATACGGCCGCGCGGCGTGCGTTGCAGATAGCCCTGCTGGATCAGATAGGGTTCGAGCACATCTTCGATGGTGTCGCGCTCCTCACCAATCGCTGCGGCAAGATTATCCACGCCGACAGGTCCACCCATGAATTTCTCGATGATGGTCGAAAGCAGCTTCCTGTCCATCACATCCAGCCCTTCTGAATCCACATCCAGCATCGTCAGCGCAGCATCCGCCACCGTGCGCGTCGCATCCCCGCCTGCCTTCACATCGGCATAGTCGCGCACCCGGCGCAACAGGCGGTTGGCGATACGCGGCGTGCCGCGCGAACGTTTGGCAATCTCCATCGCACCGTCAGGCGACAGATTCATTTCCAGCAGGCCTGACGAGCGCATCACGATACGCTGCAATTCTTCAGGGGAGTAAAACTCAAGACGGGACACGATGCCGAAACGGTCGCGCAGCGGGTTGGTCAGCATCCCGGCCCGCGTGGTCGCGCCCACCAGCGTGAACGGCGGCAGATCCAGCTTCACCGAACGCGCTGCAGGACCTTCACCGATCATGATGTCGATCTGGTAATCCTCCAGCGCGGGATAGAGAATTTCCTCCACCACCGGCGACAGGCGATGAATCTCGTCGATGAACAACACGTCATTGGGTTCGAGATTAGTCAGCAAGGCCGCAAGATCGCCGGCACGCTCCAGCACAGGCCCCGAAGTGTGGCGCAGATTCACACCCATTTCGCGGGCGATGATCTGGGCCAACGTCGTCTTGCCAAGCCCCGGCGGGCCGAACAACAGCACATGGTCGAGCGGCTCCTGGCGCAGCTTCGCCGCCTGAATGAAGATTTCCAGTTGTTCGCGTATCTTTTCCTGGCCGACATATTCGTCAAGCTGCTTGGGGCGCAGCGCGCGCTCCAGCACCTCTTCCTGGCGGGATACAACAGCGGGGGTGGTCAGTCGCGGTTCGGCAGTGAGGTTGTCGCTATGGATCATGTTTGCTTTTCTAAGGCTCTAAGGCTGGATAATTTCTATTCACGAACGAGTTACGCCAAATCTTCCATATCGCAGCCCAATGCCACGGCCAACTTGCACAAGGTGGCAACGCTGGGATGGCTTTTTCCCGTTTCTATCTTGGACACCGCCGCCGAACTGATGCCAATTTCAGCCGCCAAAGCACGCAAAGTAAAACCTCGATACTCGCGCCACACTTTGAGAGGATTTTCGCCGCCGGTTAAGCGCGCAACCATTTCTGCGGGCAGGGTTTCTTCACCTGCACGGATTGCCGCCCTCAGACGATCCGCCTCAGCAATGTCATCCCGCTCTTCCAGACGCGCCATTAACGCATCCCATTCGGCGATGGGAACGACGACAAAGGCGGCCTGTCCGTTTTGAGCTATGGTTTGAATGTTCATTTGTACACATCTCCGCGCGGGGCAATTTTCAACACCAGTATGACCAATTCACCATTTTGCACATCGCATATCGCGCGCCAACTGCCGACACGTAACCGCCAAAAGTCCGTTCCTTCCAGCTGCTTCCAGTCGCCTCGATAACCCGCTGGATTTTCGGCGACACTCAACATTACTGCTTGAATTTTGCTCGCAATCCCACCTGGCATCTTGCACAGAACCTTAGTCGATTGCTTGCTGTAGCGAATGGTAAACACAGGAATTATGATAACCAACAGTTAGCAATACGTCAACAGCAAACAGCAAGTACATCAATGCACCGTCGGCGGTGCGCTGTCCAGCGACGCTCGCAGCGCCCTGAAATAAGCGTCGAGCAGTCCGACCGCATCCGCTATGGATTCATAGGCATCCTCTATGGCCTGCTGACGGTCAACTCTCGCCTCCAGCAACTCCGAGCCTGATTGCGTACCCAGCAACACCATGGGCGCAATCAATGCATGATGTTTTTCGAATATATCGATCCATGGCTCGCTGAACAAATACACGCCGCGCATAAAGCCCTCGGACCAGCTTTGCGCATCATAACCACCCTCTTCATCGTCCAGAATGTAAAACAGCGGCGAAAAATGATCGTTTGCTATCGCGTCCAGCACACCGTTGTAATAGCGCATTACCAATTGCGTGATGTGATTAGACTGCTCAATTGATGCAAACGACGGCGGCGAGATTCCTTCTTCCATATCCCATATCCAGGGCAAATACTCGCTCGGCATGATGACATCCGGATTGAGCACCAGCGCGGTCAGAAAACCATCCAGCGCGGAAATGTCCATACAGTTATCCGGCGTGTCGTCGGACATCAAAAAATCGTCCAGCTCATCAATTTCGGCTTCACTCAATACTTGCACAGGCTTCATCGCACGCTCCTTCAAGTTTTTAACGGTGTGACAGATAAACAGCGGCTTTACGCCTTGGACAACAGCTTAAGCGCCTGGCGGATGCCATCGGAGACACCCACCTCTTTGGGCAATTGCTTGGCCGCCCAGTCGGCTTCCTTGTCGTTGTAACCCAACGCCTGCAACGCGTTGACGATGTCGCCGCCGGCTGATGAGACCACCGCGCCCTGCATGAATCCACGGCCTGTCACAGTGAATTTGCCCTCCAGTTCCAGCAGCAAGCGCTCGGCGGTCTTCTTGCCCACGCCGGGAATCTTGGTAAGCCTGCCGGCTTCCTTGTTCGCCACGGCATCCGCCAGGTCGTCCAGACTCAATCCGGACAGCACAGACAAGGCCAGCTTGGGGCCGACTCCGCTGATCTTGAGCAGCAGGCGGAACGCGATGCGCTCGTCATGCGTGCCGAAGCCATACAGCAGATGCGCATCTTCGCGCACGATCAGCTGCGTGTGCAGCACGATTTTCTCGTTAAGATGCGGCAGGTTGTAAAACGTGCTCATCGGCACGTCGATTTCATAGCCTACGCCCTGCACATCCAGCAAAATCTGCGGCGGGTTCTTTTCCAGCAAAATTCCAGTTAAACGACCGATCATTTCAACGCACCTCTATTAACCGCTGATTAAAACACACTGTCCACGAAAGGCACGAAAAGCACAAACATTCAAACAGATGCAAAGATTTAGATTGCCACCCAACGAGCGAATTACTTGCCCATATTAACCAATTGCTTTATTTGGTGTTTTTTGTGTTTTTCGTGGATGAGAAGCCTTTTTAAGATTGATTTATTTACCGATGATCAGCGCGATTGCCAGCAATGCCCCATGCGCCAGCATCGCGGCGATGGTAAGTTTTATCGCGTCACCCAGTTGCCGCGGCTCTGCGGCATGGCGCAACAAGAGCCGCGCGGCCTTCACGCTCAACGGCAACGCCAGCAAAGCCATCATTGCAAGCACCGGCAACCAGCCCAGCGCCACACTCAACAGCAACCAGATATAGGCCATTGCCACGATCAGCACATAGCCCCAGCGCGCGTGCTGCACGTCCAGCCGCGCCACCCAGTGCAGCTTGCCCGCAGCCGTGTCCGCCGCACGATCTGGAAACTGATTGATATACAGCAAATTTGTTACAAGCAGTGCGTAGGACAAACCGGCGATGACAGGCGCGACAGAAAAACCACGGCGCTGCACGAAATCAGCACCCACCGTGATCAGCAGGAATCCAGCCGCCACGCACAATTCGCCTAAACCCCGGCTGTTCAGACGCAACGGCGGCGCAGAATAAGCCCAGCCGATAAACAACCCGACGAGACCAACGTACAGCAACAGAAAACTTGAATTCGCCATCAGCCACAGCCCTGCCAGCACCACGCCCGCCAGCAAGGAAAAACCGAAGTTGCGGGTCTGAATTTCCGTCAGCACGCCGTTCTGGATGAAACGGCTGCCGCCGGTAAATGGATATACGCGTTCCACATTGCACGCATCCGTGCCGTTCATCGCATCGTAATAATCATTCAGCACGTTGGCAGCTGCGTGTGCCAGCAAGGCAGACAACAAAGTGACCGTGGCGGCCATGACATCGAACACGAGGCCATCGTGCCAGGCGATTGCCAGTCCAATCAGACAGGCCATCAGGCTGGCCGTCAGAAATGCCGGACGGGTTGCGGCAAGATAACGCGTAAACGGATTTTGAAACACGGCAAGCGCAGGTTCCAGCGGCATCAAACCAGCCTCCCGCCACGAACGCTGTATCCTTTGGTTGCCAATGCACCCAGACCCTGCCCGCCATGCGCATGACAGATCGCGCAGGCCAGTGCGTCTGCCGCATCAGGGCTGGGCGTACCGGACAATTTCAACAAACGCTGCACCATCAGTTGCACCTGTTCTTTCCCGGCATGACCGTTACCGACCACGGCCTGTTTGACCTGCAAGGCGGTGTATTCGCCTACAGGCAGATTCGCCAGCACCGCCGCGCAAATCGCAGCTCCCCTCGCCTGCCCCAACAGCAACGTGGATTGCGGATTGACGTTGACGAACACTTTTTCCACCGCAGCCTGGTCGGGCTTATGCTGCGCGATCACCTCACCCAAAGAGTTTAAAATGACCTTCAGCCGCTCCGGCAAATCACCGGCTGGCGTCTTGATGCAACCGCTGGCAACGTAGTACAGTTGCTGCCCCACCTTGTCGATCACCCCGAACCCCGTAATACGGAGACCCGGGTCTATACCCAGTATGCGGACAGTCATGCGTGCACCAAACTATCAGACCAACAACGGGTTCTTGCGAAGGCGGCGCAGCAGCAGCCCGAGCTAAAACCCGTCACTCTCAGCCCCGGATCAATCCCTAAAATTCGCACAGTCATGCCAAAAACTCCGATCCGAAGTGCCAGTGACGGGTTTCTGCGAAGGCGGCGCAGCAGCAACCCGAGCTAAAGCCGGTAATTCGTAGGCCGGGATCTATACCCAGTATGCGCATAAATCAGGGACCAGGATTCTGGATTCAGGATTCAGACGAAGTGCAGAGCAGCGGTGTTTACTGACTCCTGCATCCTGCATCCTGCCTTTCACTCTTCTATCACCGCAGTCGTATAGACTTCCTGAACATCATCCAGATCTTCCAGCGCATCGAGCAGCTTCTGCATCTTCACTGCATCGTCGCCGGTAAAAATCACTTCGTTGGCCGGTTTCATGATGACTTCTGCGAATTCCGGCTTGTAGCCCGCCGCATCCAAAGCCTGCTTGACGTTAATGAAATCATGCGGCGCCGTGATAACTTCGATGCTGCCGTCATCATTGCTGGTGATATCTTCCGCACCCGCATCCAGCGCCACCTCCATCAGGCCGTTCTCATCCGTGCCCGGTGCGAAAATCATCTGTCCGCAATGCGTAAACATGAACGCCACCGAACCATCTGTGCCCAGATTGCCACCATACTTGCTGAAGGCGTGGCGCACATCCGCCACAGCGCGCATCTTGTTATCGGTCATGCAGTCCACCATCACCGCCGCGCCATTGATGCCGTAACCTTCGTAGCGAATTTCCATATACTGCACGCCTTCGAGTTCGCCGCTGCCGCGCTTGATGGCGCGCTCGACGTTATCCTTGGGCATGTTGTTGGAATAAGCCTTGTCCATTGCCAGACGCAGACGCGGATTTCCAGCAGGATCGCTGCCGCCCATGCGTGCCGCCACGGTAATTTCCTTGATCAGTCGGGTGAAAGTCTTGCCGCGCTTGGCATCCTGCTTGCCCTTGCGGTGTTGAATGTTTGCCCACTTGCTATGACCGGCCATATTGTTCCCCAAAAAGTTTATCGGGCGATGTTATCATTTCCTCCCCCTTAACCCAATACGAGTCATTGCAAAGAGGCAATAAGCCACCGCAGCCGAGATAAAATCGGTGGCATACTGAAACATTGCCGGAAGGTCGCAGTTCACGAAATATCCGAAAAAACATGAAATCCATACTGATAGCCAACCCCAAGGGCGGCAGCGGAAAAACCACCTTATCGGTGAACATCGCAGGATTCCTGTCCAACCAGGGTCAGCGCGTCGCGATGCTTGACCTTGACAGACAGAAGTCCGCAACCCTCTGGGTCGCCACACGCCCTGCAGATTTACCTGAGATCGTGACGCTGGATTCTGTCAAAGGGGAAGACTGCCTTAACGACTGGCTGGTCATCGACAGCCCCGCCGGATTGCATGGCAAGAACCTTGCCCATGCACTCAAGCTCTCCCACAAAATCATCGTGCCGATATCACCGTCCTTGTTCGACCTGAATGCCAGCCGTGATTTTCTGCAAATACTGGCGGAGGAAAAGGAAGTACGTGCTGGTAAATGCCAGATCGGTGTGGTCGGCATGCGCATGAACGCGCGCACCCGTGCCGCGACTGCGCTGGAAAACTTCCTCACCGACTCAGGCTTGCCGATACTGGCTTACCTGCGCGAAACACAGGTATATGTAAATGCGGCCTTCGAAGGAAAATCACTGTTCGACCTGACGCCTCACCTGGCCTTCCGGGAACTCGAACAATGGGATTTTCTGCTCAACTGGCTGGAAAAAGACTGACCAAAAAAAGCTATTTTTCCACGAAGTGGTTTGAGTTATTCCACCTCGGCCTGCACCGCCTCCAGCGCATCCTTCAGCGTCTCTTCGCGCAAGGCGTTGAGTGCTTCGGATAACTTTTCTGCGGCTTCCACGACCTCATGTGGCAAATTTTGCGCATTGGCATGCGAAATCAATACCGCCGCAGCGCCTGCCACGTTCAGCAACATCGCACGTTCCTGCATCAACATCTCGATTTCTTCGCCCAACAATTCGACTTCCTGCTTGTTCATCTAATTCTCCTTAAATTCTAAAAAAAGCGACTATCCACAGATTATATGGATTAACGCAGATTAATTACTGCAATAAGCCATTATTTGGTGCCCTGTCGGGTGAGATTTCAACCTTCAGAAATTGCCTTGAAATCTGCGTAATCTGTGGATTCGAAGGTTGTATCCGGATTAATGTGTTTTGACAGCCGCTACCGCCAACGCACTCATGTTCACAATACGGCGCGCTGTCGCGGTCGACGTCAAAATGTGCGCCGACTTATTCGCGCCCAACAAGATGGAACCGATGGTAACACCCTCGCCCCCCGTCATTTTGAGCAAATTATAGGAAATATTCGCGGCATCCAGATTCGGCATGATAAGTAAATTCGCCGATCCTTTCAAACGCGAACCGGGAAACACATCAGCACGCACACATTCCGACAGCGCGGCATCACCGTGAATTTCACCTTCCACTTCCAGATCCGGCGCCATCTGTTCAAGCAATTCACGCGCACGGCTCATTTTGCGCGCAGAAGCGTTATCGTGGCTGCCAAAGCTGGAGTGTGACAGTAACGCAACTTTTGGCAACAGGCCAAAACGACGCACTTCTTCGGCTGCCAGCAGCGTCATCTCGGCGATTTCTTCCGCGCTCGGATCGAGGTTGACGTGAGTATCGCAGATAAACAGCGTGTGGCGGGGCAGCATCAGAATATTCATTGCCGCATACACGGAAGCACCCGGCCGATGGCCGATCACTTCATCGATATACTGCAAATGAAGCAGTGTCTGAAAAATTGTGCCGCACAACATTGCATCAGCCTCATTCGTGCGCACCAGCATCGCCGCAATCAGCGTGTTGCGACGACGCATTTCACGCTTGGCCGAATCCAGTGTCACCCCCCTGCGTTTCATCAGACGATAATACTCAGTATAAAACTCGCGAAAACGCGGATCGCTTTCGGTATTCACCAGCTCAAAATCCACGCCGGCCCGAATGCGCAGACCCAGTCGTGCGATGCGCTGTTCAATGACAGCCGGACGCCCCACCAGTATCGGATAGGCAATGCCTTCATCCACCACGGTCTGCACTGCATGCAGCACGCGCACATCCTCGCCTTCCGCATATACCAGACGTTTTGGCGCACGGCGAGCGGCTTCAAATACCGGCTTCATCAGCATGCTGGATTGATACAGGAAGCCTTGAAGTTGTTCGCGATAAGCGGCCATATTGGCAATTGGGCGGCTGGCGACGCCGGTATCCATCGCAGCCTGTGCCACTGCCGGCGCGATGCGCGTAATCAGGCGCGGATCAAAAGGCCTGGGGATCAGATAATCCACGCCAAAGGACATTTCTTCATCGCCATACGCGGTGGCCAGCTCATCGGATTGCTCGGCCTGGGCAAGTTCTGCGATGGCATACACCGCAGCGCGTTTCATGGCCTCGTTGATGGTGGACGCACCCACATCCAGTGCGCCCCGAAAAATGTAGGGGAAGCACAGCGCGTTGTTCACCTGATTCGGATAATCGGAACGCCCGGTTGCCAGAATCGCATCGTGACGAACGGCACGTGCATGCTCCGGCAATATTTCAGGATTAGGATTGGCCAGCGCGAAAATCAGCGGCTGGTGCGCCATTTGCACAACCATCTCAGGCTTCAGCACCCCGCCCGCCGACAAGCCCAGAAACACGTCCGCACCCGCGATCACATCGGCCAAGGTGCGTGCGGTGGTTTCCACCGCATAGCGCGCCTTGTTGTCATCCATTTCATCGAGACGGCCCTTATAGACCACGCCCGCGATATCGGTGACGATGATGTTCTCCATGCGCACGCCCAGGCCCACCAGCATATCCAGGCAAGCCAACGCCGCAGCGCCGGCACCCGACACCACCAGTTTAATCTGCCTGATATCTTTGCCCACCACTTTCATGCCGTTCAACAGCGCCGCACCGACAATAATCGAGGTGCCGTGCTGATCATCATGGAACACCGGGATTTTCATCCGCTCGCGCAACTTGCGCTCGATGTAAAAACACTCGGGCGCCTTGATATCTTCCAGATTGATGCCGCCAAAGGTAGGCTCCAGCGCTGCGATGATGTCCACCAGCTTGTCGGGATCGCGTTCGTCGATTTCCAGATCGAACACATCGATGCCGGCAAACTTTTTGAACAAGACCCCCTTGCCTTCCATCACCGGCTTTGCCGCCAACGGTCCTATCGCGCCCAGACCCAGCACCGCCGTGCCGTTGGTGATCACCGCGACCAGATTGCCGCGTGCCGTCATGTTACGTACTTCAGCCGGATTTTCGACGATCAGCTCACAGGCCGCGGCCACGCCGGGCGAATAAGCCAGCGCAAGATCGCGCTGAGTAATCATCGGCTTGGTCGCGTTGACAGATATTTTGCCGGCAGGAGATAGCCGGTGGTATTGCAGTGCAGCTTCCCGCAACAGCTCGTCCATGATTACCTCACTGGTCAGATCGTCCGGCAATTATAGCGCGTCGACCCGATCACAAGGCACCCGCCAATCGGGTGAAATCCATCAAACCAGCTATCGACATCATGGATAGCTGGTTCAATAGTTAAACCCTGAGTGCCGCCAGCATCTTCTCCAGCCGCTTAACCGACACGATCACCGGCGTCTTCAATTCCTGCGCAAACAAGGACACGCGCAATTCCTGCAACAGCCAGGCAAACTCATCCAGACGCGGATCTGGATTGCCAGGCTTTTGCTGACGCTGTAAGGCTTGCAACAGTGGTTGCAGTTGAGCCATGCACTGCGCATCGCGCGCCGGATTGCTGCGCAGCTTCTCGATACGCAGGCTGATTGCCTTGAGATAACGCGGCAGATGCTGCAAGCGCTCATAGGGCGTGTCACGGATAAACTTCCCATGCAGCAGCCATTCCAGCTGTGCGCGGATGTCCTGATTGGCCTGATTGTGAGACTTGATCTGCGGCAACATTTTCTGCAAAGTCTGATGTTCCGTTAGCACGAGGGCGACCAGTCGCGCCAGCTCCTGCGCGATCAGCAGCAGACGATTTTTGGCCTCCTTCGCACGCACAGCGAAGGCGGCTTCACAGGTGGGCAGAGGATCATTCAGGCAGCCCCGGTCGAACGCCATCGCCAGTATCTGCTGGTGCAGCTCCTGCTGCGTGCCGAAGGGCATGAACAGCATGCCTAAGCGCTGCGCATCCGGCAGGTTCTTTTCCAGATACTTCACCTGCTCCTTCAACGACAGCATGAACAAACGGCGCAGACCAGCGCGATGCGCTACCTGCGCCGCCTCACGGATATCGAAGGCGCGCAACACCACGGCGTCACCCTCGTCCACCAGCGCGTTATACAAGGTGACGTTCTGCCCTGCGCGATTCACCTCGCGAGTCTCGACAAAGGCTCCGAAACTCCATGAAGTACAGCGTTGCTCGGCATGTTTCTCCTGCTTATCCACGGTCACCGCGGCGATGACGGGGGCTGCGTGCGGCGCCAGCTCACTGTGCAATTGTGAGAAATTGCGCGACATGCCCAATTGCCTGCCATGCTCGTCCATCACACGATAATTCATCAACAGGTGCGCGGACAACTGCTCCAGCCGGTACGCATCCAGCGGCACATCCAGCTGCTTCTGTTCGCGGATGTAGCGCGACAATGCCAGCATCAAAGAGATATTGGAGGGCTGCACGTCACGAGCGAACCGGGCGGCAAACTCCGGCACAGGAACCAGGTTGCGGCGTATCTTTTGCGGCAGAGTCTTGACCAGCTGCACGACCTTTTCCGGCAGCAGGCCGGGTATCAGCCATTCACAACGCGTGGCGGATACCTGATTGATCAGCGCCAGCGGCACGGTGAGTGTGATGCCGTCGTCATTCTTGCCCGGCGAAAAGTTGTAGCTCAGCGCGAAGCTGACGTTATCGATCTTGAGCTGCGGCGGAAACTGATCGGTGGTGATGCCTGCCGCCTCGTGGCGCATCAAATCGTCTTTTTTCAGATATAGCAGCTTGGCATCCGTGCGTTCTGCCTCTTTGCGCCACGCTTCGAAGGTCGCACCGTTGTGTATGTGCGCAGCGATACGGCTGTCATAGAACGCATAAATCAGTTCATCATCCACCAGCACATCGGGACGGCGTGCCTTGTGTTCCAGCGCTTCGATTTCACTTATTAACTTTCCGTTGTACGCGAAGAACGGCGCGCGCGTGTCAAACTCGCCTTCCACCAGTGCCTGACGGATGAACACCTCGCGAGACTCCGGCACATTCATCGGCCCGTAATGCACGCGCTTCTTGGCATTGAGCAACAGGCCGTGTAGCGTGCTGCGCTCGAAAGCCACCACCTGCGCCGGTTTCTTTTCCCAGTGCGGATCGTAATAATGCCGTTTGATCAGATGGGAGCCTGTCTCCTCCAGCCATTCCGGCTCGATTCTGGCCACAGTGCGCGCATACAGGCGATGCGTCTCGATCAGCTCGCCTGCCATCACCCACTTCGTGCCTTTTTTCGCCAGCACCGAATTGGGCGCGATGAAGAACTTGATGCCGCGCGCACCCATGTATTCCGGGCCTTCCACGCCCTTCATGCCGATATTGCCGAGCAAGCCGCACAGCAAGGCCTTGTGTATCTGCTCGTAACTCGCGGGTAACTCATTCTCACGCATGCCCATCTCGGTGACTTGCGTGTGCAACTGCTGGTGCAGCTCGCGCCACTCACGCAGGCGCAAGGGAGAGAGGAAATTCTTGCGGCATTCTTCAGCCAAAAGCCGGTTCGATTGCTTGTGCGCCACCGCCTGCTCAAACCACGCCCATATTTTGATGAACGCCAGAAAGTCGGAACGCTCATCAGAAAAGCGCTTATGCGCCGCATCGGCCGCCTCCTGGCGATCCAGCGGACGTTCGCGCGGGTCTTGTGTTGATAACGCGCTGGCGATGATGAGGATTTCCGTCAGACACTGATATTGCCGTCCTGCCAGCAGCAGGCGCGCAATCTTCGGATCCAGCGGCAACTTGGCCAGCTCGTGCCCCAGCGGGGTGAGGTTACGTTCCTCGTCGATCGCGTTCAATTCTGCCAGCAGCTGGTAACCATCCGCGATCATGCGCGGTGTGGGCGGCTCGATGAACGGAAATTCGGCGATGTCGCCCAGCTCCAGCGCGCTCATGCGCAGGATCACGGTCGCCAGCGATACGCGGAAAATTTCCGGATCGGTAAATTCAACACGCTGCAAAAAGTCGGCTTCGTCGTACAAACGGATGCAAACGCCGCTCATCACCCGCCCGCACCGCCCCGAGCGCTGGTTCGCGGCCGCGCGGGATATTTTCTCGATATGCAGTTGCTCGACCTTCTGACGGATACTGTAACGGTTCACACGGGCCAGCCCGCAGTCGATCACATAACCGATGTTGGGCACAGTCAAGGACGTTTCCGCGACGTTGGTTGCCAGAATGACGCGACGTTTGGAACCTGTTTTGAACACCTTGTCCTGTTCTGCTGCCGACAGGCGCGAGAACAACGGCAGTATTTCGACACCCCTGTTATGAGAATCGGGGAGATGATGGCGGCGCAAGGCTTCCGCCGTGTCGCGTATCTCGCGCTCACCCGGCAGAAACACCAGCACATCGCCGCGCAAGCCGCCCGCCGCCAGCTCATCCAGCGCGGCGCTCACGGCTTTCGGCACATCCTGCGCCTCGCCTTCATCGCTGATCTGCAAAGGCCGGTAGCGGGTCTCGACCGGATAGCTGCGCCCCGACACCTCCACCACCACCGCGCCGAAGTGCCGGGCGAAGCGGTCGGCATCCAGCGTGGCGGACGTGATGATCAGTTTAAGATCAGGACGGCGCGGCAACAGTTGTTTCAGGTAGCCCAGCAGAAAATCGATGTTAAGTGAACGTTCGTGCGCCTCGTCGATGATGATCGTGTCGTAACGCCTCAGCAGCGGATCGCTGTGGATTTCCGCCAGCAGAATACCGTCCGTCATCAGCTTGATCACGGTGTCAGCAGCAACCTTGTCGTGGAAACGTATCTTGTAGCCAACCAGACCGCCGAGCTCTGACTTGAGTTCAGCGGCAATCCGTGTCGCCACCGAACGGGCCGCCACGCGACGCGGCTGGGTATGGCCGATGCAACCCAGTACCCCGCGCCCCAGCGTCAGGCAGATTTTCGGCAACTGCGTAGTTTTTCCCGAACCTGTCTCGCCGCAGACGATAACCACCTGATTCTCGCTGATGGCACGCGCCAGATCCTCACGCCTTGCCACCACGGGCAGATCGGCCGGGAACTCAATTTCGGTCAGAGAATCAAGCCGCGCACGACGACGCTGCGCACCGGGAGATAGCGCGGACGTCACACGAAACCCAGCATCAGGACGGGCGCAGCACCCATCTCGAATTGACGGATTATCGCGGATAAAAACAGGGCAGGATTTTTCAAGGAACACCAACGAAGTGAAGATTTTTCAGGCCGGATTTTATCACAGCTGGCCTGATCTCCCGGGACTTCGCCATCTGCTGCCACAGCAGACCGGGCGAGCATAATCAGCCGGGCATTTTATAACCGCCCCGCCACCCGCTAAGAAGCCTCAGCCTGATAGTTCCAAACGAGGCTGCCCGTGTCATCCGAGAAGATTCGCTTGTGCCTTACATTCTGTTCACGCAACAGGGTCTTGATAACGCCGGGTTTATTTTTTTGAAATGCAGCGACACCACCGGAAACAACCATACTTCGCACCGAAGTATCGCCCGCAACCTCGGCAATCTCACATTGAATACCTGCCGTTGTATTCTTCTGTGCCTCCTGCAGCTGCGCCTGTTCCTGAATGAAACCCTGCACAAGAGTTAGTTGCTCCTGCTTCTCGGCGGTCAACCGGCTCCCGGCGCTCATAAATGAGGCAAATTTGGCCGACATTTTTTTCCAGGCATCCTGCTGCGCTGCGTTCAACTGGAGCGTTCCCTGACGTATCTTCGCCGCCAGCGCAAGGTATTTCGCAAATTCCGGATCCGACTTGAGCTGCGCCACTTCCTGCTCTTTCGCCTCGATTATTTTTTTGCAATCGTCTATCGCCACGCCCAGTTGCGTAATTTTCGCATCCGATGCCGACGAGTCCGGCACCAACATGGAAACAACCGTCTCCTTCGTGCGGCATGAGTTGGACGATTTTATTTGAATATTTTTCCCGGCGATGTCGCAGCCCTCCGCACTGTCGACCTGGACATTCTCGGCGACAATTTCACAATTCACGGCACGCTCGATAACAACAGACTCGCCCAGGATCATGCAGCTCTCGGCATATTTCAGCGAAACTTTCCCGGTGCATGCCTCAATGACCGAGTTGAATACACGCCCGTTCGACGTGACATCGCCACCATAGCTTTTTGCACTGCCACCCGACAGATTTTTTTCGAACAGAATAAAGCCGCCTTGCGAAATAACATCGCCGTAGACATCCGAACGAAAGGTCATATTCTTGCCTTCGACTACACGCCCTCCCTGCACCTCGCCGTGTTCGATGAAGTCGTTGCCGCTCAGGGAAAGGTCGCCCGTGGTCTTGAGGCTGATACCGCCCTTGTTCTCGATCGTTTCTGTAACCGAGACAACGTTCGTCACGGTATCCAGTGACAGAAAACCATCCTTGGCAGCCAGAACGTATTCTTCCCCGTCCTGAGTCTCGACATACGTACCCGGCCCCGCCATGGCGAGCAGATCGATCTCGTCCTTTGGCAGCAGAGGCTCTATCCTCTGACCACTCACCCTGATGCCCTCCTTGCCGAGTACGCGTGCTACTTTCTTCAGCAGGCGCGCACCCGATTCGATCTGCGGGAAGCGATTCTGGAATTTGCGCAAATCCGCTTTTCCGTTGGCCAACAGCTTCGGCGCATTATCCCTGCGCAATACGTTACACACCTCTTCCATTTTTGCATCGAAGCCCGCGGTCGCATTGCGCTGTGACGCGATATTCCTGCGCGTCATCGCACGTCGGGAGATCACCTCCGCCACAGACTCAACGTCAATACCGAAACGCACGTCCTTCAGCCACATGTCTGCAATGAATTCATCCAGATCAAGCTTGGTGGTTTGCAACATTTCCTCGCTCTTAGTGCCGATAACAGGCGCCACGCCATCCTCACCCGGCTTCCCGTAAACAGGCTCTTCAACGACTACCACCATCGAAACCGGCTCGAAGAAGTACTCTGCAGAACTCTTTGCGCCGTCAACTTTGACCGATTTATACAATGCACGACGGTTGGGCGGAAAATCGACGACATCCTCGGCCAGCCTCAATTTGGCATTGATGCCATGCTCATCCATGATGCTGTCGTAGTCGTATAACAGTGCCATCAGCAAACGATAATCCAGGCCGCTGAATCGCTCCCCGCTGCGGAACAGACCATCGATAACTTTCTCGAAGTCGCCGCCCACCGGAAACAATGACAAATCAACGAAAATACCGTCCGGCTGTCTGATCAGGCAGGCGGGTAGCATATTTGCCTTATCAGAGGTCACTGCATTTGATTGATTCGTCATATTCACAACCCACGTTTAATTCAGGAAAAAAGTGCGCCAGGCGCAGAACAGCTTTGCTGCCAGAACTACAGACGGGCATCCGTTCTGCGCAGCCGACCTGAAATCACCCGCATGATGTGCAGCGCAAAATTAGGGGTCTGCTGAATCAGGAAATTGAACCGTTTGCGTGCTATCGGGAACAACGTGCAATCGCTCTTTGCAATCACCGTGGCAGAACGAGTAGAGTCTTCAATCATTGCCATCTCACCCAAAATCGCACCCGCCTCCGCAGTCTCCATCAACCTGTCGTGAACGATAATCTCGGCGGCTCCGGATATCAGGACGTACATAAAGTCGCTCTGATCACCTTCATGAAACAATACCTGCCCCGCAGACAGCACTTTCAAGTCGGTCTCGTGACGAAATAACTCAGCCAGATTCATTGTTCAACCCTCATTATTATCAGTAACGGCAATATTCTATCCGAAAGTCATCAGCTACGGCATGCTGCTCATCACTGCGCATTCAGTCCGGATTCACATACTTGCAATACGTCTCACGGATGAACAGCGTCGCGATCAATCCCATCGTTGCAAAACCCAGCAGAATGGCGATCCCGCTCTGATAATCGGCAGGTCCTGATGAGGCAGAACTCACGCCGGCGCGGGCATGATCAATTGCCCGTCCGAACAGAGGCTGCATGATCGCGGTGCCGAGAAAACCGCCGATGTTTACCACGCTGGTCGCCATGCCGGAGAGCGCATGCGGATTGACTTCCTTGGCACATGACCAGCTCAGCGTGAAGCTGGGCGCGCACAAGCCCATCACCAGAAACAGCGCGTAGCTGCCGACACTGCTCATCGGCACAGCGAACAGCAAGGGCAACCAGCACAGGCAATACGCCAGTGCGCCTGCGATCATCACGGGCTTGCGTCTGCCGATACGGTCGGAGAGCCTGCCTGCCAGAAACGCGCCTATCGCGAATCCCGCCAGCAACAACGTGGTATGACTGGCGGCAGAGGCTCTGTCCATGCCGTACACATCGCGCAAAAAAGGCACAGCCCAAAGGCCTGCAAAAGCGAACAACGAACCCGCCAGCCCCATGTTCACCCACAAGCCCGGCCAGGTGGCACGATTTTTCAGCACCACCAGCAGACCGTCATACCAGTGTCCGGCGTGCGGGGCATGCGCCTCACGTCCATCGAGTTCGCGCATACTGGGCAAACCGGCACGGCCGGGATGGTCATGCACCAGATACCAGGCAAGCACCGCCAGCAGCAACGACAACAAACCCACCGCAACGAACGCGGTGCGCCACGAAATGTAGTTCAACGCCCAGGCCAGAGGGGCTGCGGCGAGCAGTGAACCGACATTGCCGAGCAGGATGGTCGCACCCGTCATCGTGGCAAAATGCCGGTCATGGAACCAGGCGGCGTTCAGTTTCAACATCGAGATGAACGTGACCGAGACACCCAGCCCCACCAGCAAGCGGCCGACAGATGCAGCAGTGAGTGTATCGGCCGTGCCGAACAACAGCGAACCGATACCGGCGAGAACCCCGCCTATCGCCACCACGCGGCGCGGCCCCAGTGTATCGACCAGAATACCGGTGGGAATCTGCATCACCATGTATACGTAGAAATACGTTGCCGCAAGACCGCCCAGTTCCGCGCCGCTGGCATGAAAGGTCTGCTGCAACTCGCCTGATATCGCCGCCGGCGCAAAACGATGAAAGAACGACAGCACATAGGCCAGACCGACGACGGCAAAAGCCGTCCAGCGCAATCTGACCAGTTGACGGGATTGATGGTTACTCAGCATAAAATATTGTGCATTTGAGCTCTGCGGCTTTGATTAACAGATTGTACAGACAGCCGGCAAGACACGGAGGTAAGCCGCGCAATACCTTTGCTGATCCGGCTTGTCAATGCTCCCGCCGCCAGATCAACTCTGCGTCCTTCCACACTTCCTTGACGCGGTGGTAAGGCACGCTGTGCACGACTCCCTCATCATCCGTCAGTGCGAAGCAGAAATGGCTGTCCGGATCGGGCTGCACTTCATGGAGCGGAACATACACCAGAGCGTCGCGCAGATGGTCGAGATAGCCCAGCCTGAATTCGCCGCGCCCGAACTCCGGGTCCCAGTGGATGCGGTTCAGCAATTCTTGTAGCGGAATCATGCGCACCTCCTCGCATTCGGGATCGTCCATCATGCGCCAACGCGAAACGCTTTACGCCATGCCGGCCCGGTTGATTATTTGATGCAATGTCCTCCGGACATCCTGCGAGATGCATTCTAATCGATGGCGTCATTTTTAACTGTTGTCAACCAGGATCTTGTTGCGGCGTTAATGGCACCATGGCTGACATTAGCCGAAATATCGAAGGTGATGAAAATGGGCAAGTTGGATACGGATTCGTTTGACGAGTTTTTGGAGTCAATAAAACAGGCTGGTGTGGTCATTTTTAATGAAGCCGCCTTGCGCGAGCGTATGGCCGAGGCGCATAACTGGCGTTTTGCCTTTACCACGATGGTGGTCAGTGGTCATCGGGCGGGCATCTTTTTTGAGGACAGAGACCAGCGCGTAAACAAGAAAAAGATTCACCGTGCATTTGCTAAATTCAAACTTCCCAAGAATTCAGAGGCTATCCTGGCCACCACGTTGAATTCTGTGCACTGATTACCGCGCGGCTCACGCCACTTGGCGAGCCAGCGCCTGCAACACGGCCACAAGCAACGTATAGCAACGATCTACCGACTCGATTTGTACCCGTTCTCCGGGAGCATGGGCGCCGCGTATGTCAGGGCCGAAGGAGATCATGTCCAGTTGCGGATGGCTTGCAGCCAGCAGACCGCATTCGAGTCCTGCGTGTATCACCTGCAGGCTGGCAGGCTTGCCGAACTGTTCCGTGTAGACTCCCTGGCACAGCGCGAGCAGGGGTGATGCCGGATCCGGCGTCCAGCCGGGATAGGCTCCATCCTTCCATGCCTGCAAACCGTAGCTGGCGGCGTGGGCAATCAGCTTGTCAGCCAATGCGTCCGCTCGTGAATCCTGCAGCGAGCGCACCTTGAACGTCGCGCGGAATTCGCCCTGTTCCAGAACCGCCACACCGAGATTGCTAGAGGTTTCAGTCACACCGGGGAAAATGTCGCTGATGCGCGCTACACCGTTGGCGGCAATATCGAGGAAAGCGAGCAGCCGGTCGCGTTCCGCATTTGCAATGGCGGTGTCCGGCAGCATGTCGAAATGCCGGCATGTGAACGACACGCCCGCGTCGACCTGAGCGAAGCGCTGCCGCCATGCCCCATGGCGGTGCTTGACCCACTCATCGATATTCGACGCGATAGCAGCGGGCAGCGCGCATACTGCATAGGCCTCGCGCGGAATCGCGTTGCGCGCCGTGCCGCCATTTAATGAAACCAGACGCACGTCGGTGTGTGCAGACAGATCGCGCAGTGCTTCCGCCAGCAGCCTGATCGCATTGCCGCGCCCGAGATGGATGTCGATGCCCGAATGACCGCCTCTGAGCCCTGACACGTCGAACCGCAGCAGCGCATAGTCCGCCAGCAAGTTTTCCTGTTCGCAATCGTGCCGCACCTCGACGTCCACGCCGCCCGCACAACCGAGATAGAAATGCCCCCATTCCTCGGTATCCAGATTGATCAGCGTCGTGCCCTGCAAGCTGCCTGACGCAAGGCCGCGCGCGCCACTCATGCCGGATTCCTCGTTGACGGTGAGCAGCACTTCCATCGCAGGATGTACAAGCGCATCGTCTTCGAGTGCGGCCAGCGCGAGCGCAACACCGATGCCGTTGTCCGCCCCAAGCGTGGTGTCCTTTGCTACAACCCAGCCATCACTGACCTCTACGTGAATCGGATCGCGCAGAAAATCATGCTGCGTTCCGGAATTTGCCTGACACACCATGTCCAGATGCCCTTGCAGGATCACGCCCGGTTGAGCTTCGCAGCCAAAACTCGCGGGTTTCTTCAGGATCAGGTTGCCTGCGGCATCGACGACGGCGGTAATACCGCGTCCCCTTGCCCAGGTTATCAGATGCCCGATCAGCGCCGCCTCATGCATTGAGGCGCGCGGTATTTCGCACAGCGTCGCGAAATGCGCCCAGACGGTTTGCGGTTGAAGGTTTTTCAGATTAATTGCCATTGAAGATTACTCAAAAAGAATCGCCTATGCGGCGAAGAATGAAAACGATTGCGATGCAGCCCTCTTTGTTGCCCCGCTCAGGGTTTCCCGAATAAATCGTCGAGCGGGTTCTTGGCTGCGGGTGCGTCAATGTAAAGCTCGCGCAGCGATTCGTTTGCTTCCTCGCCCAAGGATTTAAAATTGCTTTCCTCGTTCGTCCTTTCTCCCGCTTGCGGGAGAGAGTTAGAGAGAGGGGCGCTCACCGGGAGGGGAGAGCAAAGCGAGGGGCCGAGGAGAGGGCAACGGGCATGTGGTGTGCTGACACACCCATGCCCGTTGCCGGAAACGCGTTTAGCAGTGAATTCTTCCTCGATATTGTCGCGATAGAAACTCCACGCCGCACCCGAATTGCTGAGACGGCGCCAGGCATCTTCGCCAACGCCGCTGTATTGCAGCGTGCTGCCGTCGTCGAGCTGAACCTGCAACATCCGATGGCTTGCATCGTAGCCAATGGCCCGGAGCTTGCCGGAATTGATCTTCTTCATTTCCATGGGGGTGTCCTGTTTGCCGGGGGTAGCCCGGCGGCTAGTCACTTTTTCTTGCGTCGCCGAGAAAAAGTGACCAAAAAGAAGGCGACCCCGGTTTCCCGCCCCTTCGGGGTTCCCTGTGTTGCTCGTCTGTTCAGGCGGCTGCGGAACTCGCGCTACGCGCTCAGACAGTCCTCGCCGACCTCCCCTGATCAGCCTGTGCTACTCGGCGGCGCGCAGGGGCTGATGGTGAAACTTATGGCGCGCATCACGAAAACGAGTCCAACCTTATTTCATTCGGCGCAATAACGATTGCGCCCCACGCTTCCTCAAAACACCAACCGTGAACCGTGGTGAAATCCAAACGCAGGATGGGGTTAGCTTGCGAATCCCGGCACACCCCCGACAAAGCAGGGGGGCATGCCCGACCCCGGCCTGCCGGGCTATCTGCGCGATAGTGCGCTACAGGTCAATACCGCCCGTTCGTCTTGTTGATGTAATTGGCCAGTTCCCTGGTTTCCTGATTCATGCGCGACAGATTCGCATGCGTCACGCGGAACAGTGCGCGCATCACTTTGAAAGCGACGCGCGGGTAAGTTTCCAACAACGATTCGAAGTCTTCAGGCGTCAGCGTGTAGACAATGGCATCGCCCACTGCACGCAGTGTCGCCCTGCGTGGCGACTGCTCGACGAACGCGCGGGTACCGGCGCACTCGCCCTCTTTCATCGTGTAAACCGTTTGTTCCACGCCGTCGATATCCAGGCTGATGACGGTAAGCTTGCCTGCGGCAAGAACGAACAGCGTCTGATCGGCCTCGCCTTCCTTCACAAGAAATTCGCCATCTTTTAAATGGCGCACGCCCATTTTTGCGGCCAGAATTTTGGCCTTATCTTCAGTGAGTTCGGCTCCCACCGTTGAATTACGAACCAGTTTGTAGTCTGCGACTTCGCTCATTACTCAACTCCTCCTATCCATGTTTATCGGTGATAACAGAACCATATGCCGGGTAAGCCTGCGAACCCTGATGTTATTATGACATCGAAACGAACGTCGGGCTTGGCCTGCAGGAATCTCGCTGCTTATCTTCGGCGGCGCACAGGGGAAGACGGCGGAACTCATGGCGCGCATCAAGAAATCGAGTCTGACCCTGATTTCCTGATTTGCCGTGGAAGTAGCGTAAAATCGCAGCCCTTCAGCTCATCTGACCGCGCATGCCCACCATCGTTCTCGCCACCCTCAACGCCCGCTATCACCACGCTTCGCTTGGTTTGCGTTACCTCGCCGCCAATATGGGCGAACACGAGCAGGACACGCAGATCATGGAGTTCATCCTGCAGAACAGGCCGGAAGAAATTATCGAGTCCATACTGGCTACACAGCCAAAAATTGTCGGCTTCGGCGTCTACATCTGGAATGTGGTCGAGATTACCCGTGTGGTGGCGCTGCTCAAGTGCGTAGCCCCGGAAATTATCGTGGTGCTGGGCGGGCCGGAAGTGAGCTACGAATGCGAGCAGCAGGAAATCGTGCGGCTGGCGGATTATGTGATTACCGGCTGGGGCGACATCAGCTTTCCA
>JAUSNM010000075.1 GCA_030645535.1 Gallionella sp. | reverse complement strand
GGGCTGGCCTCGTCCTGGCAGGAGCCCCCGCATGAACAGTGACGCCTGCCTCAAGTGGCAACTCTTTACGGAGCAGGCGCGCAAGCGCGTCAGCACGGGCAGCACGCTGGAAATCCGCGGCACCCTGACGCGGCTGACCGGTCTGGTGCTGGAAGCCACCGGCATTCGCGTGCCGGTCGGCTCCCAATGCCTGGTGACGATGAAAGCGCAGACCCCGGTGCTGGCCGAGGTGGTCGGTTTTTCCAATGACCGCGCCTTCTTGATGCCGGCGGGCGATGTGCATGGTTTGTCCAGTGGCGCCAGCGTGGAGCCGGCGGCGGCTTATATTGCGGTGCCGCGTCTGGGCGAGCGTCGTCAGACCGAACGCTTGGCGGGCTATGGCACGCTGCGCCTGCCCCTGGGCGACGGCTTGCTGGGGCGAGTCGTGGACGCCCAGGGCGCACCCATGGACCGCCGCGGCCCGATTGAGGACGTGACTGCAATGCCGATGGATCGCCAGCCGATCAATGCGATGGACCGCGCGCCGGTGCGTGAACAGCTGGACACCGGGGTGCGCGCCATCAACGCGCTGCTCACGATTGGCCGCGGCCAGCGCATCGGGCTGTTTGCGGGCTCCGGCGTGGGCAAAAGCGTGCTGCTCGGCATGATGGCCCGCTATACCAAAGCCGATGTGATTGTGGTCGGTTTGATCGGTGAGCGCGGACGCGAAGTCAAGGAATTCATTGAAGACATCCTGGGCGAAGAGGGCCGCGCCCGTTCGGTGGTGGTGGCGGCCCCTGGCGACGCGCCGCCCTTGTTGCGCATGCAGGGGGCGGCCTACGCCACAGCCATCGCGGAGAGCTTTCGCGACAAGGGCAAGCATGTGCTGCTGCTGATGGATTCACTCACGCGCTACGCCATGGCGCAACGTGAAATTGCGCTGGCCATCGGTGAGCCGCCCGCCACCAAGGGTTATCCGCCGTCTTGCTTTGCCAAATTGCCGCAGTTGGTGGAACGCAGTGGCAATGGCTTGCATGGCGTGGGCTCGATCACGGCTTTTTATACCGTGTTGTCGGAGGGAGACGACCAGCAGGACCCCATTGCCGATGCGGCGCGGGC
>JAUSNM010000071.1 GCA_030645535.1 Gallionella sp. | reverse complement strand
TGCGCCTCGTCGATGGCGAACAGCGCCAGACCATGCTGCTGTTGTATCCGCTCCAGCAGACCCAGAAAGTTGGCGTTCATCAGGCGCTCGGGCGCCACGTAGAGCATATCGAGCTCTCCGCGCAGCAGCTGGCCCTGCACTTCGCGTGCGGTGTCGGCAGCCAGGCTGGAATTCAGATAGGCCGCCTTCACGCCGAGCTGACGCAGCGCATCGACCTGATCCTGCATCAGCGCGATCAGCGGCGAGATGATGATGCCTGTGCCTGCGCGCATTAACGCAGGTATCTGATAACAAAGCGATTTCCCGCCACCGGTCGGCATCAGCACCAGCGCATCGCCGCCACTGGCTATTTGTTCGACGATGGCCTGCTGCTCACCGCGAAAGGTGGCGTAGCCGAAAACGTCATGGAGGATTTTTGCGGCTTTTGATGTGTCTGGGGGTGAGGTCATGGAGGTATCAAGATGGCAGCAGGCTGTGACGCCGCTCCGGCAATGATAGCACACCAGCCTGTGTGGTACGGGCCTGACCTGTTCAGGTTGGCATCACCGGGATGCGCTGGCGGCCAAAAGCCCTGGTGAATTTTTCGTAATGCCCGGCAACAGCGGCCTGGCAGTCAGGGCAATGACCGTCTTCGGTCAGTCGATACTGTTCGATCTCATACCAGTCGCGCACGATCACGGCGCTGCCGCAGGACGGACAGAACGTGGTATCTCCCTCAATGTTATGCACATTTCCGGTATAGACATAGCGCAGTCCCGCATCCAGTGCGATCTGCCTTGCCCGCACCAGTGTTGCGGGCGGCGTGGAGGGCCTGTCGGTCATCTTGTAATCCGGATGGAAGGCGGAGAAATGCAGCGGCACGTCACGTCCCAGCTCTTTTGCGATCCAGGCGCTCATCAACGTTAATTCCTCCTCGCTGTCGTTCAGGCCGGGGATCAGCAAGGTCGTCAGCTCCACCCAAACCTTCGTTTCATTGCACAGGTATTTGAGTGTATCGAGCACCGGTTGCAGATGTGCGCCGCATTGCTTGACGTAGAATTCATCGGTGAAGCCTTTTAAATCCACGTTCGCGGCGTCCATCTTGGCGAAGAAGTCGCGGCGCGCAGCTTCGTGGATATAACCTGCCGTGACCGCCACGGTCTTGATCCCGCGTGCATGGCAGGCATCGGCGACATCCATCGCGTACTCGGCGAAGATCACCGGGTCGTTGTAGGTGAAGGCGACGCTCTTGCAGCCCAGCTGTTCGGCGCTGTGTGCGATGGCTTCCGGGCTTGCCTGATCGGCTAATTTGTCGAAGCTTCGCGATTTGGAAATATCCCAGTTCTGGCAGAACTTGCAGGCCAGGTTGCAGCCCGCCGTGCCGAACGACAGGACGCTGCTGCCCGGATAAAAGTTGTTGAGCGGTTTCTTTTCGATCGGGTCGACGCAAAAACCCGAAGACCGTCCGTAGGTGGTGAGTACCATCGCGTCCGCAATTCGGCCGCGCACGAAGCATGCACCGCGCTGACCGTCGTGAAGCTTGCAGTCACGCGGACACAGATCGCACTGGATGCGCCCGTCGTCGAGCAGATGCCAGTATTTGGCGGGATAACGTTCGGCTGTGCTGATAGGCTCGTCCATTTCATTTCTCCTTCTGGTGCCCGGCCACAGGTTGTTCGGACCGGTGCCCGGCTAAAAGTTTTTCGGAAAATTTGCTGACGGAATAACGCGACAGTTTGATGCCTTCATCCCAGAAATTATCGGGGAGCCCCGCCTTGAGTTTCAGATGCGCCATGAACTGGCGAGGATCGGGCAACTGTTCCCATACCTGCGGCAAAAACGTGCTGCGATGCCGGCCAAATTCAAACACCACGCCGTCTACATCGGGGCGCAACTGGGACAAGGCATCGGCTTCATCCCGAAACGCCATCGGCTCAGTCGGCGCCAGCTGCGAAATTTCGATGCGTGTGATCTCAAGTTCTTCGGCTGTCAGCGGCATGAAACGCGTGTCGTACAGGGCGGCCGATACGGCATTGCTTTTGACGTCAGCGAGCAGCGAGCGGTGCGCTTGCAGGGAACCGACGCAGCCGCGCAACTGACCCTGCTGGGTGAGTGTGACGAAACAGGCACCAGGCTCTGCGAGCCACGGGGCGCTTTCATCCGCTGTCCGTGGAACGCCCAGCGCGCTTGAAATCGCGGCGCGTGCGACGGCTAGCAATATTTCTCCTTTATCAACAGACATAGCGCCTCCGACACGTGACCGGCGGAGCCCGCCGTTTGCGGGAGGGGGCGCAAGCGGTCATTCCAGAAGCAAATAGCTTATGCGTTTGTTTCATGACCGCTTTCCTCCTGCGTAAATGCCAGCGCGGCATAACCTACCACCTGATCGCGAGAACCTGCGGTGTCGCCCGAGTTGCGCAGATCGAGCAAATGCGGCGTTAAGTGGTGCTGCCGCGCCGCAAGAATCAGACCGCTTACCGGTGTACCGCCGCAGGCCCGGTCGTGCGGAATCGGCTCCTCTAAGTTCAGGATGGCCTGCACGGTTTCTTTGTCCACGCGCTGTGACGTGGCATAGGGCAGATAGTGCGAGAGATCTGAGCTGATGACAATCAACGTTTCCTCACCACCCCATAAACATTCCAGCACCTCGGCAACTTCTTCGGAGCTTGCCATGCCCACCGCCAGCGGCAGCAGGGTGAAATCGGCCAGCACGCTTTGCAGGAACGGCAGTTGCACTTCCAGCGAATGTTCTAGCGCGTGAACCTGTGCGCTGACACCGACTTGCGGCAGATGGGCGATGGATTGTGCAGCTGCGGTATCGAGCATCACCCGTCCCATCGGGGTGTCGAAGGCGGTACCCCCTGGCAAGGCCAGGCCGCGCACCGCGACTCGATGAGTGGGGCCCAGCAGTATTACGCGCCGGATGCGTGCGGCGATGGGGCGCAGCGTGGCATAGGCGGTCGCCGCAATGGCGCCGGAGTAGATGTAGCCGGCATGCGGCACGATCAGCGCTTTGGGAATCAGGTCAAAGGGACTGGCCTCGGCCAGAAATGTCTGCACCGCAAGGGCGAGCTCACCGGGGTCACCGGGGTAGAACTGTCCTGCGACAGCAGGCGGACGGATGGCAGGCATGGCAATCTCCTCTCAAACATGCCTGAGAGAATACGCCAAACAAACTCAATTGGACATGAAATTTATTTACACCCCGGCCGATTTTTCACAAAATTTTGACAGGCTGCCAGGTCAGTCGTAGTCGACATCCTGTTCTGTACCCGCGTAACAATCCTGTATCTCGGTGATGACGGTTTTGATTTTTATCTTGGAGAGGATTTTCCTGATGATGGTGTTTCTGTATTCGTCCATCTGTGAACTTAAGACGGGTTGATACTCGGGCGGGACTTTTTTGAGTAATTCGCGCCAGCCCGCCTCGATATCCGGTTGTGTTTCACGGGCACTGCGGATCAGGTGCTCGATCTCTTTTTGTCCGGTGCGAGCGACGATACGCCCGTCACCCAGAATCGCGAAAATAATAGCGATAGCGATCACTGCATTGGCGTCGAGATCGGTGTCTTTAATGGCGCCCGCGTAGTGGTTTTTGCGCAACCATTTTGCGCACTCAACGGTGTTCTGGTTTTCCCGCCGGGCACGCAGCTCATTTCTGTAATTATCATCACCTGTCCATGCCGAGTTTGGATCGGCACGGCATAGCTCAGAGAACAGCGCCTTGATATTGCGCTGTTGAATGTACGGGTCATTATCGAAATCCGCAACCATGGTGTAGCAGGGCAGGCTGGCCAATTCCTTGATATGCCGGAATCCAATCTGGAATACCTGTTCGGCACCGTGATGCAGCAGGAAAGCCAATCTGGACTCATCGCTGTCGGGAATATTGGCCAGACTGATACCCAGCGAGACGCATCCTGTCGTCAGATAAAACGCCTCGAGCAGGCCATCCGCCGTTCTGTCATTGGTAAATTTTCGGGCGACCAGTACCGTGATGCCGGCAAGCTCATGGAGCAGCGTTTGTGCCGCCTCCCCCCCTTGATCCTGTGCAAGCGTCTGTAGCGCTTGCACCAAATGGGGTTGGCGCGTTTCGATGCTGGCGAGTTTCATGGATGCTTTACCCTCTCCCGCAAGCAGGCGAGGGCGGTAAAGATTCGCTGCACGGGGTTGCGTTAACGACGATCACGCAAAAATATCCTCGCCCAGACTTGGGCGAGCTCCCGGTTTTGGCGCACTGATCGCTTTGCTTGGCACTTGTTTGCGCAGGCGCAGCAGCAATTCCTGAGTGGTGCGAGGGGTCGCATATTCATAGCCGTATTCCTCCTCCTCATCCTCGTCAGGCCGTGAGTGTAATTCATTCTCACCCGGTTGCCAGTCGGGGAACAGTTCAAACAGCACCCGGTCCCAGGCATCTGCATCGGTGCGTGCAATGGCCAGGGCTAACGGAATAATGTCGTGATCGGACGTCGTCTGACCGCCAATGAATGCCCCTCGCGCGTGGATGTCATTGGCAAGCTCGATGATTTCCTCAATGGCTGTCGAGAACAGCGCGGCAAACGCCGTTGTCCCCCAGTCGGTGGATAAAGCCTCGTGGATGAGTGCAGCGCGCCGGTCCAGGTCGTCGCTGGCGAATAACACGCCATGAATATGCGCGAACAGTGATTCGGCCAGAAATTCCGGCTCATCTTCTATCTTGTCTTCGGTCCAGACGGCGGCGAAGAATGCCAGGCTTTGCGCCCAGGCGGCGGGCGAAATCAGCAGCGTTGCCAATGACAGCTTGCCGCCGTCGAAGGCGGACAGATGCATGGATGCCACTTCCGGTGACAATGCTTCCAGCACTTCAACAACCGCCAGATCGCCGAATTGTTCCGCAGTCTCGCTGAAGGCTTCCTCGGCATGGTCGGTGGAGCCTGCTAAAACCAGTTCGGTGACCTGACGACTGATGGCGGGCAGGTTGGTTTTATCTGTCATTCTTGTCTCCGTTCGAGTCGAACAAATGCTCGATATCGTGTCCTGATTTGAGTTGATCTTCATCATCGTCATCGCCGCCCTCGCTCTTTTGCAGCGTCTCCAGCGAATGGTCTTCATCAGACCAGCGTTTCGGGTGCTTGTATAAAAATGCGGTGAGGATGGCGCGGCGCGCCAATTCCGGATTGGACTCGGCAACGCAGATGACGGCAAGATCGGCTTTTGCATCCTCACATGACACCATACTCAGCACTTTTGCTGTATCGCCCACCTCATATTGCTCACATTGAGTCAGCAGTCCGGCAGGATCGTTGAAGCGCAGGTAATCGACCAGTGCGAAACTCAACAGATTTACATCGTCGATCTCCGAGCCTTGGGCGAATTCGTCGATTAACGATTTAACGACTTTTGCACAGGTTTTTCTGTCGGGCGGATCGCCCAGCGTGTCTTCAATCTGGATGCCAAGTTCGCGAGACTGGTAAGCGAATTCAGGATGTATTTTTTTCATAGTGTTTGATCTTAACGTGATGAGTCGGGCGGGAGCATAATTCCGCAACGATCGAATAGTGAGCGCCACAGTGAGAGCGCTTCACTCGAAGGATCGATGATGATACGGTTGTTCAGACTCTGATTGTATTCGGCTCTTTTTTTCGGGTCGGAAAGCAACTCATACGCCGATTTGATGGCATTGAATCGACTAACGGCGCCCGGATGCGTGCTCCTGTCCGGGTGATGGCGCATGGCAAGAGAACGGTACGCCTTCTTGATCTCCTCGAGCGTTGCGGTCGGAGATACGCCAAGGATGTTGTATAGGTTTTCCAATGGATGTCTCCTGTAAGACGGCCATTTTACACCAGCAGGCAGTTAGCAGGCTGCTGCAAAACTATTACGCTTGCCTATACATCGTCAAAAAGTAGTTCAAAATGCTCATTTACTCTGTGTAAACTCCGCTTCTTCGCTACTTTTTTCCTTGTCTCGACTGCGCTCACAACGTTTTTCAGCAGCCTGCTAGAGTGGTGGCATGCCCCGTTTTTGGAAGTAATGGCAAGGCTGGCCGGACGCCTCTATGACATCAAGTATCGGTTGTCGCTGACTTTTGAAATCAAGCGCGCGGCAGCCGTATCTGAAATTGGCATCGTGGGTAATGTAGTAGTGGGTGCAGTTATTGCAACGTTGCCCGGTGTCAAACAGCCCGTCTGGCATGAGTGTTTTTTGCAACATATTGATTTAAAGGTAAATGTTATAATATCAATCAAATCAATAGCCTGACAATCGGACAGGCTGCCGGCGGCATTAGCCCAGCAGGTGTTTTACCAGTTCGCGTTCATCAGTCAGTTCGCGATAACTCTCGATCATGTGGCGGCGTCCCGGTTCGCTGATCGGCAAATTCTGTACGATGGAAAAATGACCGTGACGACAGGTCACCGGGAAGCCGTAGATCACCCCTTCTGGTATGCCATAGCTGCCATCGGACGGCACACTCATCGTGACCCAGTCGTTGTGGTGGGAGCTCAACATCCAGTCGTGGATGTGCGAGACGGCGGCATTTGCCGCACTCGCCGCACTCGACAGTCCGCGCGCCTCGATGACGGCTGCACCGCGCTTTTGCACGGTCGGGATGAATTCATTTTCTACCCAGTCCTGATCAGGCAGCAGTTCCCTGACCTGCCGGCCGCGAATTTCGGCATGGTCGAGATCCGGATATTGCGTGCCGGAATGGTTGCCCCAGATGATCATCTTCTTGATGTCGCGGATCGGCTGGAACAGCTTTTGTGCGACCTGCGCGATGGCGCGGTTGTGATCCAGACGCATCATCGCGGTGAAGTTGCGCGGGTCCAGATCCGGTGCGTTGCTCATTGCAATCAGTGCATTGGTGTTGGCCGGATTGCCGACCACCAGCACCTTGACGTGGCGCGCCGCATATTCGTTGAGTAATTTGCCTTGAGCCGAAAAAATAGCGCCGTTGGCCTCTAAAAGATCCTTGCGTTCCATGCCCTTGCTGCGCGGGCGTGCGCCGATCAGCAGCGCGATTTCGGTGTCCTTGAACGCGACCTTGGGGTCGTCGGTAATGATGACCTGTTGCAGCAGCGGAAATGCGCAATCTTCCAGTTCCATCATCACGCCGCGCAACGCGACCTGCGCCTGCGGCAAGTCCAGTAATTGCAGGATAACCGGTTGTTCGCGTCCCAGCATGTCACCGTTGGCGATACGAAACAGAGCCGCGTAGCCGATTTGTCCTGCGGCGCCGGTGATCGTGATGCGTACGGGTGCTTTCATGAGTTATTCCTTGGATGACGGCGTGTATGCATCATAGAACTTTTGGTGGTGCTATGCAAAAGGTGTAACATGCCAAACAGCCTGTCGGGCATCTTTCATGAGATGCCCGACAGGCTGTTAACAGTATTCTTCGTCATGGCAAAGGTTTTTAATGCTTAAAAAACGTCCGAAGCACCTTGCACTGCATCTGATCAAATTGCCGCTTCCCGGTTTGATTTCCATTCTTCATCGCGTAAGCGGTCTGGCCTTATTTTTCGCACTCCCGTTGCTGCTGATGATGTTGCAATACAGTCTGCGCTCCAGCGTAACCTACACTCAGTTGATGGATGTACTGGCACACCCCGCGGCGAAGCTGATGCTGCTGGGCCTGCTGTGGGCTTTTCTGCATCATTTTTGTGCCGGCCTGCGCTATCTGGCTATCGATTTGCATTATGTGAGCAGTCTCAAGCAGGCGCGTGACAGCAGTAAAATCGTGCTGCTGGCAAGCTTGCTGTTAACAATTTTAATAGGAGCGCAGCTATGGTAAGTCGTGTCGTCGTCGGTGCACATTACGGACTGCGCGACTGGTTAGTCCAGCGCGTCACGGCCGTGGTAATGGCGGCCGGCAGTTTGATGTTGGGCATATATCTTTTGCTGCATCCTCATCCGGGTTATGACGGTTGGACAGGGTTGTTCATAAGCCAGCCGGTACGTGCCTTCGCCTTGCTGTTCCTGTTCAGTCTGTACTATCACGCCTGGGTAGGGGTGCGTGACATTGTGATGGATTACGTCAAACCTGCCGGTGTGCGTCTGGTGATACATGTGCTGGTGATTCTGGCGCTGATTCTGTATGCAATCTGGTCAGTGCAAATTTTGTGGGGAATGTAAATTCATGCCGCAAGACCGCAAGGGTCTTCCCACGGAATGTAAGGCGACAAATCACCTGTTCCTGAATGAAGGGCATCCCCACGAAGCGACGGAGCTGAAGCGCCTGTTTCTGAGTGAAGGATTGTGCGCCTGATAGATATCTGGCTTTAAGGGAAATAAAATGGCTGTGAATAAAAGAACGTTTGATGTGGTGGTAGTTGGCGCGGGTGGCTCCGGGATGCGTGCAGCGTTGCAACTGGCCGAAGCCGGGCTGAAAGTGGCGGTGCTCTCCAAGGTGTTTCCGACCCGCTCGCACACGGTTGCCGCACAAGGCGGGATCGCTGCGAGTCTTGGCAATGTCAGCGAAGACAACTGGCACTGGCACATGTACGACACGGTCAAAGGTTCGGATTATCTGGGCGATCAGGATGCCATCGAATTCATGTGCCGCGCAGCACCCGAAGTCGTGTACGAACTGGAACATTACGGCATGCCTTTCGATCGTCTGGACAGCGGCAAGATTTATCAGCGCCCGTTCGGCGGGCATATGCAGGATTACGGCAAGAACCCGGTGCAGCGCGCCTGTGCGGCGGCGGATCGTACCGGACACGCCCTGCTGCACACCTTGTACCAGCAGAACGTCAAAGCCAACACCAACTTTTTCATCGAGTGGATGGCGCTGGATCTGATCCGCGATGAAGACGGCGATGTGCTGGGCGTGACCGCGATGGAAATCGAAACCGGCGAAGTGATGATGTTTCAGGCACGCGCCACGCTGTTCGCTACCGGCGGCGCCGGGCGCATTTTTCATTCGAGCACCAACGCCTTTATCAATACCGGCGACGGACTTGGGATGGCGGCGCGTGCCGGCATCCCGCTGGAAGACATGGAATTTTTCCAGTTTCACCCGACCGGCGTGTATGGCGCAGGCGTGCTGATCACCGAAGGGGTCAGAGGCGAGGGCGGTTATCTGGTGAACAAGGATGGCGAGCGCTTCATGCCTAAATATGCGCCGAATGCCAAGGATCTGGCCAGCCGTGACGTGGTGTCGCGTGCGATGACGATCGAGATCAACGAGGGGCGCGGCTGCGGCCCGCATGGCGATCATGTGATGCTGAAGCTCGATCATCTGGGTGACGATGTGATCCGTCAGCGCCTGCCCGGCATACGCGAGATCGCGCTGAAATTTGCCCATGTCGATCCTGCCAAGAATCCGATTCCGGTCGTGCCGACTGCGCACTACATGATGGGCGGCATACCGACCAATTATCACGGTCAGGTTGTCGCGCCCTACAAGACCGGGCCCGATGAAGTGGTGCATGGCCTGTATGCGGTGGGTGAGTGTGCCTGCGTGTCGGTGCATGGTGCTAACCGTCTGGGCTGCAATTCGCTGCTGGATTTACTGGTGTTCGGTCGTGAAGCCGGACGGCAGATCATCGAAGATTTGAAGAGCAATCCGCATCCAAAACCGTTGCCGGCCGATGCTGCCGAACGTCCGCTGGCGCGCCTGGATCGTCTGGAAAACCAGAAAAACGGCGAACGCGTGTCTGAAGTCGGGGACGCGATGCGCAGGAATATGCAGAAGCATTGCGGTGTGTTCCGCTTTCCTGAGTTGCTTGCAGCCGGTGTCGTCAACATCAAGGAAATCGCTGAACGCGTGCATAACACTGAAATCCAGGACAAGAGCCGCGTATTCAATACCGCGCGCATCGAGGCGCTGGAACTGGATAACCTGATCGAAGTGGCGCAGGCGACGATGATTGCGGCGGAAGCCCGCAAGGAGAGTCGCGGTGCGCATGCGCGCGATGATTATCCGCTACGCGACGATGTGAAC
>JAUSNM010000068.1 GCA_030645535.1 Gallionella sp. | reverse complement strand
GAATATCCTTTACGAAGAAGACGGCAGTTTCAAGGTCGGCAGCATCATGACCGACAACACCAGCTCGCTGCAGATCGAAAGCCTGTCCGGCAAACGCAGCAAGATTAAAGCTGCCAACGTGATGCTGCACTTTACCCAGCCCGACATGAGCGACTTCATCCAGGAGGCGGACGCGCTCGCGGCTGACATCGAGGTGGAGTTCCTGTGGGAATGCTGCCCGCCGGAAGAATTCGGCTTCGAACAAATCGCAACAGAGTATTTCGGCCACAAGCCAAGTTCGCTGGAAGCGGCTGCCACGCTGAGACGCGCGCACAGCGCGCCGATCTATTATCACCAGACGGGCATAGGACGCTATCGCGCTGCCCCGCCTGAAGTGCTCAAGGCAGCGCTTGCCGGTGCCGAGAAGAAACGCCAGGCCTTAGCTTTACAGGCGCACATGACAGCCCAGCTGATCCGTTTCGAATTGCCGGCAGAATTCACCGATCATATCAACCAGCTGCTCTACAACCCTGATCGAAATACTCTCGAAGTCAAGGCGCTGGAAGCCGCCTGCGCGGCAACGCATTTGTCCGCCGTGCATCTGTTGCATAACTGCGGCGCGCTGCCTTCCACGCAGGATTACCATCTGCAAAAGTTTTTGTTTGAAAACTTCCCCAAGGGCACCGGTTTTTCATCAGTCGAACTGGCCACATGGGACGAATTGCCGATGGGGGCCAGCAACGCATTCAGCATAGACGATGCGACCACCACCGAAATCGACGATGCGTTCTCGGTGGAAAAGTTAGCCAACGGCAACTGGCGTATCGGCGTGCATATCGCAGCCCCGGCTCTTGGCATGCCGCGCGACTCGGAAGCCGACAAACTGGCCGCATCCCGCCTGTCCACGGTGTATATGCCGGGATCGAAGATCACCATGTTGCCGGACAGCATCGTAGAGGCCTTTACGCTGACGGCGGATCGCGTCTGCCCTGCGCTGTCGATGTATATCGAAGTCGATGCCGAAACGCTGGCCATCCTGGGATATGAAAGCCGCGTCGAACGCGTGCATATCGCGGCGAACCTGCGCCACGACACGCTCGAGCCCTTGTTCAACGAACAAACGCTGGCCGAGGGCCGTCTCGATTACCCTTATGCAAACGAACTGACGCTGCTGTGGCATCTGGTGCAAAAGATGGAAGCCGGTCGCGGCAAGTCCGACAACAACATGCAGCAACTGGACTATAACTTCCACATCGAATCCAGAGGGCTTGTGGACGGGCACCTGGACGATCACGTCAGCATCACTAACCGCCGCCGTGGCTCGCCGATCGACAAGGTAGTCTCCGAGCTGATGATACTGGTCAATTGCGAATGGGGCGGGCATCTGGCCGAACACGGCTTCCCCGGCATCTATCGCACCCAGCAGGGCGGCAAGGTCAGGATGAGCACGATCGCGGCCCCCCATCAGGGCCTGGGCGTGGCGCAATACATGTGGTCCAGCTCGCCGCTGCGCCGCTATGTCGATATGGTGAATCAACGCCAGATCATCGCCATGTTGAGAAACGAGGATGCGCCTTATCCGAAGAACGATACCGGTCTGTACACCATCCTGCGCGACTTTGACACCATGTACACGATCTATAACGAATTCCAGCGCAATATGGAACGTTACTGGTGCTTGCGCTGGCTGCAACAGGAAAAGATCGAGCTGGTCGAGGCAACCGTATTAAAGGAAAATCTGGTAAAAATGACCGAGATTCCGCTGGTGTTCCGCGTGCCATCCTTGCCGGAACAGCTGCCGGCCAAAACCCGCGTGCAGATTGCGATCGTCTCGATTGACCTGCTCGACCTGTCATTGCAGACACGCTATGTCGCCACGCTGGACACAGTTGATGCAGGCGAGACGGCGGAAGAAACCGAAGAAGAAGTGCCGGAAGAACTGGCGGGTGAACTGGCTGAGGATACGACAGAGGAACCTGTCGCAACGACAGAAACAGCGCCGGGCGGGGAAGCAGCTTGCTGACAAAGCTCAAATCGGCTATTTCGCTGGCGATGATTTTTTCCATCGCGCTGCATGCGTTCGCCCTGTTCGGCATCACACTGGCATTACCCGACCCGCACAAAGCGGCAGACATCATGCAACCGCTGCATGTGGTACTGGTCAACAGCAAATCAAAGTCCCGTCCTGTCAAAGCCGATGCACTGGCGCAGGCCAATCTGGACGGTGGCGGCAATACCGAGGAAGACCGGCAGGCAAAGAGCATGCTGCCGAATATCGGCGATGACAGCCAGATTACGCCTGAGCAGGCCACCAGGCAAGTGGCTCATCTGGAAGAAGAATCCAAGCGGATGTTGACCAAGCTTAAAAGCAGCTATAACCTGACCCTGCCGCAACCCAAAAAACAGCAAAAGGCTGATACTTCAAGCGCCGAAGATATGGTGCAACGCAGCCTGGAAATCGCCAGACTGGAAGCGCAGATCAGCAAACAAAATGATTATTATCAAAAGCTGCCGCGCCGCAAATTCATCGGCGCACGCACCCAGGAGTACCGCTTCGCTCAATACATCGAGGACTGGCGCGTCAAGGTGGAACGCATCGGCAATTTGAACTACCCGGATCAGGCACGCCGCGAACAAGTCTACGGAAAATTACAGCTCTCCGTGTCGATCAGGGCGGACGGCAGCGTGGAGAACATCGAAGTCAGCCGCTCTTCCGGGCACCGTATCCTCGATGCGGCAGCGATGCGCATCGTCAAACTCGCGGGACCTTTTTCCCCGCTGCCGCCTGATATTACAAAGGATGTAGACATCCTGACCATCACCCGCACCTGGTCGTTTACGCCGTCAGACAAGCTTGAGAGCGAATAAAATCCTTGTCCGATTTTGGCTTGTTGGTTAAAGTGCGCCCCATGCGTCATTCCCTGTTTGCCAGATTATTGCTGATTTTCGCCCTGCTGTTCGCGCAGACGGGCGGCTTGATGCATGGCATTTCGCATGCAATGGCAGATCAGTCACAGGATCAGTCCCTGCCGCACAACTGTGACCTGTGCGACGCTTACGCGCAACTCGGCAACGCGATGGGCAGCAACACCGTTCATTTTGAACTTGGCACCAGCCATGAAACAGCACATCAGGTATTTGCCACCTCGACCACTGCGGCCTCTTTCGTCGCCTACGCCTCGCGCGCCCCGCCCCGCCCCGCATAAACATCTCTTCCTACATGCTACGAGCGACAAGCCACGAGCTGAGATATATTTTGCGGAGTCAAAAATGTTCAAGAAAACCTGTTTTAGCGTGGCGATTGCCGCGCTGCTGTGCCATCCGCTGGCAGCCATAGCCGCCAGTGACGCCGATCTGCAAGCCATCCGCGAGCAGATCCATCAATTGAAACAAAGTTACGAGCAGCGCATATTGCTACTCGAACAACGCCTCGAACTGGCCGAAGCCAAACAGGCAGAAAGCACAGCGTCTCAAGCCCGGGCGAGTACGCAACAAACCAGCGTTACCCCCGTGCAATCAGCCGCCAGCAGCGAAGGCGCGTTCAACCCGGCTGTGTCGCTGATATTCGCCGGCACCTACGGCACCTTGCGACAAACCATTCCGGCGACCGGCTTCGCGATGAGTGCCAATCCCGTGCACCAACAGGGATTCAATCTCGGCGAATCCGAGTTAGGCATCTCGGCCAACATCGACCCTGACTATCGCGGCGTGGCCACACTGGCACTCGCTCCAGCAGGTGGCGTGACGGTAGAGAATGCCTTCGTGCAGACCTCAGCACCGGGTAACGGCGTTAATCTCAAGTTCGGTCGTTATTTTTCAGGTCTTGGCTATCTGAACGAACAACACGCCCATGCCTGGGATTTCGTCGATCAACCGCTGGTCTACAGCACGCTGTGGAATAATCAACTGGGCGAAGATGGCGTGCAACTCAAGTGGCTCGCACCGACAGATACCTTTATCGAGCTGGGTGGCGAAATCGGGCGCGGACGCGGCTTTCCCGGCACAGACCGCACCAAAAACGGCGCAGGAGCCGGCGTGCTGTTCGCCCATGTCGGCGATGATATCGGCATCGAACACAGCTGGCGTGCCGGCGCATCCCTGCACCAGACCAAACGGATCGCGGCCGTCAGTGCAGATCCTGTAAACCCGCTGATAAACAACAGTTTTTCCGGCGACAGCCA
>JAUSNM010000039.1 GCA_030645535.1 Gallionella sp. | reverse complement strand
CGATGAGCCGGGGAATGAAGAAAGCCCCGCAGCACTGACCGCTGAGATGCTGGCGGTGTTGCCGGCTGAGTTGCGCAGCGAACTCCACGATGCCCTGATAAGTCTGGAGGATGAGCGTATCGCTGCTGCCATCGGGCAAGTTGCATCTCTTGATCCGACGTTACACAGGACGATTTCTCATCTTGCAAAAAACTTCGATTATCCTGCCATTCTGAAGGCATTGCAGAGCTGACAAGTTGCCGCACCAATAGTGGCAACTCACCTGTCGGACGTGACCGTTTCTGAAGAGGGTGGCCGTGCCACAAGCCGTCATTCGGTATACAATCATTACAGTCCTTACGTGATTCATGCCTCTGATGAACGCAGCATCCTCCGGCTACATTGTCAGCAACGTTCTTCGTAAATATATTTTCATTCTGCTTGGATGGAGTGTGCTGGTGGGCGGGTCGCTGGCCTGGAATATTTATCAGGAAACGAAAGAAACCTTGAGCATGGCTGTCGCCTCAGCTCGCACTAATATCAACAAAGATATTATCTTTCGCAAATGGGTAGCCTCCCACGGTGGCGTCTATGTACAACCCAGCGATACTACTCCACCCAACCCGTATCTCAAGCTCCCTGACCGTGACGTGGTTACCAGCAAAGGCAAGTCGCTCACGTTGATGAATCCGGCCTACGCTTTGCGTGAGTTGCAGAGCAGTGTTGGTAAAGATTCCGCCATTCAAAGTCACCTCACCAGCTTGAATCCAATCAACCCCGATAACGTCGCGGATGCATGGGAAAAAGACGCAATGCAGCGCTTTGAAAAAGGCGTCAAGGAAGTGATGGAACTCCAACAATCAGATGGTCAATCCCAACTGCGCTTGATGACCCCTTTCATTGTCGAGCGCGATTGTCTCAAATGTCATCAGCAACAGGGCTACAAACTCGGTGACATACGTGGCGGCATCAGCACTTATGTGTCGATGAAATCTTATCAGGCTGATGAGCATCATCGCAAATCCACACAAACGTTGTCGCATGGTCTGATCTGGATAGTCGGATTGGTTGGGGTGGGCGCTTTCTACCGCCGGGAACGTTACCTGAATTTTGAACGCAGACTTGCCGAAGCACAACTCAGGGAGAGTGAAGCTCTGTTTCGAAACTATTTTGAGTTGGGTCAGGTCGGCATGTGTATTACCTCGCTTGAACAAAAATGGCTGCGAGTAAATCGCCGCCTGTGCGACATGCTCGGATACACGGAAGAAGAGCTGACCAGGATGACGTGGAGTGAGCTTACTCACCCTGAAGATTTGGAATTGGATTTGGCGCAATTCAAGAGGCTGGCTTCCGGAGAAATTGAGCAGTACTCCATAGACGAGAGATTTACTCATAAAAACGGCAAAGTCATCTTTACGCATTTGACCGTATCCTGTCAGCGCAAGCCAGATGGCACTATTAATTACGTTATTGCCTCGCTTGATGACATATCAGACCGCAAGCAGATGGAAGAACAGGTCCGACAATTGGCTTTTTATGATGTCCTGACTGAACTTCCCAACCGCCGCATGTTGAATGACAGGCTGGCCCAGGCACTTGCATTGAGCAAGCGTACCGGTTTCTATGGTGCCTTGATGTTCATTGACCTGGATAACTTCAAACCATTGAATGACACGTATGGACATGGGGCCGGTGATTTGCTGCTGGTGGAAGTTGCAAGAAGGCTGACGACAGGGATGCGGGAAATGGATACCGTTGCCAGATTCGGCGGGGATGAGTTTGTGGTGGTGCTGAATGAATTGGAAGAAAACAAGGCTGAAGCTACTTCTCACGCGAACACAGTGGCAGAAAAAATACAGGCAACGCTGGGCGAACCTTACGAGATGACACTGCCTGATGGTCCGGGTAAAAAAATAGTTACCCATCGCTGCTCTGCCAGTATTGGTGTGGTGATGTTCATCGACCACGAAGCAACTCAGGAAGAACTGTTGAAGTGGGCTGATATGGCGATGTACCAGGCCAAAGATGCCGGGCGTAATTCGATTCGGTTTTATGAAGAACAAGTCTGAGTATTTTCCGGTAATCATCATGCAGTTTCCGCAAGGCGCAGTTATCATTACACCCTTAGTAAATATCAAGGCCGTGCGATGTACCCATCCATAGAAAATTTCGTCGGCAACACGCCGCTGGTGCAGCTCATGCGCATTCCAGGTATGACAACTAACGTACTGCTGGCCAAGCTCGAAGGCAATAATCCGGCAGGTTCGGTGAAAGACCGGCCCGCTCTTTCAATGATCACGCACGCCGAGCAGCGCGGCGAGATTGCGCCCGGCGATACGCTGATCGAAGCGACCAGCGGCAACACGGGCATTGCGCTGGCGATGGCGGCGGCGATGCGCGGCTACAAGATGATACTGGTGATGCCGGAAAATCAGAGCGTGGAGCGTCGCCAGAGCATGCGTGCGTACGGTGCGGAGCTGGTGCTGACGGCTAAGGCGGGCAGTATGGAACTGGCCCGCGATACGGCGGAACAGTTGCGTGATGCAGGGCGCGGCATCATCCTTGATCAGTTTTCAAATCCTGATAATCCGCTTGCACATTATGAAGGTACGGCGCCGGAAATCTGGCGCGACACCCAAGGGCGCCTTACCCACTTCATCAGCAGCATGGGTACCACCGGCACCATCATGGGCTGCGCGCGGTTCTTCAAGGAACAGAATCCCGATGTGCAAATCATCGGCGTGCAGCCGGAAGAGGGTGCTCAGATTCCCGGCATCCGCAAATGGCCACAAGCGTATTTGCCTAAAATCTACCACGCCAAAAACGTGGACAGGCTGGAGCTGGTGAGCCAGGCAGATGCAGAAGAGATGACGCGTCGATTGGCGCGTGAAGAGGGTATTTTCTGCGGAATTTCATCCGGTGGCGCGCTGAGTGTTGCATTGCGCATCTCGCAGCAGGTCGAGAATGCGGTGATTGCGTTTATTGTCTGCGATCGTGGCGACCGCTACCTGTCTACCGGCGTGTTTCCGGCCTGAAAAGCGTAACCCGTTTAGCCATCAGTCACAATCTGGACGGCTTTTGTGCAGCCGGATCACTGCATCAACAGCGTTATGGCCTCTTCCTGTTTGTTCTTGATGGCAAGCTTCCGGGCCGTGTCGCCGTCGCTGGTTACAAGATTTATGTCTGCACCCTGATCGATCAGCAGTTTGACTATTTCGCTGTAACCCGATGCGGCCGCCTTATGCAGCGCGGTGTAGCCGTCATTGGCGGCTGTGTCCAGATTAACCCCGCTGGCGATCAACAGCGACGCTATGTCAGCGTGATTGCGCGCGGTTGCCTGCATTAAGGGTGTCCAGCCAAAAGTATTGCATGCGTTTATTTTGGCATGATGCTCGATGAGCTGTTTTGCACAGGAAGTATGCCCGCCAAATGCGGCCCAGTGCAATGCGCTGTTGCCGCCCAGATCAAGGGCGTTTACATCGGCATTATGTTGTATCAGCAAGCCGACTATTTCATCGTGGCCTTTGAACGCCGCCATCATCAGGGGGGTCCAGCCGCGATTGTCGCGGACTTCCAGGTTGCTTTGCGCCTCGATGAACAAAGCCACTGCGGTTCGATTGCCCGTTTCAGCCGCCTCAAATAACCCTTCAGGGGTACAAAGAATGCCCTGGTTATTCAGTTCGTCCTTGATGTGTTGAGCCGGGTCAGCCCAATCAGTTTCCGGGTGGGGCGTGAAGTTTACAAATGAGTCAGAGGATATGTCCCATATGTTTCTGGCTTTATCGGGCGCTTCCTGGGCCGCGTGAACCAGGCTCAGGTGCATGATATCTGCTGCAACATCCGCCGGAAAACCGGTCCGGTCGCCACGATCGCTGACCATCAGTTCCAGAAAATAATTGTCAATCTCATCCTCATCCCAAAGCGACATAATCGTCTCAAGAATGCGCGGGTACTTGCTCTCCAGTGCATAAGGATAGTGTTCGGTTTTCCCGCCTAATATTCTGAGCAGTCGCTGATTCATGGCGGTTCCATCCTTGTGATTTGCGCAATGTTATGCCTGGATAATGCAGGGTTCTGGGAAAAGTAACGTTTGATGCCGCCCAGCACCGCATTGGCTAGCTTCAGTTGATAATTATCGTCGTTCAGGCGAGCTTCTTCACTCGGGTTGCTGATGAAAGCGGTTTCCACCAGAATGGATGGGATATCCGGCGACTTGAGTACGGCGAACCCGGCTTGTTCAACATGACCGCTATGTAAATCGTTGATATCGTTCAACTCGCCTAACACGTGCCGGGCCAGCCTGATGCTGTCGGTGATGGTGGCGGTTTGCGACAAGTCCAGCAGGGTGCGAGCCAGATAGGGGTCTTTCACCGCGATGTTGACGCCGCCAATCAAGTCTGCCTCATTTTCCTTTTTTGCCAGCCAGCGTGCGGCGGTACTGGTCGCACCGTGCTCGGAGAGTGCGAATACGGATGATCCGTGCGCGTCCGGCCTGATGAAGGCGTCGGCGTGTATGGATACGAACAGATCTGCTCTTGCCTTGCGTGCCTTGACTACACGTCCTCCAAGAGGAATGAAATAGTCGCCATCCCTTATCAGTACGCCTCGCATGTTGGGCGTGTCGTTCACCAACGCACACAGACGGCGTGCAATCGCCAGCGTGACATCCTTTTCATGAGAGCCGCGTCCTCCCCGTGCGCCCGGATCTTCGCCGCCGTGTCCTGCATCAATCGCGATGATCAAGGTTCGTGCGCGCAGCTCAGGCAGGTTTTTTAAGGCGGGCCGGGTGCTGATGACCGGTGCAGTATTAATTTCGGCGTTAACGGCGGGTTTCTCAGCGGGCGCGAGAGGCTTATCCTGATCAAGCAATGCCATCATCGGATCGGGTGCGGTCGCGGGATACACGTCGAGCACCAGCCGGTATCCGTACTCGCCCACAGGATTGAGATCGAATAATTGCGGTTTGACCTGACCCTTCAGGTCGAGCACCAGGCGCAGCACGCCAGGCTTGAAACGACCCACGCGCACGCTCTTGATGTAGGGATCGTCACTGCCTATTTTTCCGGTGAGCTGTTTGAGTGTGTCGCCCAGTTCGACATCCTCAAGGTCGATGACAAGACGATCAGGATTCTCAACGGAAAAGATATTGTGGCGGATGGCCTGTTTTGATTCCAACGTCAGGCGTGTGTAATCCTGGGCCGGCCAGATGCGTGTCGCCGTGATTTCGATGGCGGCCAGTGCCGGCTGTATCCACAGCAGAGCCAGCAGAAGCAGGCTTTGTATCCGGTATTGCTGGTTTATAGCTGCTTTAAGCATGCTCGTCCCGTTGAGGTATGACCCTTGATTACAGCGCAGCGTCCCTGTGGCAAAATTTGCAGTTCGATTGAAACATCGGCTGGCGGTATGTGCGCTTTTTCCGGCCACTCGATAAACAGTATATTGACGCCATCAAACTCGTCGCGGAATCCGGCAGACTCCCATTCATGCTCATTCTGCAAACGATACAAGTCAAAGTGGCGCAACTCCAGCCCGGCAGCCGTGTAGGGCTCCAGCAGTGTGTAAGTGGGACTTTTCACGCGCCCCTTATAACCCAACGCATTTAACACGCCGCGCACCAGGCAAGTCTTGCCCGCGCCCAGATCGCCATGCAGATAAATGACCATGCCCGGTTGCAACTGCGCGGCCAGACGTGCGGCCAGGGCGAGGGTCGCATTTTCATCCATGAGTGAGAATGAGATAGTCGCAGAGCGATCGTTTGTCCCCTCTCCGGCAAGCGGGGGAGGGTTAGGGTGGGGGGTGGGCATGGCCAGCTCCATAATCATGGGTGGCAGGTTGGCCATGTCCACAGGGTAATTCGGCTATCATCAGGCTTATGCAAAATAGAAATCCTCAATCAGGGCAGTATGACCAGCTTGCCGACAAAATACGCGCCTGGGCGCATGAACTCGGTTTTCAGGCGGCAGGTATCACGGATACGGATCTGGCACAGGCTGAAACCGGTCTGCTCAACTGGCTGGCGCACGGGTTTCATGGCGAAATGGATTATATGGCAAAACACGGTGTAAAACGCAGCCGTCCGGCGGATCTCGTGCCAGGCACGGTGCGTGTCATCAGTTTGCGCATGAATTATTTACCTGGCGATGCGCGTGACAGCTATCAGGTGTTGCAACAGGGCGATCGCGCCTTCATCTCGCGCTATGCACTGGGACGCGACTATCATAAGCTGCTGCGCAAGAGGCTGGCGTTGCTGGCTGACAAGATTCGAATCGAAGTGGCCCAATTTGACGGGCGGGTGTTCACCGACAGCGCACCGGTGATGGAAGTTGCGCTGGCCAGTCGTGCGGGGCTGGGGTGGCGCGGCAAGCATACCTTGTTGTTATCGCGCGATCAGGGTTCGTGGTTTTTTCTGGGCGAAATCTATGTCAATCTGCCCTTGCCGGTGGATGCGCCGCAAGCTGAGCATTGCGGCAGTTGTACGAGCTGCATAGCGGTTTGCCCGACTCAGGCGATCGTTGCACCCTACCTGCTGGATGCGCGGCGTTGTATTTCCTATCTGACGATCGAACTCAAAGGCAGCATCCCGGCCGAGTTGCGACCGCTAATCGGCAACCGTATTTACGGCTGCGACGACTGCCAGCTGGTGTGCCCGTGGAACCGCTTTGCGCAAACCACGGTCGAGGCTGACTTCGCCGTGCGACACGGTCTGGATGATGTGGGCCTGGTGGAATTATTCGCCTGGAGTGAGGCCGATTTCAAGCTGAAGCTTGCCGGCAGTCCGATACACCGCATCGGTCATGAACAATGGCTGCGCAATATCGCCGTGGCGATGGGCAATGCCCCGGTAAGCGCTGCTATCGCAGCTTCATTGCAAACCCGTGCCGCTCATCCGTCAGAACTGGTGCGCGAGCACGTTATTTGGGCTCTGGAGCAGCGGGCCGTTTGACCTTGAACCAGACCGCATACAACGCCGGCAGATAAAACAGCGTCAACAGGGTCGCTATCAGTAATCCGCCCATGATGACGACGGCCATCGGCCCCCAGAACACACTGTGGGTCAGTGGAATCATCGCCAGAATCGCGGCGGCTGCGGTCAGCATGATGGGGCGGAAACGGCGCACGGTGGATTCGACGATGGCATCCCAGTGATGCATGCCATCGTCCAGATCCTGCGTGATCTGGTCCAGCAATATCACCGAGTTGCGCATGATCATGCCGGACAGTGAAATCATCCCCAGCATCGCGACGAAGCCAAATGGCACTTTAAATATCAAAAGTGCGCCGGTGACGCCGATGATACCCAGCGGTGCGGTCAGCAATGCTAGCGTGACCTGTTTGTAGCGCTTTAACTGGAGCATCAGCAAGGTCACGATCAAAAAGCTCATCAGCGGCAGGATTTCGATGATCGAATCCTGCGCCTTGTCACTGTCCTCCATCGCGCCACCCACCTCGATGCGATAACCTTCCGGCAGCTTTGCGCGGATGCCGGCAAGTTGCCCGTCGATGGCTGTGCTGATATCCGGTGCGCGCACATCGTCCGGTACATCGGCACGGACCGTGACGACCGGCATGCGATTCATGCGCCAGATGATACCGTCCTCCATGGACGCGCTGATTCTGGCGATCTGATTGAGCGGCACAGATTTTCCGTGCTCACTGTAAATATTCAATTGGCTCAAATTTTCAGGATCACTCCGTTCTGATGCTTCGGCGCGTGCAATTATTTCGATGCGCTTTTCACCTTCACGCAAGCTTGTAACGGATAAGCCTGACAGGAAAGCCTGCAAATTTCTCGATATCACCTGGGAAGACACGCCATTTGCACGGCCTTTTTCCTGGTCGACGTTGATGTTAATCGTGCGTATCTTTTCGTTCGAATCCAGACTGACGTTCTTGGTATGCGGGTTCTGTCTGACCACACTTTCTACTTCCAGAGCGATATTGCGCAGTTTTTCCGGGTCAGCGCCCACCACTCGAAATTGAACGGGATAGCCGACCGGCGGGCCATTTTCCAGTCGTGCCACACGAATTCCCATCGTGGCATAGTCTTTGTCCAGCATGCTACGAGTGCGTTTGAGCACCGCCTCGCGTGACGTAACATCTTTAGCGGTGATGACGATTTGCGCATAGTTCACGCTGGGTAGTTGCAGGTCCAGCGGCAGGTAGAATCTCGGTGTGCTGCCGCCGATGTAGCTGGTGTAATTCCTGATGCCGGGATCGGATTTAAGCTTTTCCTCAATACTGAGTGTCAGCGCCTCGGTGGTGGCAAAGCCGGTGCCTTCCGGCAACCAGACATCCATCAGCAGTTCAGGCCGTTCGGAAGGGGGGAAGAACTCCTGTTCGACTTTGGAAAATCCCAGCAATGCCAGCATGAAAACCACTACCGTCAGGGCGAGTACGCTTTTTCTGTGATCCAGGCACCACTCAACCAGCACGCGGAAGCGGGCGTAAAAGCCTTGTTGATAGGTGTCACTACGGGGAGCACTGCGTCTGTTAAGTAACAGCAGGCGGTAACCGATGAACGGGGTGAATACGACCGCGACCAGCCAGGAAACCAGTAAGGCGATGGTGACTACCGCACAGATGGAAAAGGTATATTCGCCTGCCGAGGACTTGGCAAGGCCGACCGGCAGGAATGCAACCGCTGTAATCAGCGTGCCGGTGAGCATCGGAAATGCCGTGCTGGTATAGGCGAAGGTGGCAGCATGCAGTTTGCTGAAACCTTGCTCCAGTTTTACCTTCATCATTTCCACCGCGATCATCGCATCGTCCACCAGCAGGCCGAGTGCAATGATCAGTGCCCCCAGAGAGACGCGTTGCAGATCGATGCCAAACAGATGCATCATCAGGAACGTTCCCGCCAGCACCAGCGGAATGGATAAACCTACCACCAGACCTGCACGCAACCCTAAGCTAAAAAAGCTCACCGCAAGCACGATGGCGAGTGCTTCCAGCAAAGCGCGCATGAATTCGCCGATGGATTTTTCCACCACCGCCGCTTGATCGGACACCTGGTGTACTTCTACTCCCGGCGGCAGCTGCTTCCTGATGCGTGCGAATTCACTATCAAGTGTATTGCCGAGCTTTGTCACATTACCTTGGGGGGACATCGAAATGGCAAGGCCAATGGCGTCCTGGCCCATGGTGCGCATCTTGAATGTCGCAGGGTCGGCGTACGAGCGATAGACATGACACACATCGCCTAGCCGGTGGATCTTGCCGCCGGCCTTGATGCCGATGTCTTGTATGCTTTTGACGGAGTTGAAATCGCCGCTGACCCGCAGGCGCGTGATGTTGTAATCGGAGAGCACTTCGCCGGCCGGTTCCATCGCATTTTGTGCTTGCAGGGCGGAGGCAACCAGCAGCGGGTCGATGCCGAGCAAGGCCATCTTCTTGCTGGAAAACTCGATATAGATTTTTTCGTGCTGGACGCCGATCAGTTTGACGCTGTTGACATGCTCTATCCTGAGCAATTCATCTCGTACTTTGCTTGCCTGAACGGCCAGTTCCGCGTTGCTGAGTGAACTCGAGGTGAATGCATAGACAGAGCCGTAAGTCTCGCCGAAATTGTCGTTGATTTCGGGGGCGTCCACGCCTTCGGGCAGGTAGCGGCGCACATCCGATAGCTCTTTTCTGACCTGGTTCCAGGAATGCTCCAGCTCGGCAGGCGGCATGGAGTCTTTGAGTGTTACAAAAATCACTGCCTCGCCCGCCTTGGAATAGCTGCTGACGTTATCCAGCCAGGGTGTTTCCTGTAGTTTTCGCTCTACCCGGTCGGTGACTTGCAGTTCGATTTCGCGTGCGCTGGCGCCCGGCCAGAGTAGTTTTATCGTCATCACCTTAAAGGTAAAGTCCGGGTCTTCTTTTTGTGACAGTTGTGTGTAGGAAAATACCCCGGCGAGCAACAAGGCGCACAAGGCGTACATCACCAGAGCCTGATGTTTGAGCGCCCAGCCTGAGAGATTGAATTGCTGCATTGGAAATTCCTGAGAAAATCACTTCACGCGGAGACGCGGAGAGCGCGGAGAAGACTAAAAGCAACATGAAATATAAAAACAAACCCGTTTAAATACGATAGAAAAGTATTTTTCACATCAACAAGGGTGTGTTTTATTTTTAATTTAGCTTTTCTCCGCGCTCTTCGCGTCTCCGCGTGAGGCTGTTTTGGGTTTAGACTTTGCCGATTTAGGGTACAAAACGTTTGGCGATCAATACTGCATTGGTGCCGCCGAATGCAAACGAGTTGGACATCACCGCATCCATTGCAACGTTGGTTCTGCCCAGGTTGGGTACATAGTCCAGATCGCACTCGGGGTCGTGTTGATGCAGGTTGATGGTAGGCGGAACGGCCTGATGTTGCAGTGCCAGAACAGCCGCCATGAATTCTACTGCACCTGTCGCGCCCATCAGATGACCGTGCATGGATTTGGTGGAGCTGACAGGAATAGCGTGTGCATGCGAACCAAAGGCCTGCTTGAGTGCTTTTGTTTCCTCGATGTCACCTGCCTGTGTTGCCGTGCCATGCGCATTGATGTAACCGATATCCTGCGGTTGCAATTGCGCATCTCGCAATGCATTCAGTATCGTGCGGGTCTGACCCGCCGAATCAGGCTTGGTGATATGGCTGGAATCCGACGAGCAATCGTAGCCTGCCAGTTCAGCGTAAATTTTAGCTCCTCTCGCGATTGCGCGCTCGGCATCTTCCAGCACCAATACGGCAGCGCCTTCGCCCAGCACCAAACCGCTGCGGTTTTTGGAGAAGGGTTTGCAGGATGCGCCGGGATCGGACGGGTCTTCATGTGCCAGCGTGCGCAAGGCTTCCCAGGCCTTCATGGCGCCCAGTGTCAGCATAGCTTCGGAGCCGCCTGCCAGCATTACATCGGCATAGCCGTGCTTGATCTGGCGATAGGCTTCGCCTAACGCAATCGCCGACGATGAACAGGCGGTGGAGTAGGTGATGTTGGGGCCTTGCAGATGGTATTTGATGGACAAATGCGAGGCAGCGGCGTTGTTCATGCTGAGCAACACGCTGAGCGGTTTGACGCGCGGATTTTCGCGCGTGAAAACCTCGATATAACCGTCTTCCAGCGTTCCTGCGCCACCCAGGCACGAACCCATATACACACCGGCACGGTGGTATTCAGACTCATCTAAAACCAGATTTGCATCCTGCACAGCTTGTTCGGCGGCAACCAGAGCAAGCTGGCTGAAACGTTCGATGCCGGTGAGCTGAATCTTGGAGAAATGTGCCGCAGGATCGAAGTCATCCACAGTTGCTGCGATGCGTATTGAGAGTCGATCAGCGAAGGTGCTCTGCACGTGTTTGATGCCGGATTTTCCCGCCATCAAATTGCCGAAAAACTGTTCGGGAGATTGGCCGACCGGGGAGACTATCCCCAGGCCTGTGATGACAACGCGCCTGGACATTGAGACCGCTACGCAGATTGCTCAGCAACAACTTTGTCGACCAGATTGGTCACATCTTGCAGTGTCTTGATCTCGACCCGTTCGTCCGGCAACTTGATCTTGAGTTCGTCTTCAAGATTGAACATGAATTCGATCACCGACAGGGAGTCCAGTCCTAAACTTTCCAGGGTGGCATCGGGTGTCAGGTTTTCGAGCTTCAGGTCGAACTGCTCGACCATCATGCGCTGTATAGTGGGTAGTGAGCTCATTGGTGTGATATTCAGTATTAATTTTGGCGAATTATAACTGAAACCACGTTGGAACGAAGCACTTTCAGGGCGTAACCGGCAGCACAAAGCCGGCTGTCGGCCGTTTTGACCGACCGTTTTCACTTATCGCCATCTGATTAATGCTGACTTTGATAAATCGCGTTGAAAAAACGTATGGTTTCGCTGGCAACCAGATCGCGGTCATTGTCTACCGTGATCATGTGGTAGCTGTTGTGCAACATTACGCTTTCTACCAGCCTGGAGCCGATATGCTCAGCGACATAGCGGGCGTTAGCAGGGGATGCGACATCATCTTCCTCGGCGTGAATGATGATGGCAGGGGCGCTGACCCGATGCAGTGACTTTTTTACCGAGCCTATCATGCGCTCTGCTTCCTGTATGGCCGGAAGGTTAAGCTTGCTGGCGCCGACAATGGACGAATCCTTGTGACTCATTTCGCGGGCAATCCACTTGCGTAACTGTTTATTTTTCAGTCCGAACGGTTCGCGTTCGCGGTAGCTGTAAATATAGCGAAACGGTGAGTAGTAGCCGATGTAGCGCAGAAAACGATACCAGGGGATGCTCCAGCCGTCATACTTTAACGTGGTTGCCAACAGCGTAAGAGCCGATACTTCGTCACCCAGTTCGGCTGCGATACTGAGCGACAGCGTAGCCCCGATGCACAATCCGCCCACGGCCACCGTGCTGTACTGATTTTTGAGCGTGCGAAACTCGACCAGTGCCTTTGCATGCCAGTCTTGCCAGTGCGTCACCGAGCGGGGAGTGTCACCATGCATGAAGCCATATCCGGGGATGTGCGGTACATGTACCGTGTAGCCTGCCTGGTGCAGCCGTTTGGCGATAGGCTGGAGTTCGGCAGGACTGCTTTGCAGTCCATGCAATAACAGCACTGCATGTTCGCCGCCTTTTAATGTAATTGCATCCATCTGTTTAACCTGAAAATTCAAATAACCTGCTGAAAGCCCTGAGCCCGCTGAAATATTCGCGACCAAACCGCGATACGGGTTTACGCTGTACGTAACATTTGGATTATAGGGTATACACGGCAACAAACCCAGTCGTTCTGAATATCTTGTGCCTTGGGGGAGTCTGAGTGCGGTGCCTTAATAAATGAACCGGTCTCGCAACGCTTCCAGATTCAATTCGCGCAAGATGTATTCCAGACGTTGTTGCGCGTCCTTACGCGGCGAGCCCTGGTGGCGGGCAATGATCAGCTCGTTTTTCATCGAATGTTCCCAGCCGACCAGTTCCGTTACGGTCACCTGATAGCCGTGCGATTCCAGCAGCAGGCAACGCAGCACGTTGGTCAGATGGCTGCCGAATTCGCGGGTGTGGATAGGATGACGCCAGATTTCCGACAAGGGGGTTTTGCCAAACGACTGGTTCTTGTGCTTGTTCAATATTGAGGCGACTTCGGCCTGGCAACAGGGCACCAGCACGATGAAGCGCGCTTTTTTGTGCAGGGCGAATTTGATCGCGTCATCGGTGGCGGTATTGCAGGCGTGCAATGCGGTCACGATATCGATCTGTTCCGGGAGCGCGGGTGAGTGGATGGATTCTTCCACCGACAGATTCAGAAACGACATACGCTCAAAGTTAAGCTTGGCTGCCAGTTCCTGTGATTTGACGACCAGTGCCTCACGCGTTTCGATGCCGTAAATGTGGCCGGCTTCACGCGCCTTCAGAAACAAGTCGTAGAGTATGAAGCCCAGATAGGACTTGCCGGCACCGTGATCCGCCAGCGTAAGGTTTTCTTTTTCAGCCAGCACTTCATTCAGCAATGGTTCGATGAACTGAAACAGATGATAGACTTGTTTCAGCTTGCGCCTGCTGTCCTGATTGAGCTTGCCGTCGCGTGTCAGGATGTGCAGTTCTTTTAGCAGCTCGATGGACTGATTGGCTTTGATTTCGGGAATAAGGTTCATGTTGAAATATTAAGGAGCTAACCGGGCCATTATAAAGGGGCATCTGGATTCCAGTGCGAAAAATGCAGAATTAGCGACGCACTACGCAACTAGCTGAGATATGCCCGCGCAACACGTCCGGCTGTGGCATACGATCAGCTCCGTCTCAGTAACTCGTCAAACTGTGCTATTGGTACCGGCTTGCCGAACAGATATCCCTGGTAGTGGGTGCAGCCTTTGTCAAGGAGGAGTTGTCGTTGCTCTTTCATCTCCACTCCTTCGGCAATGACATCCAGATTCAGGCTGTTTGCCATCGCGATGATGGTGCGGACGACCGCATTGTCGCTGTTATCGGTGGAAATATCGTGTATGAACGAGGAGTCAATCTTGATCTGATCGAGCGGCATTCGTTTCAGGTGTTGCAAGGATGAATAACCGGAGCCGAAGTTGTCCAGCGAGAGCTGAACACCGGCTTTTTTCAATGCTTTCAGAGTGGCAATGGTGTCTTCTATATTCTCCAGCAACAGGCTCTCAGTCAGTTCCAGCTTGAGCAGCCGCGGATTGATGGCATGGCGTTGTACGGCAGCCTGTACTTGAGCCGCAAAATCGGGTTGGTGGAATTGCCTGAAGCTCACGTTTATCGCCAGTATCAGGTCACGGGTGAGTTCAGTATTCTGCCAGGTCTTGATCTGGGCGCAAGCCGTCTCAAGTACCCAAAGACCTATAGGCAGGATCAGCCCGGTTTCTTCCGCCAGCGAAATGAATTGATCGGGAGACAACAAACCCCGTTCAGGGTGTGTCCAGCGGATCAATGCCTCAGCGCCCAATGTTCGGCGCGAACTGTCTACCTGGATTTGGTAATACAAATGGAATTGTCCGATTTCAAGTGCGCGGCGTAATTCCCCCTCAAGGGCCGCGCGGGCATTGATGGTGACCTGCATTTGCGGGTCAAAAAAACGCAGGGTGTTGCGGCCGGCTTTCTTGGCCTGATACATGGCGATGTCGGCCTTTTTCAGTAATTCAGGTATCGTCTGTTGATCGTGATTAAACAGGGCGGCTCCGATGCTGGGTGTGCCTCTGTATTCGTGCGAGGCGAGCTGGTAAGGCCGGCCGAGGGTCGCGAGAATTTTTTCACCGACAGCCTGCGTCAGCGCTGATGCTTCCAGCGTATGTCCACTCAGGTCTTCGAGCATCACCACGAATTCATCACCGCCCAGTCGCGCCACGGTGTCGCCTTCACGTATGCAGGACTCCAGTCGACGTGCTACCTGCTGCAGCAGCAAATCACCGAAGTCATGCCCGAGCGTGTCGTTGAGCGTCTTGAAATTGTCCAGATCGATAAACAGCAGCGCACCTTCACGGCCATTACGCGCACTGGAAGCCAGCGCCTGTTTGAGTCGAACCATCAGCAGTCTACGGTTGGGCAGGGCTGTGAGCGGATCGTAGAACGCCAGATTCTTGATTTCTTCTTCTGCAGCCTTGCGTTCCGTAATATCGATGTGTGTGCCGACATAATGAGTGACGTTTTCGTTCGAATCTTTGACGGCGCTGATGGTGAGCCATTTTGGATAAACTTCACCATTTTTACGTCGATCCCAGATTTCTCCCTGCCATGCTCCGGTGCGAAGCAGTGTCTCCCACATCTCGGCATAAAAAGCCGCATCGTGGCGTCCTGATTTAAGCAGGCGCGATGTCTGACCCACGGCTTCGGAGGCCGTGTAGCCGGTGTCCCTGGTAAATGCCGCGTTGACCCGCAGGATCACACCGTTGTTATCGGTGATTGTCATGCTTTCTTGCGACTCGAAGGCGACTGCGGCGATGCGAAGAGCCGCTTCAGCCTGTTTGCGACAGGTTATGTCTCGCGAAAACGCGATGAAACGCGATTCCCCGTCTTCCGTCCGCTCATACTGGAGCACAATTTCCACGGGGATATCGCGTCCATCCTTGTGCCGGTGCAGGGTTTCAAAGGTTTTCGCCGTCAGGCTGCCGTCCTGAAGCGGCTGCAGCATTGCGCGGAAATTCGGCTCAATGCATTCCGGCATGATGTCCAGCGGCGTCATCCGCAGCAGTTCATCCTCACTGTAAGCCACTTGTTGCATGGCGCCGTGGTTCACATATATGAAGCGCAGCGTGTCGGCATGAAAAATAAAAACGCCATCCAGCGTGTGATCCAGCGTGTACTTGAATTGCGCCAGCGTGACGGCCTGTTCGCGCAAGGTATGATTCGCCTGATCCAGCATGCGATTTGCATCGAGCCGGGCTTTGATGCGCAGGCTCGATTCGCGGTGCAGCAGGTAGGTGGCGAGCATGATCAGCAGCACGAAGAACACGTTTGCCAGCAGGATTAGCATCGACAACCGGCTTTGGCTGGAACGGAATTGCGCGTCGCGCTGCACCAGCAAGTCAGCTTCTGCATTTTCGAAGTCGCGCATCTCGGCGCGGATCTTGTCCATCAACTGTTTGCCGTTATCGCTGCGCAGAATTTCCAGCGCGGCAGCGCTGTCCTGCTTGCGACGCAGATCTATGGTCAGCTTAAGAAGCGCCATTCTGTCATCGATCAACGGGGTCAGCACGTCCATGCGACGTTGTTGCGCGGGGTTGTCACGGGTCAGCTGGCGCAATTCGGTCAGTTGTCCCGTGAGCGTGTCACGCACGGCCAGGTACGATTCCAGAAAGGCCTCATCACCGGTTTCAATGTAGTCACGCTGTCCCGTCCCGGCATCCTTCAGGTCAAACAGCAAGTCATTCGCCGCGTTCATAACCCGCAAGGTGTGCGTTTGTAAATCGGCGGCACGCTCGTTCTGTTTGACGGCCCACAGCGATGCCACTGCCACCAGCATGACCAATGCGCCGGCGGCGGCAAACCCGATAACAGGCTTAATGTTCATGATTGAACCTGAGCCATATCAAAGCCTCCCGCAAGGGATGTTGTGTTCGCAGGTTTCATGTCGCGCGTATTCGCTGACGACGTGATGAACCCTGCGTGCACGGGCCGCTGGTGGCTTGTCGCGACAATGTCGGGTGAATGTGGCTGCATGGGGTGTTTTGGTTCGACCTGTCTGAAAATGCTTACCCATGCTAAACACATGACTACCCCCTGTATATAGGCAGAATCCTATCCGGATTCAGTAATCCGGCCGCCCTGCAAGGTTCAACGTTGCTGATGTAATCAGCCGAACTTCAGCTTCATTGCCGGCACCGTGCCCGCCAAGCAGCAGCGTGACGCAATTGGCGATGATGATAGGCCAGGATTCGAGCAGTATGCCGTAAACCAGCCACACTGCCGTCTGCGTTAATCACGGTGTTACTGAGTATGGTTCTCGTCGAGTGCCCATAACTGGTGAGCGTCCAGCAGCAAACGATAGCGCGCTTCGTTGGCATCGAGTTGTGCCAGATTTTCGGCAAGTGAGGACTCCAGCGCGATGCGGCGTGCAGTAAGGCTGTCTGACAGGCTGGCCTCGCCCACCGTGTACGCTTTGGCCACCAGTTCGGCATTGCTGTTGATGGACTTGGCCACCTGGTGCGCTTGTTGCCAGGTCTCAAAGCTCTTCACGGCCATCAGATGCGCTGCATAAACGTCTCCCTCCAGGCGACGTTTGACGAAAGCCTCCTGATCGAAGGCAATAGCAGCTTGTTGTTCTGCGCCTTCAGCCGTGGCACTCCGATGACCAAATGAAATCGGTACCATCAGGTACACCCCTGCTACTTTTTCGTTGCCGCCCATTTCATTGGCAAAACGCATGCCGACGGTAGGATCCGGAATCTGGTCGGCGCGGCTGCGTTGTGCCAGCAGTTGTTGTACCTGGTTGTGCGCTTGCACCATGCCGAGTTCGTGGTTGTCATCGAATATGCGCGACTTCCAGAACGCAAAGTCATGTTCGACCACCTGAGGGGTGGCAGGCGGCAAATTTTCAGGTAGCTGGATAGCCGGGAACGGGCGCGTCAGGTCGTTGCCCGCGAGTTGGGCGCGCAACTGGGCTTGATGCCAGGACACGCCCGCTTGCGCTGCTGCGGCTGCTGCTTGATTTGATTCCAGTTTTGGCGCGTCACCTGCTTTTACCCGCTTTTCGGTCATCTGTGCCTGCTGTTTGAGGATTTCCACTTGTTTTTGCCAAAGCGCGGCTGTCGCCTGTTCGCGTTGCCAGTTGAACCAGAGTTTCAGCAGTGTGCGTCCCGCTTCGTGACGCGCATCGCCTAACGCATATTCAGCACGCTGAACACTGGCCTCGCCGATGTCCTCATCAATGCCAACTTTGTTGAGCAGGCGCAACGGACGTTCAAGGGCGACATCCCATTCCTTTAGTTTCTGTCCGGTGTTCGCGATGTTGCGTTGCGACGAGCCGGCACGCAGGTTAAATTCATAAGGGCCGCTGTTCCACTTGCGCTGGTTGGCGTGCTCCATTTTCAGGCCGCTGGCAGCGTTCAACACCAGCAGATGATTGGCCAGTGCACTCTCTACTTGTGCAGGCGGCGGCAGGTCAGGGCGGTTGATCTCTGCGGCACTTGCAAAACCGCTCATCAGCATGAGTCCTGCTAGAAGATTTGCCCCTTGCACCTTGCTCCTTGCCGCCTGGAACTTGCCACTATCAACTATCAACTTTCCACTATCAACTGTCTTTGTCATGCCAGCCTCCCGAACTCGATCACAGGTGTTATCCAATAGGCAATTTCCGGGTTGGCTTCCAGATGTTTGAGATGGGCGATGAGTGCGCGCGCATCGTCAATGTTCATCACGGAGATGATCTGGACACGTTGTGAACGCCCGCGGACTTGTTCCAGCATACTGGGTAATTTCTCCTTCTGGCTACCGCCTTCGATGCGCGTCAGGGAAAAGCCGCGTACCCACTTGGGATGCTCCAGCAGGTGATCGACCAGGCGCTCTTCCAAAGAACGATGGCAGACCAGCGTCAGACAACAATTCATTTCTTTCATTTGGAGTTTCATTTGTTTTCCTTGGCACGTTCAAGGCCGAAACGGCGGTACAGGATGGGTAGCATGATCAGCGTCAACAGCGTCGAGCTGATCAGTCCGCCAGTCACGACGACGGCGAGCGGTTTCTGGATTTCTGAGCCGGGGCCGGTGGCAAACAGCACCGGCAACAGGCCAAAGGCCGTGATGCTGGCCGTCATCAGAACCGGGCGCAGACGGCGTTTTGCGCCTTCAAACACCACCTGCGTGATCTCCATGCCCTGGGCTACCAGCTGGTTGAAGTAGGACACCATCACCACACCGTTGAGAACCGCAATACCTAACAGCGCGATGAAACCGACCGAGGCGGGGACGGACATATATTCTCCGCTGATCCACAAGGCAAAGATGCCGCCGATCAGCGCAAACGGAATGTTGGTCAGCACCAGGACAGCTTGTCTGACCGAGCCGAAGGTGGCGAACAACAGCATGAAGATCATCCCTAAGGCTACCGGCACCACTACGGCCAGACGTGCGGCTGCGCGTTGCTGGTTCTCGAACTGACCGCCCCAGGTCAGGCGGTAGCCTTGTGGCAGCTTGATTTTCGCGGCAACGGCGGCTTTAGCTTCCTCGACAAATCCGACCAGATCACGGTCGCGCACATTGCTTTGCACTACAACCATGCGCACGCCATTTTCCCTGTCCACTTTTACCGGGCCATCTACGCGTTCAAGACGGGCGACAACTGACAAGGGTACATTCTGTCCATTGGGTAGCGGCAGGGTGAGCGCGGAAAATAGCGCAGGAGATTGTTGTATATCGGCCTCGCCACGCATGATCAGCGGGGTGCGTCGACCATTTTCAATGACCGTGCCTAAGTTTTGTCCCTCGATCTGGCTGCGCAACGCATTGCCGATATCATCCACGCTGAGCCCCAGACGACCCGCAGCCAGCCTGTCGATCGCCACACGGAAATACTGCACTCCGCTGTTCTTCACGGTGAACACATCCTCGCTGCCCCGGATGCCTTGCAGCACCTTGACCATTTGCTCGGCAGTTTCGTTGAGTGTATTCAGATCCGTGCCAAATATCTTGATCGCGATATCACCGCGTGCGCCGGTAAGCATTTCCGACACGCGCATCGCAATCGGCTGGGTGAAGCTGTATTCCACACCCGGAAAATCAGCCATCACGAGGCGGATGTTGTCGACGATCGCGGTTTTGTCCTTGCTGCGCCACTCTGCCTGCGGTTTGAGTACCAGGAAATTGTCGCTCTCATTCAAACCCATCGGATCGAGGCCTAGTTCATCGGCACCCGCGCGCGAGACGATGCCTTTGACTTCAGGCACTGCTTTGAGGATGGCTTGCTGAATGCGCTGGTCCATGATGGCGGTCTGCGCGATGTTGATGGACGGCAGTTTGGATACCTGCATGATTAAATCGCCCTCGTCCATTTCCGGCATAAAGGCTTTACCGATCAGCGTATAAACGCCGCCGCTGATAAGTAACATCAAGAGGGCTGCGCTGATGACCACGCGTTCGCGTTGCAGCGCGCGTTCAAGCATCGGCGAATAGATCGCCATCGCTTTGCGTACCAGCCAGGGTTCATCGTGGCTCGCTTCCTTTACCAGCAAGGAGGAGAGCATTGGCACGACGGTCAGCGACAGCAGTAAAGAGCCTGCCAGCGCGAACACGATGGTCAGGGCTACCGGGATAAACAGTTTGCCTTCCAGTCCTTGCAGCGTCATCAGTGGCAAAAATACGATGATGATGATGGCAACGCCGGCTGCCACCGGTGTAATGACTTCTTTAACCGCACGGTATATGACGTGCAGATGCGGGATATGTGCCCGTCGTGAGGCTAAATGATTGATGATGTTCTCCATCACCACGACCGAACCGTCTACCAGCATACCGATCGCGATAGCCAGGCCGCCCAGACTCATCAGGTTGGCGGACATGCCGAACTGTTGCATCAGGATAAAGGTGATCAGCACCGCCAGCGGCAACGTGATGGCCACCACGACAGCAGCACGCAGGTTGCCGAGAAACAGCACCAGCAGGATTACCACCAGTACGATGGCTTCGGTAAGTGCTTTCGATACCGTGCCGATTGCGCGGTTTACCAGGCTGCCGCGATCATAAAATACTTTGGTTGTGACGCCTTTGGGCAGGGCAGGGGCAAGTTCCAGTAATTTTGCTTGCACGCCCGCGACTACTTTTTGTGCATTTGCGCCGCGCAAGCCTAGCACCAGGCCTTCCACCGCTTCGCCACGGCCGTCTTGGGTTACGACGCCGTAACGCGTCATGCTGCCGATGCGCACGAGGGCCACATCGCCCACGCGTATCGGATTGCCAGCCGGACTTGCGATCACGATATTGCGTACATCCTGCAGATTTTTGATGCTGCCCTCAGCGCGCACCAGCAAGGCTTCGTCGCCATCGTTGATGCGACCGGCTCCGTCGTTGCGATTGTTGGTTTGCACTGCCTGTTGCAGCATCGCAAAAGAGATGCCGTGCGATGCCAGCGCATTGTGATCCGGTACCACTTCAAAGCTGCGCGCCAGGCCACCCAGTGAATTGACATCGGCAACGCCGGGCAGCGTACGCAGTGCCGGACGTATCACCCAGTCCAGAATGGTGCGACGCTCTTCAAGGGAGACATTGTCGCCTTCCACCGTGAACATGAACATTTCACCCAGCGGCGTGGTAATCGGTGCCAGACCGCCGGAAGCTGCCGGCGGTAAATCGCGCTGCGCATTGTTCAGTCGCTCGGCAACCTGCTGGCGAGCCCAGTAAATGTCGGTGCCATCGACAAAATCGATGGTGATGTCGGCAATCGCGTATTTTGAAATCGAGCGCATGATGCGTTGATTGGGTATGCCCAGCATTTCAAGTTCAATGGGCGTGACGATGCGCGCCTCGACTTCTTCCGGCGTCATGCCCGGTGCCTTCATGATGAGTTTGACTTGCGTGGAAGAGACATCCGGGAACGCGTCAATCGGCAAGTCACGGAACGATACGATGCCGGCACCGATCAGCATCAGCGTTAACGCTGCCACCAACAGGCGCTGGGTCAGAGCAAATTCAACCAGTTTTGAGAACATTATTTATCACCGCCGCCGATGCCCATCATGCTGGACTTGAGCGCCGAAACACCCTGTACGGCAATTTTTTCAACCCCCTTGAATGCGCCGCTGATAACGCTGTTCTGTGCGCCTTCATTGAGTATACGAATGGTTTGAGCACGGAATCCTTGCGATGTTTGTACGAATACCACGGCGCGGCCCTGGATGCGCGAAATCGCGCTGTTGGGAATATTCCATTGTGCACCACTGTTTGCGCTGGTGCTGATGGATGCTTCAACGAACTGGCCGGGACGAAGGTTTTCAGCGCCCAGCAAGATGACACCGCGCAACAAAACGGTCTGATTGCTGCCGGTCAGGCTGCGACCTATCGCCGTGAGTTTGCCGCTGGCAGAAAAAGCGGGAATGGTGATTGCAGCACCAAGGTTCAGATCTCTTGTGACAGCCAGTGGCGCCTGGATTTCCAGGGCGAGCGGATCGATCTTGGCAATCTTGAAAATCGGCACGGCTGCATCCAGACGTTGTCCCGCACTGGCCGTCTTTTCCAATACCACGCCATCGATAGGTGAGGTGATCGTCAGCAAACTGCTTAAGTTGTTGCCGGATTGTAGTTGTGCAATCGCGCTATCGGACATGCCGGACAGGCGCAGCATCTGTTTTCGTTCCGAAAAGGCAGCCTGGGCTTCGAGCGACGAGCCGCGGGTGGTTCGATAGCGGCTTTCGGAAATAATGCCGTCCTTATATAAGGATTCGTCACGCGCCAGATTTTCCCGTGCGAGTTGGCTTTGCACGGAGGCTTGCAACAAGCCGCGCTGTGCTTCGGCAAGAGCCGGGCTTTGCAGACGAGCAATAGGTTGGCCTTTCCTGACGCTATCGCCTACGCCAACCAGGGTTTGTTCAATCATCGCCGCCAGGGGCGTGCTGATGATATACAACTGATTGCCGGGAATAACGACTTGAGCGGGGAGACCAGAAACTTCGCCGGATTGTTTGTTTGGTAAGGCGGCGGTTGCGATGCCTAATGCCTGAACCTGCTTTGCGCTGACTACGATATTATCGTCTGCGTAGCCTGGTTGGATGGTGGACAGGACAATAAGTCCGAGAATAAGCGAGGCATTCTTCATATAAAGCTCCGGTATGCGCAAGGTTAGGTGTGCATATTACTTGTTACAAAAGGAACAGCACAGCCATAGTCCTGTGAATGTGCTTAATAGTTCATATATACCGGTTAAATGATAAAAAAAGAAAATACCGTTTGACGTGGATGGATGGTCTTGCTATAGTTCGTCTTCGCTGACGCGGGGTGGAGCAGCTCGGTAGCTCGTCGGGCTCATAACCCGAAGGTCATAGGTTCAAATCCTGTCCCCGCAACCCAGAAATGGCAGCAGAACGAATTTGGTAGTTGATTCAAAAGATTTCAAAATGTAG